>NZ_JABWQQ010000028.1:0-68957 GCF_014268555.1 Pseudomonas sp. SWRI111 | reverse complement strand
GTCGAAAACTGCGTAACTCTTTGAATCTCAAGGAGTTTTCCGTTTCGACTGCGCCGGAAGTGGGGCGAATTATAGACTTCCAGAATTCGCCGTCAACCCCTATTTTCAACTTTATTCGGATTTCAATGTGATACGGGCAAAAGCCTTCTTGCCAGCCTGGCAAACATGAGTCGCGCCCAGTACATATATAAAGGAGCGATCAACCACTTCACCATCAACACGCACACCACCCGCAGCCAGCAGATCACGTGCCGCTGCCGAGTTCTTCACCAGGCCTGCCTTATTAAGGACAGCCGCAATCGGCATATCTTCAGTCGAAGCCAGCTCGATCTCTGGCAAGTCATCCGGCAGCTCGCCATCCTTCATCCGGTTACCCGCACCACGGTGAGCGTTGGCCGCAGCCTCCTCGCCATGGAAACGGGCAACGATCTCTTCAGCCAGCTTGATTTTGATGTCACGGGGATTGGCACCCGCCTCAACGTCAGCCCGGAACACATTGATCTCATCCATCGAGCGGAAGCTGAGCAATTCGAAGTAACGCCACATCAGCGCATCCGGAATCGAAACCAGCTTGCTGTACATGACGCCTGGCGCTTCCTGGATTCCAACGTAGTTACCCAAGGACTTGGACATCTTCTTGACGCCATCCAACCCTTCAAGCAACGGCATGGTCAGAATGCATTGAGCCTCTTGACCATAACCACGCTGAAGCTCACGCCCCATCAGCAGATTGAATTTCTGATCAGTACCACCCAACTCGACATCCGCACGCAGAGCGACCGAGTCATAGCCCTGCACCAGCGGATAGAGGAACTCATGGATAGCGATGGGCTGATTGGTGGTGTAACGCTTGTCGAAGTCATCGCGCTCCAGCATGCGCGCGACGGTGTACTGCGAAGTCAGGCGAATAAAGTCCGCCGGCCCCATCTGGTCCATCCAGGTCGAATTGAACGCAACTTCGGTTTTCGCCGGATCAAGAATCTTGAACACCTGCGTCTTGTAGGTCTCGGCGTTTTCAAGCACCTGCTCACGAGTCAATGGAGGACGCGTGGCGCTTTTGCCACTCGGATCACCGATCATCCCGGTGAAGTCACCTATAAGGAAGATCACCTGATGCCCCAAGTCCTGGAACTGGCGCAGCTTATTAATAAGCACGGTATGCCCCAGGTGCAGATCCGGCGCGGTTGGATCGAAACCAGCCTTGATACGCAGCGGCTGGCCGCGCTTGAGCTTCTCGATCAGCTCGGACTCGACCAATAGTTCTTCCGCACCACGTTTAATCAGCGCTAGCTGCTCTTCAACCGACTTCATAACAGACCCGCAAGGCTCAGATTCAAAGGGACCCAACCATACAAGATCGCGCACCAATTACAAGTTTTGCCCGGCGCGCGGACACCAATCCACAGACAGGAGGTCTGTAGACTTGCTTCAGAGATGATTTGGTTATATTTTATACAGTTATTTCATCTTCATCATGTCATTCATCTTTTCCAATTCATCTTTTTTCAAAGTCAAAATTACCTATGACCACAGAACCGTCTAAAGCGCCTCCGCTTTACCCGAAGACCCACCTGCTTGCCGCAAGTGGAATCGCCGCCCTTCTCAGCCTGGCGCTGCTGGTATTTCCCTCTAGCGATGTCGAAGCCAAAAAGACGACTCTGAGTCTTGAGCTGGAAAGTCCTGCTGAACAACTGACACAAGACCAAGACGCTGCCGACGCAGCCCAAGCCACAAACGAACCCGCAACGTCACCGTTCGCACAAATCGAAAACAGCGACGAAAACGCCGCGCAAACCGCTGAAACCGCGCCGGCACCTGCTGCGCTTGCAGAAAAGCCGAAAGAGCCAGGCCATCGCGAAGTAGTCGTTTCCAAAGGCGATACGCTGTCCACCCTGTTTGAAAAGGTCGGCCTGCCAGCAGCGTCCGTCCATGAAGTGCTGGCAAGCGATAAGCAGGCCAAGCAGTTCAGCCAGCTCAAGCGCGGTCAGAAACTCGAATTCGAACTGAGCCCTGAAGGCCAGTTGACCAGCCTGCACAGCAAAGTCAGCGACGTTGAAACCATCACCCTGACCAAGAACGACAAGGGTTATTCGTTCAACCGTGTGACCGCCAAGCCAACTGTTCGCACTGCTTACGTCCACGGCGTTATCAACAGCTCGCTGTCGCAGTCCGCTGCGCGCGCCGGCCTCTCTCACAGCCTGACGATGGATATGGCCAGCGTCTTCGGCTACGACGTCGACTTCGCTCAGGACATTCGTCAGGGTGACGAATTCGATGTGATCTACGAGCAGAAAGTCATCAACGGCAAAGCAGTCGGCACCGGCCCGATCCTGTCCGCTCGCTTCACCAACCGCGGCAAGACCTACACCGCCGTTCGCTATACCAACAAACAAGGCAACAGCAGCTATTACACTGCCGATGGCAACAGCATGCGCAAGGCCTTCATCCGTACGCCGGTTGACTTCGCCCGCATCAGCTCGAAGTTCTCCATGGGCCGCAAACACCCGATCCTGAACAAGATCCGCGCCCACAAAGGCGTCGATTACGCAGCGCCACGGGGCACGCCGATCAAGGCCGCCGGTGACGGAAAAGTGCTGTTGGCCGGCCGTCGTGGTGGTTACGGCAACACTGTGATCATTCAGCACGGCAACACTTATCGCACGCTCTACGGCCACATGCAGGGTTTCGCCAAAGGCGTGAAAACCGGCGGTACCGTCAAGCAAGGTCAAGTCATTGGCTACATCGGTACGACGGGCCTGTCCACCGGCCCGCATTTGCATTACGAGTTCCAGGTCAACGGCGTTCACGTCGATCCGCTGGGCCAGAAGCTGCCGATGGCCGATCCAATCGCCAAGTCGGAACGAGCGCGCTTCCTGGCGCAGAGCCAGCCGTTGATGGCGCGCATGGACCAAGAGAAGGCCACCATGCTTGCTTCGAGCAAGCGCTAAGCCATGGCCCTGTATATCGGCGTGATGTCCGGAACCAGTCTCGACGGGCTGGACATTGCCCTGATCGAGCAGACCTCGGCGATCAAACTGATCGCCACTCATTACCTGCCAATGCCCGATCCCCTGCGCGCCGAACTGCTTGGCTTGTGCGCGAGCGGCTCCGACGAGATCGCCCGCTCGGCTATTGCCCAGCAACACTGGGTCGAGCTCGCCGCTTCAGGTATTCATTCCCTCCTCGCTCAGCAACAGCTCCAACCCGAAGCTATCCGCGCTATCGGCAGTCACGGCCAGACCATTCGCCATGAGCCGGCGCGCGGTTTCACCGTGCAGATCGGCAATCCGGCCCTGCTGACAGAGTTGACCGGTATTACCGTCGTCAGTGACTTTCGCAGCCGCGATGTCGCGGCGGGCGGTCAAGGCGCCCCTCTGGTCCCAGCCTTTCATGAAGCCTTGTTTGAAGAGCGTACCGGCAACCAGGCAGTCTTGAATGTCGGCGGTTTCAGCAATCTCAGCCTGATTGAGCCGAACAAACCTGTAGCCGGTTTCGACTGCGGCCCGGGAAATGTTCTGATGGATGCCTGGATTCACCAGAACCGCGGCGAAAATTATGACCGGGACGGGCAATGGGCTGCGACAGGCACCGCTCAGCCAATCCTGCTCAAGGCACTGCTCAGCGACCCGTTCTTCGTTACCACGGGCCCGAAAAGTACCGGCCGCGAAGTCTTCAATCTGCCATGGCTGGAACGCCATCTCTCGCGCCTGCCGATGTTTTCGGCCGAAGACGTGCAAGCCACGCTGCTCGAGCTGACTGCGCTGACCATCGTCGAGTCGCTGCAGAGTGCTCAATCGGACACTCAGGAACTGCTGGTCTGTGGCGGCGGCGCGCATAACGCCACATTGATGACGCGTCTGGGGCAGCTACTGCCCAATACCAAAGTCGCCAGCACGGCCACCCACGGCGTTGATCCTGACTGGGTCGAAGCCATGGCCTTTGCCTGGCTCGCCCATTGCTGCCTCGAAGGCATTGCCGCTAATCGACCAAGCGTCACCGGCGCTCGCGGCCTGCGCGTACTCGGCGCCATCTACCCGGCATAATTGCCAGACACAAAAACGCCGCAGAACCGTAAGGCTCTGCGGCGTTTTGTTATCTGCAGTGGAATGCGTTCAGATCGAGAATGACGACCCGCAACCACACGTCGTGGTGGCATTCGGGTTCTTGATCACGAAGCGCGAACCTTCCAGACCTTCCTGATAATCCACCTCGGCACCGGCCAGGTACTGAAAGCTCATCGGGTCGACCACCAGACTTACGCCTTCTCGTTCGACGATAGTGTCGTCATCGGCCACGTCTTCATCGAAGGTAAAACCGTACTGAAACCCTGAACAACCGCCGCCCGTAACGAATACGCGCAGCTTCAAGCGATCATTCCCCTCTTCATCGACCAGGCTCTTCACCTTGTGCGCAGCACCTTGAGTGAATTGCAAAGCCGTGGGGGTGAAGGATTCGACGCTCATGCTGACTATCTCCCGGCGTTACGCCGCCATAATGCGTGATGACGCGCATTATCCGCTTGTCCTAGAAAATCGGTCAACTATTAGAAAAGCAGCTGCAAGCTTCAAGCGGTGAGCTTCAAGCTTGCAGCGGACAACTTGTAGCTTGTGGCTTGAAGCTTGTCGCGGCGTTTAGGGCAGCATCCCGGCGTGGGACAGACCGAAGCGCTCGTCCAGCCCGAACAGAATGTTCATGTTCTGCACCGCCTGCCCCGAGGCGCCCTTGACCAGATTGTCGATCACCGAAAGCACCACTACCAGATCACCATCCTGCGGCCGATGCACGGCAATACGGCAGACGTTGGCGCCACGCACACTCCGGGTTTCCGGGTGGCTGCCCGCCGGCATTACGTCGACGAACGGTTCGTTGGCATAACGCTTTTCAAACAGCGCCTGCAGGTCCACCGAACGATCGGTCACGGTTGCGTAGAGCGTGGAGTGAATGCCACGAATCATTGGCGTCAGGTGTGGCACGAAAGTCAGCCCTACGTCTTTGCCCGCCGCACGACGCAAGCCCTGGCGAATTTCTGGCAGGTGACGGTGACCTTTCACCGCGTAGGCCTTCATGCTTTCCGACGTCTCGGAGTACAACGAGCCTACAGCCGCACCGCGACCGGCACCGCTGACGCCGGATTTGCAGTCGGCGATCAAACGCGAAGTATCCGCCAGACCGGCCTCGAGCAAAGGCAGGAAGCCCAATTGCGTAGCGGTTGGATAGCAACCCGGAACAGCGATCAAGCGCGCTTGGCGAATCTGTTCGCGATTGACTTCCGGCAGACCATAAACAGCTTCATCCAGCAGTTCCGGCGCGCCATGCGGCTGGCCGTACCACTTGGCCCACTCTTCGGCGTCTTGCAGGCGGAAATCGGCTGACAGGTCGATCACCTTGGTGCCCGCTGCCAACAGTTCACCGGCCAGAGCATGAGCGACGCCATGCGGTGTAGCGAAGAACACCACATCGCAAGCGCCCAGGGTCTTGATGTCCGGCACGCTGAAGGCCAGACCGTCATAGTGGCCGCGCAGGTTCGGGTACATGTCAGCCACGGCCAGACCGGCCTCGGATCGGGAAGTGATGACCACCACCTCTGCCTGCGGATGTTGTGCCAACAGACGCAGCAGTTCGACACCGGTGTAACCCGTGCCGCCGACAATACCGACCTTGACCATAAACCTGCCCTCAACGAACCCACTGGAAAGCCGTCGATAATAGGGGCCGCGCGCGGCTGCGACAACCGTCAAGGTGACGCGCGGACGTTCAAGCCTCTACTATCTGGCTACCGTGAATGAGGGAATAACCAAAAATGCTCTATCTATGGCTCAAAGCGTTTCATATCGTCAGCGTCGTATGCTGGTTTGCAGGGCTGTTCTACCTGCCGCGACTGTTCGTTTACCACGCACAAAGCGAAGACTCGATCAGTAAGGAACGCTTCAGCATCATGGAGCGCAAACTGTATCGCGGGATCATGGGGCCGGCGATGATCGCCACGCTGATCTTCGGTGGCTGGCTGATCTACCTGAACCCGAGCATTTTCAGCCAGGGCGGCTGGATTCACGCCAAGCTGACTCTCGTCGTCTTGCTGATCGGCTACCACCACATGTGTGGCGCACAGGTAAAACGTTTCGCCCGTGGCGAGAACACCCGCAGCCATGTCTTTTATCGCTGGTTCAATGAGGTGCCGGTTCTGCTATTGCTGGCTATCGTAATTCTGGTCGTGGTCAAGCCGTTCTAACTTCAATACGTACAGATCTCTGGGGTGTCCATCATGTCGCTGCCCGCTCTGCTCGAACAACGTCTGCGTTTGCCTGTGGTGGCCGCGCCGATGTTCCTGATTTCCAATCCCGAGCTGGTACTCGCCTGCTGCCGTAACGGCGTGGTCGGCAGCTTTCCGGCGCTGAACCAACGCGAAAGCAGCGGTTTCAAGGCATGGCTGGAACAGATCGAGGCGGGGCTGGCGACGCTGGACAATCCGGCGCCTTATGCCGTGAACCTGATCGTGCACCACAGCAACCCGCGCTTGCAGGCGGATCTGGACATCTGCGTCGAGCACCGGGTACCGATCGTGATTACCAGCCTCGGTGCGGTGAAAGAGCTGGTCGATGCAGTTCATAGCTACGGTGGCCTGGTGTTCCACGATGTAACCACGCGCCGGCACGCCGAGAAAGCCGCCGAGGCCGGTGTCGATGGTTTGATCGCGGTCGCCGCCGGCGCTGGTGGCCATGCCGGCACCTGGAGCCCGTTCGCACTGATTGCCGAAATCCGTGAATTCTTCGACAAGACCTTATTGCTTGCCGGATGTTTGAACCACGGCCACGAGATTCTCGCCGCGCAACTGCTCGGCGCAGATTTGGCCTACTTCGGTACACGCTTTATCGGCACCCGCGAAAGCCACGCGCCTGACGCCTATAAAGAAATGCTGCTGACAGCCAAGGCGGCGGACATCATTCATACTCCGGCGGTGTCAGGGGTTCCGGCCAGCTTCATGCGCCAGAGCCTGGAGGCCGCCGGGTTCGACATGGCCGCGCTGCAAGGCAAGGGCGAAGTGAATTTCGGCGACAAGCTCAAACCGATCAACGACGAAGCCAAAGCCTGGAAGACCGTATGGTCGGCTGGCCAAGGCGTCGGGCAGATAAGTGATCTGCCAAGCGTGGATCAATTGATCGCTCGCCTTGATGCCGAGTACCGCCAGGCGCAGAAACGCGCAGCGCAATTGCCGCAACGCTGGCCACGTTAACCCTGCCAGGCCGATTGCCTGGATCGGCCTGACACTGACTCCCTTTGAATCTACTCGCGACAAGGATGCCCCGGCCATGAGCGAACCCCGCTACAAGATCGTATTCGACGGAGCTTTACAGCCCGGTGTCGACCTCGCTACCGCCAAGCTCAATCTGGCCGATCTGTTCAAAACCGATGTCACCGCCATCGAGCGCCTGTTCAATGGCCGTACGGTCGCCCTCAAGCGTGACCTGTCCCACAGCGACGCCCAGACCTATCTGCAAGCGCTGAGCAAAACCGGGATCGATGCGCGGATCGAAACGCAAACAGCCATTGAACTGAACCTGGCGGATGTTCACGAAAACACCGCCGCCGTGGCCGAACCGGACTCACCTTATGCACCACCGCGCGCCAGCGTCGGTGAACGCCTTCCTGAATTCGCGACGCTCAAGCCATTGAGTGTCGAAGGCCGGATCGGACGCCTGCGCTTTCTTGCCTGGACCATGGTCCTGAGCCTGGTGACCTTGCCCATCGTCGGTGTGTTCGCCCTGCTGGCCCTCGGGCTGGTCAGCGGCGACTCGACCACCGGGCTGATTATCGGCGCGATTCTCGCGTGCTTCCTGTTTATCGGCTTCCTGATCGTCAGCATTCTGTTCAGCGTTCAACGTCTGCACGATATCGGCTGGTCGGGCTGGCTCTGGCTGTTGAACCTGGTGCCGTTCGTGGGCAGCTTCTTTCCTCTGGTCATCATGGTCGTCCCGGGCAATACCGGCGCCAACCGCTATGGCCCGCCACCTCCACCCAACAGCACGGCGGTAAAAGTGCTGTGTTCGTTGTGGATTGTGTTTTTCGCACTGATCTTTGCCGGCGGATTACTCGGTGGCTTCACGGCCGTTCAGGAGGAATACGAAAGCAGCCTGGAAAGCAGCTATGACGGTGGCGCGGTGAGCACTGATGAAATCGAGACCGAAGTCGAACCGCCGGTGAATTCCGCCGACGATGCAGCCGAAGCGGCGCAGGCCCCTGTAGACTCTGCGAAAGAATGAACAGCGCTCCCCGCCGTGACACACGCGTCGCCGGCGCGGAGCTGTTGCGATGGAGAATTGCATGACCCGTTACGCTCTGATCACTGGCGCCTCCAGCGGCATCGGCCTGGCCATGGCCGAAGCGCTGGCCCGGCGTGGCCGCAGCCTGATTCTGGTGGCACGACAGCGTGATCAGCTGGAAAGTATTGCCATCGAACTGACCCAGCGCTTCGACGTCGAGGTACTGTTTCGCGCCTGCGATCTGGGCGAGCCCTTGCGTTTGTCCGGGTTCCTGCTGGAACTGGAAGAAGGCGACCGGCAGATCGACCTGTTGGTCAATTGTGCCGGTATCGGCACCTGCGGCCCTTTTCTGGCGCAGGACTGGATGACCGAGCAGGATCTGATCGAGGTGAACATTCTCGCCCTCACCCGCCTGTGCCATGCGATCGGCAACAGCATGGCACTGCAAGGAGGCGGGCAGATTCTCAATGTCGCCTCGATGGCGGCGTTCAATCCGGGGCCGTGGATGAGCACCTATCACGCCAGCAAGGCCTATGTGCTGCACTTTTCCGAAGCCCTGCGGATCGAGTTGAAAAAGTGCGCGGTCAAGGTTTCGGTGCTCTGCGCGGGTCCGACACGCACAGCCTTTTTCCGCACCGCGCAAATGGACAGCGACAAACTCAACGACAGCCACAAACTGATGAGTCCCGAAGAAGTCGCGCTGTATACCGTACGCGCCCTCGACAAAAACCGCGCAATCATTATCCCGGGTCGACGCAATCGTTGGGTCGCCTTCGTCTCGCGATTCGGCTCGCGCTGGCTCAATCGGACCCTCGCCGGCATGGCTAACAAGTCTTACTGCCCGCGCTGAATCGCCCTACAGCAAAACACTGGGAGGGTTGATCTCCCGTGGGTACACTCAAGCCAGTCCAAACAACGGAGAAAACAGCAGTGGATACTCTGTTCACCAAGATCATCAACCGGGAAATCCCGGCCAACATCATTTACGAGGACGACCAGGTTCTGGCCTTCCACGATATCGCCCCGCAGGCACCGGTGCATTTCCTGGTGATCCCGAAGAAACATGTGCGCACTCTCAATGACCTGACCGAGGACGACAAGGCATTGGCCGGGCACATCCTGTTCACGGCGCAGCGTCTCGCGCTGGAGCTGGGCTGCGAGGAAGGCTTTCGCGTGGTGATGAACTGCAATGAACTCGGCGGGCAAACGGTCTATCACATCCATATGCACGTGCTGGGTCAGCGCCAGATGAACTGGCCGCCGGGCTGATTCACGACAAAACTGTGGGAGCGAGCTTGCTCGCGAAGGCGTCGGCAGATTCGAAACCTCCATTGCCTGACACTCCGCTTTCGCGAGCAAGCTCGCTCCCACAAAAAAGCATGACACCGCGACCAATGACCCAACGCAAACCCTCGTCGGCCGATTCGGTTAAACTGGCCACCGAGATATTTCCCGGAGGTCAGCATGACTACCCAACGTCACTACTCGCCCATTGACCGTCTTCTGCTGCAAGCCGATGCCGCGATGCGCACCCTGTTGCCCTTCAGCGGCCAGCCGTACCGCCCGTCGCCCGCCATCCTGCAGCCGGACACGCCGATGAGCGATGAAGACACCCGTCACGTCGCTGGCCTGATGCGCATCAACCATACCGGTGAAGTCTGTGCCCAGGCGCTGTACCAGGGACAGGCGCTGACCGCCAAGCTGCCTCAGGTGCGCGAGGCCATGGAGCATGCGGCCGAAGAAGAAATCGATCATCTGGTCTGGTGCGAACAGCGCATCCATCAGTTGGGCAGTCATACCAGTGTCTTGAATCCGCTGTTTTACGGCATGTCGTTCGGGATTGGCGCGGTGGCGGGACTGATCAGCGACAAGGTCAGTCTGGGGTTTGTCGCGGCGACCGAGCATCAGGTGTGCAAACACCTGAATGAACATCTGGAGCAATTGCCCGCCGAGGATGAGAAGTCCCGGGCGATTCTTGAGCAGATGCGCATCGATGAAGAACATCATGCGGAAAGTGCACTGGATGCAGGCGGTTTTCGTTTTCCGGCGCCGGTGAAATTCGGGATGAGTTTGTTGGCGAAGGTGATGACCAAGAGTACTTATCGGATCTGAGATCTCGATTGCTGTAAATGGCCTCTTCGCGAGCAGGCTCGCTCCTACAGGGGGCTGTGTTCGAGCAATAAAAAAGGCGACTGCCGTGAGGGAGTCGCCTTTTTTGTGCCTGGAATCTTAAGTCGGCATGTTGCGCGCGTAGAAGATTTCGAGCATTTCGTGTTTCACACGATCAGTTACCTGAGCACGCTGCTCAGAGGACAGATTGCTGGTGGCGTCGCCGAACAGGTAGTTATCCAGTTCGAAGTTCTTCAGCAGCATTTTGGTGTGGAACAGGTTTTCCTGGTACACGTTCACGTCGGTCATCTGGTACGCGTCGCGGGTGTCTTCGGACAGGTAGTTCTGGATCGAGTTGATCTCGTGGTCGATGAAGTGCTTGTTGCCTTCAACGTCACGGGTAAAGCCGCGCACACGGTAATCCACGGTCACGATGTCCGAATCGAACTGGTGAATGAGGAAGTTGAGCGCCTTGAGCGGTGAAATGACACCACAGGTCGACACGTCGATATCCACACGGAAGGTAGCGATACCGTCGTCCGGATGGATTTCCGGGTAGGTGTGCACCGTGATGTGGCTCTTGTCGAGGTGGGCCAGGATAATTTCGGGCAACGGGCCCGGCGATTCTTCGATCTGGCTTTCGGTCGGGGTTACCGGCTCTTCCGAAATCAGAATCGTGACGCTGGCGCCCTGGGGTTCATAGTCCTGACTGGCGATGTTCAGGATGTTGGCACCAATGATCTCGACAACTTCTGTGAGAATCTGCGTCAGGCGTTTCGCGTTGTACTCTTGATTGATGTACTCGACGTAGGCCTGCTGGTCTTGCGGGGTTTCCGCGTAGCAGATGTCATAGATGTTGAAGCTCAAGGTCTTTGTCAGGTTATTGAACCCGTGGAGCTTGAGTTTGCTTTTCACCGTTAAAAACTCTCTATGTATGCGGCGCGGCCGCGTGATCAAGCATGCCCGTCAAATGCGAACAACGCACCTGCGTAGGACGGTTAACACCTCTTCGCGATGGCGATTTTGGTTATCTGTTCAGGCGAATGACCCGTCGGCTGACCGATCACTGCCCTGAAAAAAGTGGCGCATTATGCAGACGTCAGCGGGGGATCGCCAGAGTCTGCACTGCTTTTATGATAGTTGAATGTCGGATCAACCGAGTTCGACGATTTCGTAGTCGTGGGTGATCGCCACGCCAGCCGCGCCGAGCATGATCGAGGCCGAGCAATACTTCTCGGCGGACAGCTCGATGGCGCGTTTGACCTGAGCTTCTTTCAGACCACGGCCCTTGACCACGAAGTGCATGTGGATCCTGGTAAACACCTTCGGATCTTCAGTCGCACGCTCGGCTTCGAGGAAGGCTTCACAGCTTTCAACGGCTTGGCGGGACTTCTTCAGAATGCTGACCACGTCGAAGTTGCTGCAGCCACCGACACCCAGCAACAGCATTTCCATCGGCCGAACCCCAAGGTTTCGGCCACCGGCGTCCGGCGGACCATCCATCACCACGACATGACCGCTACCGGATTCGCCGAGGAACATGGCTTCGCCAGCCCATTGGATGCGTGCCTTCATCGCCCAGACTCCACTGTAAAAAAAGGGTCGCCAGCTTAGCACAGCGGTTTGGCCTGACAGCGACCGACGTCCTAGGACCGCTACCTCTAAGCTGTAGGTAATTTCTCGAATTTCCGACGAAGTGTCTGGTAAGCTGGCGCCAATTCGCTGGCGCGTCCAATCAGTCAGCGTCAAGACCGCCTACGGCGCCTCATAAAAAAATCAAACATCACCGTGCAGTTTTTTCGGGATACAACCATGGTTGCTATTACCCCTACATCCAAAATCAAGAATCTCGACAAGCTGTTGATGCATTGCCAGCGCCGTCGCCATGCGGCCAAGAGCAACATTATCTGCGCCGGTGACCGCTCCGATACGCTGTACTTCATTATCAAGGGCTCGGTCACCATCCTGATCGAAGACGACGATGGCCGCGAAATGATCATTGCGTACCTGAACGCCGGTGATTTCTTCGGTGAGCTGGGCCTGTTCGAACAGGCGGGCCAGGAACAACAACGCAGTGCCTGGGTACGGGCCAAGGTCGAATGCGAAACGGCGGAAATCAGTTACACCAAGTTCCGCGAGCTGTCGCAGCAGGATCCAGACATTCTTTACGTCCTCAGCGGACAAATCGCACAGCGCCTGCGCAACACCACGCGCAAGGTCGGCGATCTGGCATTCTTCGACGTCACCGGTCGAGTCGCTCGCTGCCTGCTGGAACTGTGCAAACAGCCGGACGCCATGACTCACCCGGACGGCATGCAGATCAAGGTGACCCGTCAGGAAATCGGTCGAATTGTCGGTTGTTCGCGAGAGATGGTCGGTCGCGTGCTCAAGGATCTTGAGGAACGTAACCTGGTCGATGTGAAAGGCAAGACCATGGTGGTCTACGGGACACGCTAAGCGCTGTAGATCCGCGCCAGCATCAAGCGAAACAGTTCATCCAGACGCGCCAAGGCCTGTGGCGCGTTGAATTTCTCACGCAGGGCGATGTGGCTTTCAGCCCTCACTCGCTGCTCCAGACTGCAGGCCTCATTGAAGCGATTGACCGCTGCGACCATTGCCTGGCGCTCGTCATCGATCAACATCGCACCGTGCACCAGCCCGACCGGGCGCTGCCCGCCCTGACTCTGGCGCCAGCGCTGGGCGGTGCCGACCATCTTGCGCCCGTCCAGATTGACGTTGAAACGACCGTCGCAAAAGGCGCCGTCGACTTCGCCCACCGATGAGGTGCCACCCAACTCATCCAGCAACTGACAGATCGGATCGCACAGACGGCGGTAGCCGGTTTCGATGCGATTCAAGTCGCCTTCGCTGCGCGGCGGCGCATACACCAAGGCAATATTGATGGTTGAAGCGGATTGCGGCACCGGCTCACCGCCAGTTTCGCGCAACAATACCGGCCAACCGGCGGCGGCGGAGACTTCGCAGGCGTGGTCGAATTCAGGGAGACGATTGAGGCGGCGCGGCATGACCAGCGCGCGATCGGTGGGTTGCCAGAACAGCAGGCCGAATTCGGCGTCGCCGGCGCAGATCGAGGCCAACAAGTCTTGTTCGGCTTGCAGGCCGGATTCGATGGTCAGGGGGGTTGGCAGCGACATGGAGGGCTCCGGCAAGTCGAGTCTCTTTAGCGGATTCGAGGGCCCCATCGCGAGCAGGCTCACTCCTACAGGGGGAACGCGTTTCAAATGTAGGAGTGAGCCTGCTCGCGATGGCGTCGACTCAGTCGAGGGTCGACCCGCTTATCACCGGACCGCCACGCTCCGGGAAGAACAAGCGCTGCAATTCAATGCCCGGGTTTTCCGCGCGCATAAACGCTTCGCCGACCAGGAACGCGTACACGTCGCTGATTTCCATCAACTCGACATCGGCGCGATTGAGAATGCCGCTTTCGGTGATTACCAATCGATCCCGCGGAATGCGCGGCAGCAGGTCGAGGGTGGTTTCCAGGCTGACGTCGAAGGTATGCAGATTACGGTTGTTAACCCCGACCAGCGGCGTGTCGAGGGTTTTCAACGCGCGCTCAAGTTCGTCGCCGTCGTGCACTTCCACCAGCACATCGAGACCGACGCCTTTGGCCACGGCTGCCAGCTCGGCCATTTTCACATCGTCGAGTGCGGAGACGATCAACAGCACGCAATCGGCGCCCAAGGCTCGGGCTTCAACGATCTGGTACGGATCGATCATGAAATCCTTGCGGATGACCGGCAATTTGCACGCCGCACGGGCCTGTTGCAGGTAAGCATCGGCGCCCTGGAAGTAATCGACGTCGGTCAGCACGGACAGGCAGGTCGCCCCGCCCTTCTCGTAGCTTTTGGCGAGGTCGGCGGGTACGAAGTCCTCGCGGATCACGCCTTTGCTCGGTGAGGCCTTTTTGATTTCGGCAATCACCGCGGGCTGTTTTTTCTTCGCCTGCGCCAGCAATGCCTGAGCAAAGCCACGGGGCGCATCGGCCGCCCGGGCCAGGTTTTCCAGTTCGCTGAGGCTTACACGGGCACTGCGCTCAGCAACTTCCTCGACTTTGCGCGCAAGGATCTTCTCCAGAACCGTCGGTACGCTCATCCCTCATTCTCCACTTTGAATACCGCGGTAAAGGCACCCAGCTCCTCGAGTTTTTCCCGAGCGAGGCCGGTGTGCAGGGCATCGTGCGCAAGCTCTACGCCCTGTTTCAAACTGTTCGCCACGTCGGCGGCATACAGCGCGGCACCGGCGTTAAGCACAATCATCTCGGCCGCTTTCTGGCCGTTTTCGGTCTTGCGCTTGCCCAGCGCATCGCGGATCAACGCCAGCGACGCTTCCGGGCCTTCGACCGACAGGCCATGCAGGCTCTGGCTTTTCATGCCCAGATCTTCCGGCTCGACCCAATATTCAGTGATCTCGTTATTCTTCAGCTCGGCGACGAAGGTTGGCGCGGCGAGGCTGAACTCGTCCAGACCGTCCTTGGAGTGCACCACCAGCACATGTTTGCTGCCCAGTCGTTGCAAGACTTCGGCCAATGGCCGGCACAGCGCCTGGGTGAACACGCCCACCACCTGATGTTTCACACCGGCCGGATTCGTAAGCGGGCCAAGCATGTTGAACAGTGTCCGCAGGCCCAGGTCGCGGCGCGGGCCGGCGGCGTACTTCATGGCTTTGTGATGGGTCTGGGCGAACATGAAACCGATGCCGACGTTGTCGATACAACGGGCAACCTGAACCGGGGTCAGGTTCAGGTAGATGCCGGCGGCTTCCAGCAGGTCGGCACTGCCGCTCTTGCCGGAGACTGCGCGGTTGCCGTGCTTGGCCACGGTGCAACCGGCCGCAGCGACAACAAAAGAGGAAGCGGTCGAGACGTTGAAGATGTTCGCGCCGTCGCCGCCGGTCCCGACCACGTCGACCACGCCGTCGAGGGTTTTCAGCTCGACCTGATCGGCCAGCTCGCGCATCACCGACACGGCGCCGACGATTTCGTCGATGCTCTCGCTCTTCATGCGCATGGCCATCATGAACGCGCCGATCTGCGCGTCGCTGCATTGGCCGGTCATGATTTCGCGCATCACGTCGCGCATTTCATCGGTGCTGAGGTCGAGGTGATCGACGATACGGCTCAGGGCTGTCTTGATATTCATGAAAAGTCCTTAGCGCGTGCCGCCGGTTTGTTTGAGGAAATTGGCAAACAGTTCATGGCCCTGCTCGGTGAGGATCGACTCGGGATGAAACTGTACGCCCTCGATGTTCAGGGTTTTGTGACGCAGGCCCATGATCTCATCGACCGAGCCGTCGTCGTGTTGCGTCCACGCGGTCAGCTCCAGGCAATCGGGCAAAGTCTGGTGCTTGACGATCAGCGAGTGGTAGCGGGTGACGGTCAGCGGATGATTGAGGCCGGCAAAAACGCCCTTGTCCTCGTGGAATACCGGGCTAGTCTTACCGTGCATCACTTGACGCGCGCGTACGACATCGCCACCAAAGGCCTGGCCGATCGACTGATGACCCAGGCAGACGCCGAGAATCGGCAATTTGCCGGCGAAGTGCTTGATGGCGTCGATGGAGACGCCGGCTTCGGTCGGTGTGCAAGGACCGGGGGACACCACGATGCGCTCAGGGTTGAGCGCTTCGATCTGAGCAATCGTCAATTCATCGTTGCGCACGACTTTGACCTCGGCACCCAGCTCGCCGAGGTATTGCACAACGTTGTAAGTAAAGGAGTCGTAGTTGTCGATCATCAGCAACATGGCGTTTCGAACCTCTTGAATTCTGACTTGGAGACAGCCTTCAGATGACTTGCCCGCAGGGCGCTGCACGATGTCGGACGCCAGAACAGACGGCGACACAGCGGCATTTCAAACAGACAAGGAAGGCAAAGCGATACAGATCCGGCGGGGCCGGCGGAAAAGATTCAGGCGCGCCAACGCCAGCGGGCGTGTGCCTTGATGACTTGATCCAGAAGTTTGCTGGTGATCAACACGGGGAAGGTCTCGTTCATACGTTCCGGCACAGTAACTTAGCTGGGCAGAGCGTGCAATATGACCTTGGCTGCAAGGGATAAAACCAGACAGGGATTGGCGATCGATGGCAAAAGGCCGGAAGTTTTTGGTACTGTCGTTTCGTTCACCTACAACAATAAATAAACGGACTTGCTCATGAATAAAAAGACGTTGTTTGCACCCATGGCCGGCTGCCTGCTCGCGCTGGCCTGCGCCCAGGCGAATGCGGCGCCCAACCCCTATTCGAACTTCATTGTGTTTGGCGACAGCCTCAACGACGCCGGGACGTTCGCCGACAGCGGCGGGCCGGCAGGCGCCACCGAGCGTTACACCAACCGCACCGGGCCGCTGTATCAGGATGGCAGCGGCGAACTGTATTCGTTGAATTCCACCCAACTGCTGGGCGGCCGCCTGGGTTTTTCGGCAGATCAGACAGCGTCGTCGAGTTCGGCCGTGCGCGCCGACAACGGCCAGGTCGACGGCAGCAACTGGGCGGTCGGCGGTTATCGCACCGACCAGATTCTCGACTCGATCACCACGCAATCGGCCACGGGCGAACGTACCCGCGCCGGCTACTTGCCGTCGAACGGTTTGCGTGCCGACCCGAACGCCCTCTATTACATCTCCGGCGGCGGCAACGACTTCCTGCAAGGCCGTGTCCTCAGTCTGCCCCAGGCCAGTGCCGCTGCCGATCGCCTGGCTGACAGCGTGCAAACCCTGCAAACCGCCGGCGCCAAATACGTGATGGTCTGGCTGTTGCCCGACGTTGGCTTGACCCCGGCCCTGAACGGCACGCCGCTGCAGGCCTTCAGCAGTACCCTCGCCAACCAGTTCAACAGCCAGTTGGTGACGCGTCTGCAAGGCATCGACGCCGAAATCATCCCGTTGAATATTCCAGCGCTGCTCTCGGAGGCTTTTGCCGATCCGGGACGCTTTGGCCTGGCCACTGACCAGAACCTCACCGCGACCTGCTTCAGCGGCAACGGCTGCCCCGAAAACGCCCGTTACGGGATCAACAGTGCCACGCCGGATCCGACCAAGTTGATTTACAACGACGGCGTGCACCCAACCGAGTCCGGGCAGAAACTGATCGCCGATTACGCTTATTCCTTGCTGGCAGCACCGTGGGAATTGAGCCTGCTGACGGAAATGGCCCACGGCACCGTGCGTGCACATCAGGATGAATTGCGTAACCAGTGGCAGGCAGACTGGGAGAACTGGCAAGCGGTCGGCCAATGGCGCGCCCTTGTCTCGGCAGGCGGCCAGCACCTGGATGTCGACAGCCAAAGCAGCGGCGCCAGCGCCGATGGCAGCGGTTATAACCTCAACGTCGGCGGCAGCTATCGCGTCAACGATGCCTGGCGTGTGGGCGTGGCAGCAGGTTTCTACCGGCAGAACCTGGAGGCCGGGCATAACGACTCGGACTACAAACTCAACAGCTACATGGGCACCGCATTCGCCCAGTTTCAGCAGAATCGCTGGTGGGCTGATGCCGCACTGACCGGCGGCAAACTCGACTACGACAACCTCAAGCGCAAGTTTGACCTCGGCGCCAGCGAGGGTGCGGAGAAAGGCGATACCGACGGCAGCCTGTGGGCGTTCAGCACCCGTATCGGTTATGACATCGCCCAGCCGGGCAGCGAATGGCACCTGTCGCCGTTCGTCAGCGCCGACTACGCCAGCGTCGATGTCGACGGTTACTCGGAAAAGAGCAATCGCGCCACCGCGCTGACCTTCGATGACCAGAGCCGCGATTCGAAACGCCTGGGCCTGGGTATTCAGGGCAAGTACAACTTCACCGCGCAAACCCAGGTATACGGCGAATATGCGCATGAGCGGGAGTACGAAGATGACGTGCAGAAGGTCAATATTGCGCTCAACACTCTGCCGGGCAATGACTTCACGCTTGAAGGCTACACACCGGCGAGCCACCTGAACCGCTTGAGCCTGGGAGTCAGTCACAAGCTGACGATGGATCTGGCGTTGCGCGCTGGTTATACGCTGCGCAAGGACGATGACTTCAAGCAGCAGGGCTTGAATGTCGGGGTTGTGCTGGATTTCTGAGTCATGGATGCAAAAAAGCGGCGCCTTCACAGGCGCCGCTTTTTTATGCCCCGACACAATCCAAATGTAGGAGTGAGCCTGCTCGCGATTGCGGTGGGTCAGTCAACGAATATGTTGAATATTAGTCCGCGATCGCGAGCAGGCTCACTCCTACAAGGGTTGTGTGTTGGCTCAGGCTTCCGGGGTTTGTTCGGCAAGGGCCACGGCGCGGAACATCGCGCGGCGCTTGTTCAGGGTTTCTTCCCATTCCAGCGCCGGCACCGAGTCGGCGACGATGCCGCCGCCGGCCTGCACGTGCAGTTCGCCGTTCTTGATCACCGCCGTGCGGATCGCAATGGCCGTGTCCATGTTGCCGTTCCAGGCGAAGTAACCGACTGCGCCGCCATACACACCACGCTTGACCGGCTCGAGTTCGTCGATGATCTCCATTGCGCGAATCTTCGGCGCGCCGGACAAAGTGCCCGCCGGCAGAATCGCCCGCAGCGCGTCCATCGCAGTCAGGCCGGCCTTCAACTGGCCGGTAACGTTGGAGACGATGTGCATCACGTTGGAATAACGCTCGATGACCATTTTCTCGGTGAGTTTCACCGAGCCGATTTCCGAGACGCGCCCGGTGTCGTTGCGGCCCAGGTCGATCAGCATCAAATGCTCGGCGATCTCTTTGTCGTCCGACAGCAAGTCTTGTTCCAGCGCCACATCGGCTTCTTCGGTGGCGCCACGCGGGCGCGTACCGGCAATCGGGCGCACGGTGATCAGGTTGTCTTCGACCCGCACCAGCACTTCCGGCGAACTGCCGACGACGTGGAAGTCGCCGAAGTTGAAGAAGTACATGTATGGCGTCGGGTTGAAGCAACGCAGGGCACGGTACAGATCGATCGGCGCTGCCTTGAAATCGATCGACATGCGCTGCGACGGCACCACCTGCATGCAGTCACCGGCAAGGATGTATTCCTTGATGGTGTCGACGGCTTTTTCGTAATCGTCTTGAGTAAAACTCGAACGAAACACCGGATCGGCCGACTGCTGCTTGCTGAAATCCAGGCCACGACGCGGGGTGATCGGCTGGCGCAGTTTTTCCAACAGCGTCTGCAGTTGCGCCTGCCCCTGTTCGAAGGCATCGGCCTGGGCCGGGTCGGCGAGGACGATTGCGTGCATCTTGCCGGCGAGGTTGTCGAACACCACGACCGCGTCGGACACCATGAGCAGAATATCCGGAACGCCCAGCGGATCCGGGTTCGGGCACTTGCCCAGGCGCTTCTCGACATACCGCACGCAGTCGTAACCGAAGTAACCGACCAGACCACCATTGAAGCGCGGCAGACCGGCGATAGTCGGCACGTTGTAGCGTGCCTTGAAGGTTTCGACAAAGGCCAGCGGATCATCGACATCGTGGCTTTCGGTCTCGACGCCATCAACGGTGATGCTCACGTGATGGTCGTGGACCCGCAGCACGGTGCGGCACGGCAAACCGATGATCGAGTAACGGCCCCACTTCTCGCCGCCCTGCACCGATTCGAGCAGGTAGGAGTTGGGCTGGTCGGCCAGTTTCAGGTAGATCGACAGCGGCGTGTCGAAGTCGGCCAGGGTTTCGCAGGCCAGCGGGATGCGGTTGTAGCCGTCAGCGGCCAGACGCAGGAATTCTTCGCGGATCATAAGGTGCCTCGTGGTGTGAGGTGCAATCAGTCAGTCAGGCAAACGCGCCGGCAGGCCGGCCAGAATCAGTCAGGCGCGCCAACGCCAGCGGGCCAGGGCCTTGATGACTTTCATCCAGAGTTTGCGGGTGACCACCACGATGGCGTTTCCAGAAGGGGGTTGAGCAGCGTCGGGCAACGTTATCTCAGCGGCCGTGACGAGGCAACCGGGAATTAGTTTGCGCAGATCGTCGATCACCAGTGCCGGCGATTCCTCGGCGATCGGCCGACCATGGTTATAGCCGTAACTCAGTGCCACACACTTGACCCCCGCCGCTTTCGCCGCCAGCACGTCACTGCGCGAGTCACCGACGAACAACGATTGCGAGGCCGGGATGTTGGCCATTTTCATCACGAAGAACAGCGCCGCCGGGTCAGGTTTCTTCTGCGGCAGGGTGTCGCCGCCGATGATCCACTTGAAGTAACGGCCGATTTTCATCTGATCCAGCAGCGGCGCGACGAAACGCTCCGGCTTGTTGGTGATCAGCGCCATGGCCACACCTTGTTTGTGCAGCCACTTGAGGGTGTCGCGCACACCGGGATACACCACTGTCAGCTCATGGCTGGCGCCGTAGGCCTCCATGAAGATTTCCAGCGCGCGCTCGGCCTCGGCGTCATCCACTGCCGAGTGATCAATGCTGCCGGCCAACGCCCGGCGCACCAGCACCGGTGCACCATTGCCAACCCATTCGCGCACCGCCTCGATGCCCGCAGGCGGGCGGCCGAGGGTGAGCAGCATGCGATCCACCGCCACCGCCAGGTCGGGAACCGAATCGATCAGCGTGCCATCCAGATCGAACATCACCAACCGTGGCAGTTGCCCTGGGAACAACTGCTCAAAACCGCTCATGGCCGCGCCAGTGCCAGTTCGGAACGCATCTTGTCGATGACTTCCTGATAGTTCGGCGCGTTGAAAATGGCCGAACCGGCGACAAAGGTGTCAGCGCCAGCGGCAGCGATTTCGCGGATGTTGTTGACGTTGACGCCGCCGTCGATTTCCAGGCGGATGTCACGGCCCGAAGCGTCGATGATCGCCCGCGCTTCACGCAGTTTGTCGAGGGTGCCGGGAATGAATTTCTGCCCGCCGAAGCCCGGGTTGACGCTCATCAGCAAAACCATGTCGACCTTGTCGATCACGTACTTGAGCACGTCCAGCGGGGTCGCCGGGTTGAACACCAGGCCGGACTTGCAGCCGCCTTCACGGATCAGTTGCAGCGAGCGGTCGACGTGCAGCGTGGCTTCCGGGTGAAAGGTGATGTACGTCGCGCCGGCTTCGATGAAATCGCCAACGATGCGGTCCACCGGGCTGACCATCAGGTGCGCGTCGATCGGCGCGGTGACGCCGTACTTGCGCAATGCGGCGCAGACCATCGGGCCGATGGTCAGGTTCGGCACGTAGTGGTTGTCCATGACGTCGAAATGGACGAAGTCGGCGCCGGCGGCGAGAACGTTGTCCACTTCCTCGCCGAGGCGGGCGAAGTCGGCGGAGAGGATCGACGGAGCAATTACGAAGGGCTGCATGACGCACCTGTGCTGAGCTAAATCACGATGGCGCGCATTGTATACCTCAAGTTTGTGCGCACGCACCGTGACCGCGATGATTGGGTTGTGCCATGAGCCCTGAGCGACTGTGCCTCAGTACGCCGCGCGGTAGATCTTCTCGATGTCGACGGCGCTGAGCTTGCGCGGATTGTTGCGCATCAGGCGCTCGATCCCGGCGGCTTCCACGGCCATCGCCGGGATCGCCTCTTCCGGCACACCGAAGCTGCGCAGCCCGGCGGGAATTTCCACCGCCGCGCACAAGTCCGTCATCGCCTGCACGGCTTTGTCCGCTGCCTCGTTCGCGCTCAGATGAGCGGTCTTCACGCCCATGGCTTCGGCAATATCCTGCATGCGTTCGACGCAGGCCATTTTGTTCCAGGTCATCACATAGGGCAGCAACAAGGCGTTACTGACGCCGTGGGCAATGTTGAAACGCCCGCCCAGCGGATAGGCCAACGCATGCACTGCACCCACCCCGGCGTTGCCGAACGCCATGCCGGCCATCAGGCTGGCGGTGGCCATGTCTTCGCGCGCTTGCAGGTTGGCGCCGTTGGCGTAGGCCTTGGGCAAGGCGCTGGCAATCAGTTTGATCGCGCCGATGGCGAGGGAATCGGTGATCGGCGAGGCATTCACCGACAGATAGGATTCGATGGCGTGCACCAGCGCATCGACGCCACTGGCCGCGGTAACGCTGCGCGGACAGGTCAGGGTCATTTGCGGACTGACCAGTGCGACGTCCGGCAGCAGGTAATCGCTGACGATGCCTTTCTTCAGCTGAGCTACCTTGTCCGAGAGGATCGCGACGTTGGTCACCTCCGAGCCGGTACCGGCCGTGGTCGGGATGGCGATCAGCGGCGGGCCTTTGCGCGGCACCTGATCGACGCCGAACAGGTCCTCAAGTGCGCCGTGATATCCAGCGTACGCGGCGACACTTTTGGCGATGTCGATGGCGCTGCCGCCACCGAGGCCGATCAAACCGTCATGCCCGCCTTCGCGGTAGGCGCGCATGCAGTCTTCGACGATGGCAATCTCCGGGTCGGGCAGGACGCGGTCGAAAATCTCGTACTCGCGCCCGCCGAGTTGTACCAGCGCCAGCTCGACGGTGCCGGACTTGACCAGCGCGGCGTCGGTGACGATCAGCGGGTTGTCGATGTCCAGCCGGGTGAGTTCTGCCGCCAGTTGTTCGATGGCTGCGGCGCCGGTGATCAGTTTGTGAGCGATTTTGAACTGGGACAGACTCATGGTGCGCAGCCTCTTATAGATAGGGGAGCTGGGCACAAGATTAGCTGGGGATTTGGGGTTGTCTGCTATTCAGGGTGTGAATGACCAAGAACTGTGCATACAACACAAATCCCCTTGTGGGAGGGGGCTTGCTCCCGAAAGCGGTGGATCAGTTGAAACAATGTCGACTGACCCACCGCTTTCGGGGGCAAGCCCCCTCCCACATTTTTGACCGAGTGCGGCGTCAGATTTGGGCGGTACGCAGTTTCTCGCTGCGCCCGCGCAGCCATTCCAGGGTCAGCAGCAAGATCACCGAGAAGGCAATCAGCAACGTCGCGGCAGCGGCGATAGTCGGACTGAGGTTCTCGCGAATCCCGCTGAACATCTGCCGAGGCAAGGTTGCCTGCTCTGGCCCTGCCAGAAACAGCGTCACCACCACTTCATCAAACGAAGTGGCAAATGCAAACAGCGCCCCGGAAATCACCCCCGGCGCGATCAGCGGCAAGGTCACCCGGCGAAACGCGGTCAACGGCGAAGCCCCCAGGCTGGCAGCCGCTCGCACCAGATTGTGATTAAAGCCCTGCAAAGTCGCCGACACGGTAATGATCACAAACGGCACACCGAGCACCGCGTGCACGACGATCAGGGAGAAGAAGCTGTTACCCAGACCCAGCGGCGCAAAGAACAGATAACTCGCCACACCGATGATCACCACCGGCACCACCATCGGCGAAATCACCAGCGCCATCACCAGCGATTTGCCCGGGAAGTCGCCGCGGGTCAGGCCGATGGCCGCCAGGGTGCCGAAAATCATCGCCAGCACGGTCGCGGCCGGAGCAACGATGATGCTGTTCTTCAGGGCGCGCATCCATTCCGCCGAGGCGAAGAAGTCGTGGTACCACTGCAGCGAAAAACCCTGCAGTGGGTAGACCAGAAAACTTCCCGAATTGAACGACAGCGGCACGATCACCAGCACCGGCAGAATCAGGAACAACAGGATCAGGCCGCAGAGGATCCGCAGGCTGTAGAACCACACCCGTTCAACGGGCGACATGTAAGGACTCAGCATCGCAAATTCCCCTTAGCTCAGGCGCAGGCGACTGGCGCCCACCAGCCAGCTGTAGATCAGATAAAGCACCACGGTCGCCAGCAAGAGCAGACCGCCCAGCGCGGTGGCCATGCCCCAGTTGATGCTGGTGTTGGTGTAGAAGGCGACGAAGTAGCTGACCATTTGGTCGTTCGGGCTGCCGAGCAGCGCCGGGGTGATGTAGTAGCCGATGGCGAGGATGAACACCAACAGGCACCCGGCGCCGACGCCGGCGTAGGTCTGCGGGAAGTACACCCGCCAGAAACTGGCGAACGGATGGCAGCCGAGGGAAATCGCCGCACGCATGTAGGTCGGCGAGATGCCTTTCATCACGCTGTAGATCGGCAGAATCATGAACGGCAACAAAATGTGCACCATCGAGATGTACACGCCGGTACGGTTGAACACCAACTCCAGCGGCTTATCAATGATGCCCATCGCCAGCAATGCGCTGTTGATCAGCCCGCCGGATTGCAGCAGCACGATCCACGCGGCAACGCGTACCAGAATCGACGTCCAGAACGGCAGCAGCACCAGAATCATCAGCAGGTTGCTCTGCCGCGATGGCAGGTTCGCCAGCAGGTACGCCAATGGATAAGCCAGCAACAGGCAGATCACAGTGATGACCAAGCCCATCCAGAAGGTGCGGGCAAAGATGTCGAGGTAGATCGCCTGATCCGGGGTTGCCGGGGCGAGCTCGCCGAGGTCATCGATTCGGTGGTCGACCGCTGCGAGCAAGTAATACGGGGTGATGCTACTGGTGTTGCGTTTCACCGCTTGCCAGTAGGCCGGATCGCCCCAACGCTCGTCCAGCGCTTCGAGCGCTTCTTTATAGGAGGCCGGTTCGCTGGCAAACGGCAGCGCCCGGGCGGTTTTGGTCAGCAGGCTGCGGTAGCCGGCCAACTCCATGTTCAAGCGCTTGGACAGATCGCCCAGCGTCTGGTTTTTGCGCGCTTCGGCGAGGTCTTCGCTGGCAGCCTTGTAGACCGGTTCGGCGGGCAGACCGCGGCCGTCCCAACCCGCGATGGCCGTAACGGTGCGCGGCATGCCGCCGACCACTTCCGGGTTGCCGACGCTTTTATAGAGCAGCGCCACGATCGGCACCAGAAACACCAGCAACAGAAACAGCACCAGCGGCGCAATCAGCGCCTGCGCTTTCCAGCGGTTGACCCGCTCGGCGTGCTTGAGCTTCTGCTTCAAGGTGGGGCTGGCGCCCTCGTTCAGGGGAACGGCGATGGCCATGACGTACTCCGCAAATCTTTGATCGTTACAGAGGTGGCGAACCACCTCTGTTGAGTTGAAACACAGCAACCTGTGGGAGCGAGCCTTGTGGCGAGGGGATTTATCCCCGTTCGGCTGCGCAGCAGTCGTAAAACCTGAGAATGCGGTTTATCTGACCCACCGAGCGGATATGGCTTTGGGGCTGCTTCGCAACCCAACGGGGATAAATCCCCTCGCCACACATTCACCCTTGCCATTTCCCGTACAGGTAAGAAAGTGGTTATTTCGCCGCCCAGGAATTAAAGCGCTGTTCCAGCTGCTCGCCGTTGTCAGCCCAGAAGCTGACGTCGATCTGCACCTGGTTGGCGATGTTTTCCGGGGTGGTCGGCATGTCTTTCAGGACATCCTTGGCCAGCAGCGGCACTGCCTGGGTGTTGGCCGGGCCGTAGGCGATGTTTTCCGAGTAGGTCTTCTGCTGCTGCGGCTGCACCGAGAAGGCGATGAATTTCTTCGCCGCTTCGGCGCGCTTGGCGTCCAGGCCTTTAGGGATCGCCCAGGCGTCGAAGTCGTAGATGCCGCCGTTCCACACCACTTTCAGGTTGGATTCTTTCTGCACGGCGGCGATACGACCGTTGTAGGCCGAACTCATGACCACATCACCAGAAGCGAGGTATTGCGGCGGTTGCGCGCCGGCTTCCCACCACTGAATGCTTGGCTTGAGCTCATCGAGTTTTTTGAATGCGCGATCCTGACCGTCCTTGCCGGCCAGCACCTTGTAGACGTCTTTTGGCGCCACGCCATCGGCCATCAACGCGAATTCAAGGGTGTACTTGGCGCCTTTACGCAGGCCACGCTTGCCCGGGAATTGCTTGGTGTCCCAGAAATCCGCCCAACTGGTCGGTGCGGTTTTCAGCTTGTCGGCGTTGTAAGCAAGCACAGTCGACCAGACGAAGAAACCGACGCCGCACGGCTGAATGGCGCCTTTGACGTAGTCTTCGGTTTTGCCGAACAGGGCCGGGTCAAGTTGCTCGAACATGTCTTCGTCGCAACCACGGGACAGCTCTGGCGATTCAACTTCTACCAGGTCCCATGACACGCTCTTGGTGTCGACCATGGCTTTGACCTTGGCCATTTCGCCGTTGTACTCGCCGGCAACAATCTTGCCATTGCCCGCCGCTTCCCACGGGGCATAGAAGGCTTTGACTTGCGCCGCCTTGTTCGCCCCGCCAAACGACACCACGGTCAAATCCGGGCCGGCGGCCATCGCGCCGGTCGCACCCATCAGGCCCAGAGTCAGGGCGGTGAACTTCAGGGATCTCAACATTTATTGTTCTCTCCACGTGCAGGGTTGGTGTTGGTATTGCCGGGGCGCTTAGTGCGCCTCTAAAAGAGGATCGAGCGCGCGAACGTGCTCGACCTGCCAGCCAAGCGGTACCACGTCACCGACGCTGAGCGCTGGATCGAGCTCGGCAATCGGTTGTTTCACGAAGAAGTCGGTCTTGCCGCAGACTTCCAGGCGCACCCGGACGTGGTCGCCCAGATAGATGAATTCCGCCACCCTCCCTGAGAAGCGGTTGACACATTGATCGCTGGAGCCGTTGAGGCTGACGCGTTCAGGACGAATCGACAGCGTGACTGGCTCACCGGTCTGGCCGACGTTGACCGCCAGCGCCTCGACCTTTTCGCCGCGGCCCAACTCGACCACGCAGCGCTCGCCGCTCTGGCTGAGCAGGCGCCCGTTGAGGCGGTTGTTCTCGCCGATAAAATTGGCGACGAAGGTGTTTTTCGGTTCTTCGTAAAGCGTGCGCGGCGGCGCAATCTGCTGGATCTCGCCCTGATGGAACACCGCGACACGATCAGACATGGTCAGCGCTTCACCCTGGTCGTGGGTCACATAGACCACGGTCACGCCGAGGCGCTGGTGCAGGTGTTTGATCTCCATCTGCATGTGTTCGCGCAGTTGTTTGTCGAGCGCGCCCAGCGGTTCGTCCATCAACACCAGTTGCGGTTCGAACACCAGCGCACGGGCCAGCGCCACACGTTGCTGCTGCCCACCGGACAACTGCGCCGGATAGCGCGAAGCGAACGCGTCGAGCTGGACCATGCTGAGGACTTTCTTCACCCGGTCGCTGACGTCGCTTTTGTTCAGGCCACGGACGGTCAGCGGGAAGGCGAGGTTCTCGGCCACGGTCATGTGCGGGAACAGTGCGTAGTTCTGAAACACCATGCCGATGTCGCGCTTGTGCGGTGGCACGTTGTTGATCGAGCGCCCGGCCAGGAGGATTTCTCCGGCAGTCGGCGTCTCGAAACCGGCGAGCATCATCAGGCTGGTGGTCTTGCCGGAACCGGACGGCCCGAGCAGGGTAAGGAACTCGCCTTTGCGAATGTCCAGGTTAAGGTCTTTGACGATCAGGTTCTCGCCGTCGTAGCTCTTCTGCACTCCACGAAAGCTGACCAGCACATCACCGGCCCCTGCGTTTGAATCGACCTGGCTCATACCCGCACCTTTGTTGTTGATGACTGCTTGTTCATCAAGCCTAGTGGCTGGCAGCGGCCACGCAAATCGGGGCGCAGGAGAGAATCGCTTAAGCGCGATGGAAGATTGGGGGTAGGGATTGCCCTACAAGGATGGCGCTAATGGATAAGGCAGTGGCAAGTGGCGAGCTGCAAGCCGCAAGCAAGGGCAAAAGCGTCTGTCGTGAATGGATATGCCCGCACGCAAATCCCCTGTAGGAGTGAGCCTGCTCGCGATAGCGGTAGGTCAGTCGCTGAATTGTTTTCAGAAAGGACGCTATCGCGAGCAGGCTCACTCCTACAGTTTGATCGCGGTGATGCTCAGAGGAGTTTATGTTCCATCGCATATTTCACCAGCTCAGCCAATGAAGTGATGTTGAGCTTCTGCATCAGCCTTGCCTTGTGCGTGCTGATGGTCTTGCTGCTCAGGGCCAGTTGCTGGGCGATGTCATTGACGTTGGCGCCCTGGGCCAGTCGTTCGAACACCGAGAACTCGCGCTCGGACAGCAAAGAATGCAGGGGGCGCGCGTCAGTCAACCCGACTTCGAAGACCATGCGATCGGCCAGATCCGGATCGATGTAACGCCCGCCCGCCGCCACTTTACGAATGGCTGTGAGCAACAGCGCCGGATCGCTGTCCTTGGTCGCATACCCGGCCGCGCCGACCTTCAGTGCGCGGGCGGCCATCTGCGCTTCGTCGTGCATCGACAACACCAGAATCGCCGGCGGGTTGTTCAGTGCGCGGATACGCGGGATCGCTTCCAGGCCATTGACCCCGGGCATTGAGATGTCCAGCAACACCACTTCACAGGGCACGCTGCGCAGGGTTTCGAGCAGTTGCTCACCATTGCTCGCCTCACCCACCACTTGCAGGTCCTTGGCCAGGCCGATCAATTGCTTGATGCCCTCGCGAACGATGGTGTGGTCTTCGGCTACCAGTACACGGATCACAGTTTTCTCCAGATTTCAGGTACACACCCATTCCTGTAGGAGTGAGCCTGCTCGCGATAGCGTCAGCCCAAACACCACAGACTTTCAGACCTCACTCACCGGCACCCGCACCACCAGACTGGTGCCCTCCCCCGGCTCACTCACAAGCTCCAGCCGCCCGCCCATGATCAGCACCCGCTCACGCATGCCAACCAATCCAAACGACGTCGGCCGCCCCTCGGCAACGACAAATCCTACGCCATCGTCGCTGACCGTCAGGCACAATTCATCGCCCGCAAGCTCCAGCGTCAATTCCACGGTATGCGCCTGGGCATGACGCATCACATTGGTCAGCGCCTCCTGCAGAATCCGGAACAGCCCCACCGCTTTGGCATCGCTAAGCGCCGGCAGGTTATCCGGCACCCGCACCAGACACGGAATCTGCGTGCGCGCTTCAAAACGTCGCGCCTGCCACTCGATTGCCGAGGCAATCCCGGCGTCCAGAATCGGTGGCCGCAGCGCGGTTGCTACATCACGAACCAACTGAAACAGCTGCGCGATCAGGCGCTTCATGCTGTTGAGCCGTTCGTTCAGACCCGGATCGAGTTGCGCATAAGCCAGTTCGCACATCGACGTTTCCAGTTTCAGCACGGTCAGCATCTGCCCCAGTTCATCATGGACCTCACGAGCGATACGCGCCTTCTCTTCTTCACGCACGCTCTCAAGGTGCGCCGACAGCTCGCGCAATTGCTCGCGCGAGGCGGCCAGCTCCAGTTCGATGCGTTTGCTTTCGCTGATGTCCCAGACGATGCCGTCCCACACGTAAGCGCCATCTTCCAGTTGTCGGGTGATTGCCTTGATCTCCGCCCAGCGCTGTTCGCCATGGCGCGTGACGATGCGGCCCTGCCACGACCAGTCGCTGTCGGTGTCCAGTGCCTGATCCTGGGTGCGGTGATAACTGGCCTTGTCGTCGGGGTGCACCAGACTGCGCAGGCCCATGTCACGATGGGCGATGACTGCGGGCGCGTAGCCGACCAGACTTTCGCTGCCTTCGCTGATGTAGGCAAAATCGATCTGTCCGGTGACCGGCGCCCGCTCCAGTCGAAACACCAGGCCGGGGACGTTGGCGGCGATGCCTTGCAGCCGCGCCTCACTTTCCTGCAACGCGGCAAGTGCACGGCGGCGGTCGGTGACGTCGGTGAGGTAGACCACCAGATATTCGCTGTCGCGAAAGCGCAGAAAGCTCAGGGATACGTCCGCTGGCAATACGCTGCCATCGGCGCGCAGGCAACTGGTTTCGAAGCTCAGCGGCCCCTCTTCACTGGCCCGCGCACGCTTCCACAGATTGAGCCAGCGGTCCATGTGCAGGCCGGGTTCGAAGTCAATCAGCGGCCGTTCGATCAACCCGCCCGAGGGATAACCAAGCATGTTTTCCGCCGCCCGATTGGCGTAGCGCACATGACTGTCCCAGTTGACCCAAAGGATGCCGACAGTGCTTTGATCGATGGAAAACTGCGTCAGCCGCAACGCCTCTTCGCTGGCCGCCCGTAGCGCAATGTCTTCGCGTGCACTGAGCAAGCGCTGTTCGAGGCTGTGCTGCTGGCGCCGCTGCCAGAACACGATCGCCACGCAACTGAGCAGCATCACCGCGAACAACAGGCTGAGGTTTTGCCAGAATCCCGGTGATTCGGCGAGCCGTGGGTATTTCGGCTGTAGCCATTGGTTATGCAGTTGCTCCAGATCCTTGGCCGGGATTGCGCGCAAGGCACTCTGGACGATGCCGACCAACTCCGGCCAGTCGCGCCGCGAGGCCACACGCAGCAATTGCGGCAGGCCGATATCACCGACCACCACCAGTTCGGCGAATTCCGGCTCTACCGACAGGCGCCCCAACTGCGCTTCGTCGACCACCGCGTACGCCGCCTGCTGACTCAACAGCAATTGCAACGCCTGGCGTTCCAGCGGCACACCTTGCAGATTCAGATGTGGATAGTTGCTGCGCAGATAATCGGCGGTGGTGCTTGGCATGCGCACGGCGACGCGGGTCTGGCTGTCGAGTTTTTCCAGATCGACCGCGCCGCTGCTTTTGCGGTCGCTGACCACCAGTTGCGGCACGCGCATGTACGGATCGGAAAACTGCCAGAGGCGCAGCGCGCCCGGGGTCTGGCTCAGACCCGGGGCGATGTCGATTTCGCCTTCGCGCAAAGCAGCCTCCAACTGCCCGAGATCCTGAAAGTTGCGCCAGCTCAGTTCCACGCCCAAGGTTCTGGCGAGCAATTTCATCAGCTCGACGTTGGCCCCGGACAATCGCTGCAAGCGTCGATCGTAAGTCGCGTAGGGCGCCTGCAAGACCAGGCCGACGCGCAACTCAGGGTGCTGCGCCAGCCATTGCTGCTGGTCTGGCGTCAGTTGCGCGACATGTGCCGGTGGCGCAGGCGCCGCCCAGCCCATCAAGGGAAGCCACAAACAGCCGATAACCCACAGGCAGCAAAATCGCTTCATTGAAGTCTCGTACACTGACAAATTCTGACCAACCCATTAGGCTGCCGGGATACATTTCTGGCCTGGAATAACCGATGCCCTCTGTCTATCGCCTGGCAATGCCAGCATTGTGCCTGTCGCTGATCCTGCCTTGTGCGTTTTCCGTCAGCGCCGCTGACCCGGCACCTGCCCCCGCGGCGGAAAAACCCGCCGAAGAACAACCCGTCGAACGTCAGCCACTGCTTGAGCGTAGTCAGGAAGAAGCGGCGGCACTGCAACGTAAGGTGCCGGCGCAGGAACAGCAACAACTGCAAGCAGGCAGCGAGACATTTCTGGCCCTGTGGAAGCAGGCCAACACCGCCGAACCGAAAGGCGCGGTGATTATCGTCCCCGGTGCCGGCGAAACCGCTGACTGGCCGCAGGCTATCGGCCCGTTGCGGCAAAAACTGCCGAACGCGCAGTGGAGCAGCCTGAGCATCACCCTGCCTGACGTGCAAGGCGACGCCATCGCCCCGCGCGTGGTCGAACCCGCCGCCGCGCCGAAAGCCCCGGAAACCGCAAGCAAGGACGCCACCACCGCGCAGCCGATCGAACAAGCCGCTGGCGGTGAAGCGGAAGTCGCCGAACAGGTGGTGGCCGAAACTGTCGAGGAACACGCCAAAGCCGATGCCGAGCGCATTTTTGCGCGGATCGATGCGGCCATCGCCTACGCCGAACAGCAGAGTGCGCGCAGCATCGTCGTGCTCGGTCATGGCACCGGCGCCTATTGGGCGGCGCGTTTTCTGAGCGAACGACAAACTGCGCAGGTGGAAAAGCTGGTCATGGTCGATGCACAGACGCCGGCCAAGGCCCTGCCGCCGCTGGCGGAACTGACACCGACATTGAAGCTGCCGACGGTGGATATTTTCTACATGGACAAAGCGCTGGATCGCAACGCGGCGCTGGAGCGCATGCAGGCGAGCAAGCGCTTGAAGACCTCGGCGTTCAGCCAGGTGGCGCTGAAGGTGTTGCCGGACAAGAACGCTGAGCAGGAGCAATTGTTTCGGCGGGTGCGGGGCTGGTTAAGTCCTCAGGCTGTTGACTGACTTTCAGACCGAGTCGCCTGCTTCGCGAGCAAGCTCGCTCCCACATTGAATTGTGTACATAGATCCAATGTGGGAGCGAGCTTGCTCGCGAAGGGGCCAGCACAAACGATATCCATCTACCGCCTAACGAAAATCCCGCCGCTCCCGAATCAGCGTATAGGCGCTATGCAACTCGCGCGTACGCTCCGTCGCCTCACGCACCTGCGCCGGCGTCGCGCCACTGCCGGCAATCTTGTCCGGATGATGACGACTGAGCAAACGCCGATAAGCACGCTTGATCTGCGCCGGCTCACTGCCCGCCGAGACCCCGAGCAGTTTCAGCGCCTCCTGATAGCTCACTGCCGCGCTGACAATTGGCCGTTTGCCCGGCTCGTAATCGCTGGCCAGCGCTTGCACCTGCTGCGGCGTCCAGCCCAGCCACTTGCCCCACTGCGCCAGCAACTCCCGCTCGCTGACCCCGGCACGACCGTCGGCCCAGACCATCCGCCAACAAGCGCGCAACACGCCTTCCGCCGCGTGGGGCTGTGCACTCAGGCGGCGCAGATAACCTCGCAAATGATCGCTGCCTGACTTGCCACGATTGAACGCGGCGATCGCCCGACGTGTCGCCGGCTCGCTCATTTCCAGCGCGCGCATCTCATTGCGTGCCTGCTGAATGTGCCCATCGGTGACGCGTCCGTCGCTCTTGGCGAGTCGCCCAAGTAACACGAACAGCAATTCGTCGTTGCGCAGCATCGGCCGACCGCCGAGTCTTTCTCGCAAATGCCCCCAGCTCTGCAGGTGCAGGCGCCGGTCCAGCGCCTGCCCCAACAATGCCCCAAGCATGGCCCCCGGAATGCTGGCAATGGCAAAACCCGCTCCGGCTCCAATCAGAGTCCCTGGCCACAACATGTCAGCGACTCGCTTCTATCAAGGCTTCGGCTTCGGCCAGACGCTCATGGGTACCGACATCCACCCAGTGACCTTTCAGCCGCTCGCCTGTCACTTCGCCGTCGGCCATGGCCTTGCGCAATAAAGGCGCGAGTTTGAAAGCGCCCTCGCTGCAGCCATCGAACAACTGCGGGTGGAGCACGGCGATGCCGCTGTAGGTCAGGGTCTGTGCATCAGGCTCGCCGTCCTGCACTTTGCCGTCGATCAGCGTGAAATCACCGTTCGGGTGATGCGCCGGATTGTCCGCCAGCACCAGATGCGCCAGGCTGTTGATCGGCTGGTGCAACACGCTGAAGTCGTAATCGGTCCAGATGTCGCCGTTGACCACCACAAACGCATCGTCACCGAGCAACGGCAGCGCCCGGAAGATTCCACCGCCGGTTTCCAGCGGCTCGCCTTCGGGTGAGTACTGAATGCTCAGGCCAAACCGCGAGCCATCACCGAGGTAATCCTCGATCTGCTGACCCAGCCAGGCGTGGTTGATCACGATGTCGTTGAAGCCTGCGGCCGCGAGAGCCCGCAGGTGATATTCAATCAACGGCACGCCACCGGCACGCACCAGGGGTTTCGGCGTGGTCAGGGTCAGCGGGCGCATGCGCTCGCCTTTGCCCGCCGCCAGAATCATTGCCTTCATGCCGTCGCTCCAGCACGCAAGCTGCTGAACAACGCTTGCAGTTCCGCCAGTTCGGGACGCCGGGCGATCACCGCGTCTATATAAGAGAAGAAGCGCGGCACGTCCGCCAGATAGCGTGGCTTGCCGTCGCGGTGGCAGATGCGCGCGAAGATACCGATGACTTTCAGATGGCGCTGCACGCCCATCAAATCGCTGGCGCGCAGGAAGTCTTCGAAATCCGCCTGCACGGGAATATCCAGCGCCGACGCTTGCTGCCAATAACTTTCCAGCCAGCCGCGCACACGTTCTTCAGGCCAACTGAGGAAGGCGTCCTTGAACAGGCAGGTCACGTCATAAGTCACCGGACCATAGACCGCGTCCTGAAAATCCAGCACGCCAGGATTCGGCTCGCTGATCATCAGGTTGCGCGGCATGTAGTCGCGGTGCACCAGCACTTTGGGCTGCGCCAGGGCGCTGTTGATCAACAGCTCACTGATGCGCTGCCACTGTTGCTGTTGGGTCGCATCGAACTCGACGCCCAGCTCGCGCTTGACGTACCACTCGGGAAACAACTCCAGCTCGCGACGCAGCAAGGCAACGTCATAACCGGGCAGCGGCGCCACCATCGGCAATTGCTGAAAAGCCAACAGCGCTTGCAGGGCATCGTGAAATAACGCGTCGGCATTTTCGCCGTCGATCACGTCCAGATACGTCTTGTTGCCCAAGTCGTTGAGCAAAAGAAATCCGCGTTCGAGGTCTTCGGCGTAAATTTTCGGCACATTAATTCCGGATTTCGCCAGCAAAAAGGCGATATCCACGAACGGTTTGCAGTTTTCCTGCGGTGGCGGCGCGTCCATCACGACGAAGCTGCGACCGTCGCCCTCCCAGCGGAAGTAGCGGCGGAAACTCGCGTCGCTGCTGGCCGCGGTCAACGTGGCCGGGGGCACGGGGCCCCAGCCCTGCTCGGCAAACAACTTTGCCAACTGCTCATCGAGCCAAACTTTCAGGTGTTGCAAGCGTACATCTTGGTCAGGCATTGCAAGGGTCTCCGACGGCGCTAGCCGTCAAGCGGGTCATGCTTTATTATCCAGCATCTTTTTCAGACCATCGAGAGGCGTGCGGCCCACACCGCGGGCAGATGGCACGCAGGAAGCCCGGACTAATAAGATGGCATTGAAATCCCCCGCGTTTCGTAAAAAATTTCCGTTGTTGGTAACCGGCAGTCTGCTGGCTATGCAACCTCTGGCCAGTCCATTCGTTGTTGCCGCCGAGCAGTATGACTGCTCCGTCTCGGCGACGGGTGGCTGGGACTGTGCACCCAAATCACCCGCCGCGGCGTTGCCGCCGCGTCCGGTGCATGACGGCAGTGCCATCAGTTCCACTGGCGAGGCTCCAGCCGACAGCGGCTCGGTTGCCGACACAGGGCCGAAAACGGCGCTGGTCACCGAAGCCAAGGGCCGTGGCCTGAAATCCCGTAGCGAAGACTACAGTCACCTCGACTGGGTTCCGCGCGAGAAGCTCACCGCCGCCCAACTGGCCGAGACCGGTCCTTATTGCTCCGGTGCCTATATCGAACCGGTTCGTCCTGGCATGAATGACAAGACGAACAAAAGCGATGCTCCGACCTTTATCGGCGCAAAAGCCTCGCGCTATAACACCGATGATCAAGTCGGCACGCTGGCTGGTGATGTCGTCCTGCGTCAGGGCAGCATGCAGGTCGAATCCGACGAGGCCAGCCTGTACCAGGCCGAGAGCCGCGCCGAGCTCAACGGTGACGTGCGCATCCGCGACAACGGCGCGCTGATCGTCGGCGACCACGCCGATGTCCAGCTCGACACCGGTGAAGCCAAGGTCGACAACGCCGAATACGTGATGCACAAATCGCGCATCCGCGGTAGCGCGCTGTACGCCAAGCGCGCCGAAAACGCGATCATCCGCTTGAAGGACGGCACGTACACCACGTGCGAACCGAACAGCAATGCGTGGCAGCTCAAAGGCAACAACATCACGTTGAACCCGGCCACCGGTTTCGGTACCGCGACCAACGTGACCTTGCGCGTCAAAGACATTCCGATTCTGTACACGCCATACATTTACTTCCCGATCGACGACCGTCGCCAGTCGGGCTTCCTGCCGCCGACCATCGGTTCGGGCAGCGACACCGGCTTCATGCTGGTCACGCCGTACTACTTCAACCTGGCGCCGAACTATGACGCCACGTTGTATCCGCGTTACATGAGCAAGCGCGGCATGTTGGTGGAAGGCGAGTTCCGTTACCTGACCAAGTCGAGTGAAGGTCAGTTTGGTGCGGCGTACCTCAACGACGAGAACGACGATCGCAAGCGCCAGTCCGATTACAGCGAGACTCGCTACATGTACAACTGGCAGCACAAGGGCGGTCTCGACTCCCGCTTGCTGACCGAAGTCGATTACACCAAGATCAGCGATCCGTATTACTTCCAGGATTTGCAGACCGATCAGATTGGTGTGAAAAGTTCTGACTATGTGAATCAGCAGGGCGCGGTCACCTACCGTGGTGACAGCTATACCGCACGCCTGAATGCTCAGCAGTACCAACTGGCGACTGTTTCGAACATCACGCCTTATGGTCGTTTGCCGCAGATCACCTTCAATGGTCAACTGCCGTATCACCCGGAAGGTCTGAATTTCGATTACGAGACCGAGCTGGTACGTTTCGACCGTGACCTGCGCAGCGGCACGTTTGTACAGGAAGACGGCATCACCACCGAGCCGCGCCTGGACAATAATATTCAAGGCCTCGCTCGCGCCAATGGCGACCGTTTGAATCTGAAACCGGGTGTAAGCCTGCCGATGAACTGGACGTATGGTTTCCTCAAGCCATCCTTGAAGTATCAGTACACTCAGTACCAGCTTGACCTGGACAACACCGGTAAATCGCAGATCGATGTGATGACCGCAGAGCAGAAAAAGCTCAACGGCGAATTCGACAGCAACCAGAACCGCGGCGTACCGATCGCCAGCATCGATGGTGGCCTGTACTTCGACCGCAATACCTCGTATTTCGGCAAGAACTACCGCCAGACTCTGGAACCACGCCTCTTCTATCTCTACGTACCTGAGGTCGACCAGGAAGACATTCCGGTATTCGACACCAGCGAGTACACCTTCAACTACGCCTCGTTGTTCCGCGACAACCGCTTCTCCGGCGCAGACCGTGTCGGCGACGAGAACAAATTGTCGCTGGGTGTGACCAGCCGCTGGATCGAAGACAACGGTTTCGAGCGTCAACGCATCAGTGTCGGTCAGGCTCTTTACTTCAAGGACCGCGAAGTTCAATTGCCTGGTATCGCTTTCAAGGATCGTGATGACGCGAAATCCAACGTCTCGCCTTATGCGCTTGAATACGAGTACCGCTGGAACCGCGACTGGCGCACCACCGCCGACTACAACTGGGACCCGGACAGCCACAGCCCGCGTTCCGGCAGCGCGATGTTCCACTACCAACCGGAAGACAACCCGAACAAGGTTATCAACGCCGGCTATCGCTATCGCAATGACCAGGTCCGTTTCGACCAGAACACCGGTAAATGGAGTGTGGGCGGCGGTGATTACGGAACCCCGGGCACCCCTGGCTACGTCAAGGACTACTACAAGATCAAGCAGCATGATTTCTCGGTCATCTGGCCGATCGTTCCGCAGTGGAACGCAATCAGCCGCTGGCAGTACGACTACAACCGCAACCGTACCCTGGAAGCCTTCGGTGGTTTCGAGTACGACAACTGCTGCTGGAAACTGCGCCTGATCAACCGTTACTGGGTTTCCTATGACGAGTTCAGCCAGGAAGCTCCGCAAAACGAAAAAGGCGACCATGGCGTCTTCCTCCAAATTGTTCTGAAGGGACTCGGCGGCCTGACTGGCGCCAAGGTAGAGAGCTTCCTCGACAAAGGCATTCAAGGTTATCGTGAACGTGAAGACCAAGCTTTCTGATTGTCTGCGCCCGGTGCTGCTGGGCGCGCTGTTCCTGGGTACGGCGGCCAACGCCGCCGTACAGTCCATCGACAAAGTGGTAGCGATCGTCGACAACGACGTGGTCATGCAGAGCCAACTGGACCAGCGCGTTCATGAAGTTCAGCAAACCATCGCCAAGCGCGGTGGCGGCTTGCCGCCACCGGGCGTGCTGGATCAGCAGGTGCTCGAGCGCCTGATCGTCGAAAACCTGCAACTGCAGATCGGCGAACGTTCCGGCATTCGCATCACCGATGAAGAACTGAACCAGGCTGTCGGCACCATCGCTCAGCGCAACAACATGACGGTTGATCAGTTTCGTGCTGCGCTGGCTCGCGATGGCCTGAACTATGACGACGCCCGCGACCAGATAAAGCGCGAAATGATCATCAGCCGTGTGCGTCAGCGCCGCGTGGCAGAACGCATTCAGGTCTCCGAGCAGGAAGTGAAAAACTTCCTCGCCTCCGACCTGGGCAAGATGCAACTGTCCGAAGAACTGCACCTGGCCAACATCCTGATCCCGACACCGGAAAGCGCCAACTCTGATGCCATTCAGAGCGCCGCGCGTCAGGCCATGGAGGTTTACCAGCAGCTCAAGCAAGGCGCCGACTTCGGTCAGATGGCCGTTGCCAAATCCGGCAGCGACAATGCGCTGGAAGGCGGCGACATGGGCTGGCGCAAAGCCGCACAACTGCCACCGCCGTTCGATCGCGAGCTGAGCAGCATGGCCGTTGGCGACATCACTCAGCCTGCGCGTACGCCGGGCGGTTTCATCATTCTGAAGCTGCTGGGCAAGCGTGGCGGTGAAGCGCAGATGCGCGATGAAGTGCATGTACGCCACATCCTGGTCAAGCCAAGTCCGATTCGCGATGAAGCCAAGACCAAGGCGCTGGTTCAGTCGCTGTATGACCGCATCACCGCTGGTGAAGATTTTGCCGAGCTGGCGAAAAACTACTCGGAAGATCCGGGTTCTGCCCTCAACGGCGGCGACCTGAACTGGATCGACCCGAACGTGCTGGTGCCGGAATTCCGCGAAGTGATGGCCTCGACCCCGCAAGGTCAGCTGTCCAGGCCCTTCCAGACCCAATACGGCTGGCACGTGCTGGAAGTCCTTGGCCGTCGCGCCACCGACAGCACCGAACAGGCCCGTGAGCAGCAGGCAATGACCGTACTGCGTAACCGCAAATACGACGAAGAGCTGCAAACCTGGCTGCGTCAGATCCGTGACGAAGCGTACGTAGAGATCAAACTCCCTGGTGCAGACCAGGCAGCGCAGTGAAACCCAAGCGTTTCGCGCTGACACCCGGCGAGCCCGCCGGCATCGGTCCCGACCTGTGCCTGCTGCTCGCCTCGCAAGCCCAGCCTCATCCCCTGATTGCCATCACCAGCCGCGACCTGCTCCTTGAGCGGGCCGCGCAGCTGGGGCTGGCCGTCAACTTGCTGGATGTCGGGCCGGACCGCTGGCCGAACGCTCCGGCGCAGGCCAACAGTCTGTACGTCTGGGATACATTGCTCAGCGCACCGGTGGTCGCCGGTCAATTGGACAAGGCCAACGCGGCTTTCGTCCTCGAGACCCTGACCCGTGCCGGCAATGGCTGCCTGAACGGCGACTTCGCCGGGATGATCACCGCGCCCGTCCATAAAGGCGTGATCAACGAGTCCGGCATCGCCTTCTCCGGTCACACCGAGTTTCTCGCTGACCTGACCCACACCGCCCAAGTGGTGATGATGCTTGCGACCCGCGGTTTGCGCGTGGCCCTGGTCACCACCCACCTGCCCTTGCGCGAGATTGCCGACGCGATCACGCCAGAGCGACTGGAACGAGTCACGCGAATCCTGCACGCCGACCTGCAAGACAAATTCGGCATCGCCCGGCCCCGCATTCTGGTCTGCGGCCTCAACCCGCACGCCGGTGAAGGCGGACACCTGGGCCATGAAGAAATCGACATCATCGAACCGACATTAGAGCGCCTGCGCGGCGAGGGCATGGACCTCCGTGGCCCGCTGCCTGCCGACACTCTGTTTACCCCCAAATATCTGGAGCACTGCGACGCAGTGCTGGCGATGTACCACGACCAGGGCTTGCCCGTGCTCAAGTACAAAGGCTTCGGCGCTGCGGTCAACGTGACGCTGGGCCTGCCGATCATCCGCACGTCCGTCGACCATGGCACTGCCCTGGATCTGGCCGGCAGCGGCAAGATCGACACCGGCAGCCTGCAAGTCGCCCTGGAAACCGCCTATCAGATGGCCGAGACCCGTTTATGACCGAGCAATACCAACACAAGGCGCGCAAACGCTTTGGCCAGAATTTCCTGCACGATGCCGGCGTAATCGACCGCATCCTGCGCTCCATCCACGCCAGGCCTGACGACCGCCTGCTGGAAATCGGTCCAGGCCAGGGCGCACTGACCCAAGGCTTGCTCGGCTCCGGCGCACAACTTGACGTGGTGGAACTGGACAAGGATCTAATCCCGATCCTCAATCAGCAATTTGCCGGCATGAACAACTTCAACCTGCATCAGGGCGATGCACTGAAGTTTGACTTCAACACGCTCAACGCCGCACCGAACAGCCTGCGCGTGGTGGGCAACCTGCCGTACAACATTTCCACGCCGCTGATTTTCCATCTGCTGAACAACGCCGGGATCATCCGCGACATGCACTTCATGCTGCAGAAAGAAGTGGTCGAGCGGCTGGCCGCAGGCCCGGGTGGCGGTGACTGGGGTCGCCTGTCGATCATGGTTCAGTACCATTGCCGCGTTGAGCATCTGTTCAACGTCGGGCCGGGCGCATTCAACCCGCCGCCGAAGGTCGACTCGGCCATCGTCCGCCTGGTGCCGCACGCCGTGCTGCCGCACCCGGCCAAGGATCACAAGTTGCTGGAGCGCGTTGTGCGCGAGGCGTTCAACCAGCGGCGCAAAACCCTGCGCAACACCCTCAAGCAATTGCTCAGCAATGCCGAGATCGAGGCCGCCGGCGTCGATGGCAGCCTGCGTCCGGAGCAACTGGATCTGGCCGCATTCGTGCGCCTGGCCGACCAGCTCGCGATACAAGTCCCGGCTGCCCCTGCCGCCGGCTGACAGACGATGAACGCTATCGGGCAGGACGCCACTCTGGTTTACTGCCCGATACTTGCCTAGACTGATTCCCCATCAGCTACGCCCCGCGTTCCGCTTCGTTAAGGCCTTTTGCATGTCCGATTCCCGTTACCAGGTCGATGTCAGCGTCGTTACCCGCTATCTGACCGAACAATCGCAACCCGAGCACAGCCGCTTCGCCTTCGCCTACACCATCACCGTGCAGAACAACGGCCAGCTCCCGGCCAAGCTGTTGTCGCGGCATTGGGTGATTACCGATGGTGACGGCCATGTCGAAGAAGTACGCGGTGAAGGTGTCGTCGGTCAGCAACCGCTGATCGCCGCTGGCGGAAGCCACACGTATACCAGCGGCACGGTGATGACCTCCAAGGTCGGCACCATGCAAGGCACCTATCAAATGCTCGCCGACGACGGCAAACGTTTCGATGCAGTCATCAAACCGTTTCGCCTCGCTGTGCCTGGGGCCCTGCACTGATGGCGACGTACGCCGTCGGTGACCTGCAGGGCTGCCTCGAACCGCTCAAGTGCCTGCTCAAGCAAGTCGCCTTCGACCCGGCGCTCGATCGGCTGTGGCTGGTCGGCGACCTGGTCAACCGTGGCCCGCAGTCGCTGGAAACCCTGCGCTTCCTCTATGGCATGCGCGGGTCTCTGGTGTGCGTGCTCGGCAACCACGACCTGCACCTGCTGGCCGCAGCGAAGAACATCGAGCGCTTGAAAAAAAGCGACACTTTGCGCGAGATCATCGAGGCGCCCGACGGCCCGGTGCTGATGGAATGGCTGCGCCAGCAAAAGCTGATGCATTACGACGAAATGCGCGATGTCGCCATGGTCCACGCTGGCATCCCACCGCAATGGTCGCTGCGCCGGGCGCTGAAGTGCGCCGCCGAAGTCGAAGCGGCCTTGCGCGATGACAATCTGTTTCCTGCCTACCTTGATGGCATGTACGGCAACGAGCCGACGAAATGGGACAACGACCTCAAAGGCATCGAGCGCCTGCGCGTAATCACCAATTACTTCACGCGCATGCGCTTCTGCACCGCCGAGGGCAAGCTTGACCTCAAAAGCAAGGAAGGCCTCGACAGCGCCCCGCCCGGCTACAAACCGTGGTTTCAGCACAAGGAGCGCAAGACCCGCGGCCTGCGCATCATCTTCGGTCACTGGGCAGCGCTCGAGGGCAATATTCACGAGCCGGGCATTTCGGCGCTGGACACCGGATGCGTCTGGGGTGGCAGCCTTACCTTGATGAACGTCGACAGCGGCGAACGCCTGTCATGCAAATGCGATGAACACGGCGGGCTTGCACCCTCGGTCGTGCCGCTTATCCCCGAATCTTCGCCAGTCGGCGCGCCGCGTTAGACTGCACTTTCAGTTGAGCAACAGGAATACGCAATGACCGAATTCAAACGAATCCCTCCAGAACAGGCCCAGGCCCTGCGTGAGAATGGGGCTGTGGTAGTTGACGTTCGTGACCCTCAGACCTATGCCGCGAATCACATTCCCGGATCTCACCACCTGGACAACCATTCGATCGCCGACTTTATCCGCAACGCCGACCTTGATGCACCGGTGGTAGTGGTCTGCTATCACGGCAACTCCAGCCAGAGCGCTGCCGGCTACCTGATCAGCCAAGGCTTCACCGACGTCTACAGCATGGACGGCGGCTTCGAGCTGTGGCGTACGATTTATCCGTCGGAAACCGCGCAAGAAGCTGCCGAATAATTTTTTTGTCACGCGCAGGCCCCGGCTCCCGTGGCCCTGCGCGCGGCAGACGAACGGTCTGCCACAACTAATTACGTATCTCGCCTTTACCTCTCAAATTCCCAACTATCCTTAAGCGCAGGCCATCCAAATCAGGGGAGAGCCGGTACACCGGCGCACGGGTCATCGGGAGTAGCTTTCGCGGTTTGTCGACCGTGGGAGAATTCTGGGGGGTAAACAGCAGTTGCCATAACGACTGCTGCCAGCATCGACTGACTGATCCGGCGTCGGCTCCACGTATCGAGCGAGGTGACGTCATGAGTATCTTTAGCCACTTCCAACAACGCTTCGAATCCACACGCCAGGAAGAATTCTCCCTGCAGGAGTACCTGGAACTGTGCAAAAAGGATCGCAGCGCCTACGTTTCCGCCGCCGAACGTCTATTGATGGCGATCGGCGAGCCGGAACTGCTCGACACTTCGACCAACTCGAGGCTGTCGCGCATCTTCTCCAACAAGGTGATCCGCCGCTATCCGGCCTTTGAAGACTTCCACGGGATGGAAGAATGCATCGACCAGATCGTCTCGTATTTCCGCCACGCCGCACAGGGCCTGGAAGAGAAGAAACAGATTCTTTATCTGCTCGGCCCCGTCGGTGGCGGTAAATCGTCCCTGGCCGAGAAGCTGAAACAACTGATGGAAAAAGTGCCCTTCTACGCGATCAAGGGCTCGCCGGTCTTCGAGTCGCCCCTGGGTCTGTTCAACGCCACCGAAGATGGCGCGATCCTCGAGGAAGACTTCGGCATTCCCCGGCGCTATCTCAATACCATCATGTCGCCCTGGGCGACCAAGCGCCTGGCCGAATTCGGCGGCGACATCAGCCAGTTCCGCGTGGTCAAGCTGTATCCGTCAATCCTGAACCAGATTGCCGTGGCCAAGACCGAGCCGGGCGACGAGAACAACCAGGACATCTCGGCGCTGGTCGGCAAGGTCGATATTCGTAAACTCGAGGAATTCCCACAGAACGACGCCGACGCCTACAGCTACTCCGGTGCGCTGTGCCGGGCCAACCAGGGCCTGATGGAGTTCGTCGAAATGTTCAAGGCACCGATCAAGGTGCTGCACCCGCTGCTGACCGCCACTCAGGAGGGCAACTACAACAGTACCGAGGGCCTCGGTGCGATACCGTTCACCGGGATCCTGCTGGCTCACTCCAACGAATCGGAGTGGCACACCTTTCGCAACAACAAGAACAACGAGGCGTTCATCGACCGGATCTACATCGTCAAGGTGCCGTACTGCCTGCGCGTCAGCGATGAAGTGAAGATCTACGACAAACTGCTCTTCAACAGCTCGCTGTCCAAAGCCCATTGCGCGCCGGACACCCTGAAGATGCTGGCGCAGTTCACCGTGCTGTCACGCCTCAAGGAGCCGGAAAACTCCAACATCTATTCGAAGATGCGCGTCTACGACGGCGAAAACCTCAAGGACACCGATCCGAAAGCCAAGTCGATTCAGGAATACCGCGACTCGGCCGGCGTCGACGAGGGCATGAACGGTCTGTCGACCCGCTTCGCCTTCAAGATTCTGTCCAAGGTCTTCAACTTTGACCCACACGAAATCGCCGCCAACCCGGTGCATCTGCTCTATGTACTGGAACAGCAGATTGAACAGGAGCAATTCCAGGCCGAGACCCGCGAACGTTATCTGCGCTATCTGAAAGAATACCTGGCGCCGCGCTACATCGAGTTCATCGGCAAGGAAATCCAGACGGCGTACCTGGAATCCTACAGCGAGTACGGTCAGAACATCTTCGACCGTTACGTACTGTACGCAGACTTCTGGATTCAGGATCAGGAATACCGCGATCCGGAAACCGGCGAAATCCTCAACCGCGTGGCCCTGAACGAAGAACTGGAAAAAATCGAAAAACCGGCCGGTATCAGCAATCCGAAGGATTTCCGCAACGAAATCGTCAACTTCGTGCTGCGTGCCCGGGCCAACAACAACGGCAAGAATCCGACCTGGCTCAGCTACGAAAAACTGCGGGTGGTCATCGAGAAGAAAATGTTCTCGAACACCGAGGACCTGCTGCCAGTCATCAGCTTCAACGCCAAGGCCAGCAAAGAGGATCAGCAGAAGCACAACGACTTCGTTACACGCATGGTCGAACGTGGCTACACCGACAAACAGGTACGACTTCTGTCCGAATGGTACCTGCGGGTCCGCAAGTCGCAGTGAGGCAGCTGCAAGCTATAAGCCACAAGCTGCAAGAAACAAGCGCTCGACCCCGGATTCAGCGGGATTCGCTTCTACTTGCAGCTTGCAGCTCACAACTTGAAGCTGCCCGGAGGGCCACCTATGAGCTATGTGATCGACCGACGCCTCAATGGCAAGAACAAGAGCACGGTGAACCGCCAGCGTTTCCTGCGGCGTTATCGTGACCACATCAAGAAGGCCGTCGAAGAGGCGGTCAGCCGGCGCTCCATTACCGACATGGAACACGGTGAACAGATCAGCATCCCCGGTCGCGACATCGACGAGCCGGTGCTGCACCATGGCCGCGGCGGCAAGCAGACCGTGGTTCATCCCGGCAACAAGGAATTCACTGCCGGCGAACACATCGCGCGGCCACCGGGTGGCGGCGGCGGGCGAGGTCCGGGCAAGGCCGGCAATTCCGGCGAAGGCATGGACGAGTTCGTCTTCCAGATCACCCAGGAAGAGTTTCTCGAATTCATGTTCGAGGACCTGGAACTGCCGAATCTGGTCAAACGCAACCTCACCGGAACGGACACCTTCAAGACCGTGCGTGCCGGGATCAGCAACGAGGGCAACCCGTCTCGTATCAATATCATCCGCACCTTGCGTTCCGCCCACGCGCGCCGTATCGCCCTGTCCGGCAGCAGCCGGGCAAAACTGCGTGAAGCCAAGGAAGAACTGGCGCGCCTCAAACGCGAAGAGCCAGACAACTTCGGCGATATTCAGGAACTGGAAGCTGAAATAGAAAAACTCAGCGCGCGCATTCACCGGGTGCCGTTTCTCGACACCTTCGATCTGAAATACAACCTGTTGGTCAAGCAGCCCAATCCCAGCTCCAAAGCGGTGATGTTCTGCCTGATGGACGTTTCCGGCTCGATGACCCAGGCGACCAAAGACATCGCCAAGCGTTTTTTCATCCTGTTGTACCTGTTCCTCAAGCGCAATTACGACAAGATCGACGTGGTATTCATCCGCCACCACACCAGCGCCCGGGAAGTCGACGAAGAGGAATTCTTCTACTCGCGGGAGACCGGCGGCACCATCGTTTCCAGTGCCCTGAAGCTGATGCAGGAGATCATGGCCGAGCGCTACCCGAGCAACGAGTGGAACATCTACGCCGCGCAGGCCTCCGACGGCGACAACTGGAACGACGACTCGCCGATCTGCCGCGATATCCTCATCAACCAGATCATGCCGTTTGTGCAGTACTACACTTACGTGGAGATTACCCCGCGCGAACACCAGGCGTTGTGGTACGAATACGAACGCATCGCCGAAGCCTTCTCTGACACTTTTGCCCAGCAGCAACTGGTCTCGGCCGGAGATATCTATCCGGTCTTCCGTGAACTCTTCCAGCGCAGGTTAGTGACATGACCGCCAAAGAGCAGAAGCGCCAACCCATTTCCACCGGCTCCGAATGGACATTCGAGCTGATCCAGACCTACGACCGTGAAATTGCCCGTATCGCGGCCCGTTATGCGCTGGATACCTATCCCAACCAGATCGAAGTGATCACCGCCGAGCAAATGATGGACGCCTACGCCTCGGTGGGCATGCCGCTGGGTTATCACCACTGGTCCTACGGCAAGCACTTCCTCAGCACCGAAAAATCCTATAGTCGCGGACAGATGGGGCTGGCGTACGAAATCGTGATCAACTCCGATCCGTGCATCGCCTACCTGATGGAGGAAAACACCATCTGCATGCAGGCGCTGGTGGTGGCCCACGCCTGCTATGGCCATAACAGCTTTTTCAAGGGTAATTACCTGTTCCGCACCTGGACGGACGCCAGCTCGATCATCGACTACCTGGTGTTTGCCAAGCAGTACATCATGCAGTGCGAAGAGCGCCACGGCATTGACGCGGTGGAAGACCTGCTCGACTCCTGCCATGCCCTGATGAATTACGGCGTCGACCGTTACAAGCGGCCGTATCCGATCTCCGCCGAGGAAGAACGTCGGCGGCAAAAGGATCGCGAGGAACATCTGCAGAAGCAGATCAATGATCTGTGGCGCACCATTCCCAAGGGCGCCGACAAATACAGCGACAAGGACAACGCCCGTTTCCCGGCCGAGCCGCAGGAAAACATCCTGTACTTTATCGAAAAGCACGCTCCGCTGCTGGAGCCGTGGCAGCGCGAGATCGTGCGGATCGTGCGCAAGATCGCCCAGTATTTCTATCCACAGCGCCAGACCCAGGTGATGAACGAAGGCTGGGCAACGTTCTGGCACTACACGCTGATGAATGACCTGTATGACGAGGGCCTGGTCACTGACGGCTTCATGATGGAGTTCCTCACGTCGCACACCAGCGTGGTGTTCCAGCCGGGGTTCGACAGCCCTTACTACAGCGGCATCAACCCCTACGCGCTGGGCTTTGCCATGTACCGCGACATTCGGCGCATGTGCGAAGCGCCCACCGAGGAAGACCGCCACTGGTTCCCCGACATCGCCGGTTCCGACTGGCTGTCGACCATCAAGTTCGCCATGAGCAGCTTCAAGGATGAAAGCTTCATCCTGCAGTACCTGTCGCCCAAAGTGATTCGCGACCTGAAGCTGTTCAGCATTCTCGACGACGACCAGAAAGATGACCTGCTGGTGCCGGCAATCCATGATGAAACCGGCTACCGGATCATCCGCGAAACCCTCGCGGCGCAATACAACCTCGGCAATCGTGAGCCGAACGTGCAGATCTACAGCATCGACCGGCGCGGCGACCGCTCCTTGACCTTGCGGCACCAGCAGCACGACCGCAAGCCGTTGGGCGACTCCACTGACGAGGTACTCAAACACCTGCACCGCTTGTGGGGTTTCGACATTCACCTGGAAACCCTGCAGGGCGACCAGATCATGAAAACCCATCACGTGCCGCCGCGCAGTGAACACAGCGAGGGGGATTACGGCCGGCTCGACCTCGCCGTGATTCATCTTTGAGCAGGTTTCAGCCTCCGAAAGTCTGACGCAAGGGTTATCCTGTCGGACTGACGGAGGTTTTTTATGCAGGTTTACAAGGTTGGCGGCGCGGTACGTGACCGTCTGTTGGGATTACCGGTCACTGACGTGGACCGGGTCGTGGTCGGCGCCACCACGGAAGAAATGCTCGCCCAGGGATATCGTCCGGTCGGCGCAGACTTCCCGGTGTTTCTGCACCCAAAAACCGGAGAGGAGTACGCCCTCGCCCGCACGGAGCGCAAAAGCGGTCGCGGCTACGGTGGTTTCACTTTTTACGCCAGCCCGGAAGTCACGCTGGAAGAAGACCTGATCCGCCGCGACCTGACCATCAACGCCATGGCCGAGGACGATGCGCTCAACCTGACCGATCCGTACCATGGCCAGCGCGATCTGGAAGCTCGCATCCTGCGCCACGTTTCTCCGGCGTTCGCCGAAGATCCCTTGCGGGTGTTGCGCGTTGCCCGCTTCGCAGCGCGTTACGCCGGGCTGGGCTTTACGGTCGCCGACGAGACAATGGAACTGATGCGCCAGCTCAGCGAGTCCGGCGAACTGCAAGCGCTGACTGCCGAACGCAGTTGGAAGGAAATTTCCCGGGCACTGATGGAAAATCATCCGCAAGTGTTCGTCGAGGTGTTGCGCGACTGTGGTGCGTTAAAAGTGCTGATGCCGGAAGTCGACGCCTTGTTCGGTGTGCCGCAGCCGGAGACGCATCACCCGGAAATCGACACGGGCCTGCATACGTTGAGCGTGCTGGAGCAGTCCGCCTTGCACAAGCAGCCACTGACGGTGCGCTGGGCCTGCCTTCTGCATGACTTGGGTAAAGGCCTGACACCCGAAGAACAATGGCCGCGGCATATCGCCCATGAACACACCGGATTGAAGCTGATCAAAGCGGTCAACGAACGCTTCAAGGCGCCCAAGGATTGTCAGGAACTGGCGCTGCTGGTCGGGAAATATCACACCCACGGTCATCGGGCGCTGGAATTGAAGGCCTCGACGTTGCTGGAGTTGCTGCAGAGTTTCGATGTCTATCGTCGGCCGCAGCGCTTCGAGGAATTTATCGCCGCGTGCGAGATGGACGCTCGTGGCCGTAAGGGCTTGGAGCAGCGCAGTTATCCACAGGCGGATTATTTGCGCGGAGCCGCCGTCGCAGCGCGCGGGGTTGCGGTGCAGCCGTTACTGGAAAAGGGATTCAAGGGGCCTGAGCTGGGTGAAGCGCTGAAGCGTGAACGGCTCAAGGCTTTGAAGGCTTACAAAGAAGCGGCGTCGATTTAAAAAAGCATCGCGAGCAGGCTCACTCCTACAGGGGAATGCATTCCAAATGTAGGAGTGAGCCTGCTCGCGATGGCGCCCTGGATATCACCGCGAATCCAAAGGTGTCAGTTGCACACCCCGCCATTCGAATGCAACCGGCGCCAACACCTGATCGATCTTCGCCTCGGCCCATAATGTCGCGAAGCTCTTTCCCACGCCCGGATGCACCCGATCCGGCGCGATCAACGACAGCGGCCACAAGACAAAAGCGTTCTTCAGGATTTCCGCCCGCGGCAAAATCAATCCATCGAAGTTTCCCACCAGATCGCCGTACAGCAGCACGTCGATATCCAGCGGCAAGCCCTTGCGGTCCGGCGCGTAACGACCGTTATCCGCCTCGATGAATTTAAGCCGCCGATCCAGCTCCATCAACGGCAGGTCGGTGTACGCCGAGACCACGAAATTGAAGAACGGCCCGCTCTTGATCCCCACCGGCTGGCTTTCAAATACCGCCGAACAGCGGATATCCACCAGAAACGTGGCCAGCGCATCGAGACCGGCGCGCAAATGGGTTTCGCGCTCGATATTGCTACCGAGCCCGAGATAGACCTGAGTCAGCGACATCCGCGCTCGATCTCCACACCCACGCCGCCCTTCGCAGCCGGCACGGCACCGGGCTTGGTCAGTTTCAGGCGCACCCAGGTGATCTTGAACTCACTCATCAGCACTTCAACCAGACGCTCGGCAAACGTCTCGACCAGTTGAAACCGGGCCTGTTCGGCAAACGCCTGGATACGCATGGAGACACTGGCGTAATCGAGCGCCAGTGTCAGGTCGTCACCGGCCGCGGCCGGGCGATTGTCCCAGGCGAAGCTCAGATCAAGACGCAGGCACTGTCGGATGTCGCGCTCCCAGTCGTAGGCACCGATCACGGTGTCGACTTCCAGGCCCTCGATAAACACTCTGTCCAAGCACTTCTCTCCGCTGCACGACAAGGGCGCAATGCGCCGTTAGAATCAGGGCGTCCTCGCCCGGAATAGTTAGCATGTTTTGGTTACTGGCGACTCTCGCCTACCTGCTCGGCTCGCTGTCCTTCGCCATTTTGCTCAGCCGCCTGACCGGACATCCGGATCCGCGAATGAGTGGCTCGGGTAATGCCGGCGCCACCAACATGCTGCGCCTGGCCGGTCGCAAACTGGCGATCCTGACCCTGCTCGGTGATTTGTGCAAAGGCCTGCTGCCGGTGCTGATCGCCGCAGCCGCGGGCCTTTCGTTGCAGGATCAGGCCTGGATCGGCGTATGCGCCGTGATCGGTCACCTGTTCCCGCTGTACTTCCGCTTTCGTGGCGGCAAGGGCGTTGCCACCGCCGCCGGCATGCTGCTGGGCCTGTATCCACCCGCTGCGCTGCTGGCCGTGTGCGCCTGGCTGCTGACGTTCTACCTGACCCGGACCAGCTCGCTGGCGGCATTGATCGCCACGCCGCTGACCCTGCCATTGCTGGCCTGGCAGGAACCGGAGGCGCTGTTGCCGATGAGCGCGCTGACATTGCTGATCGTCTGGCGCCACCGCGGCAATCTACGCGACCTGTTTGCCGGGCGCGAACGGCATTTTTAAATACCGTTCACGGGCGCCGTCTTTTACAAGGCCGACAATTGCTCCATCGGCCAGCGCGCCTGCACGCTGATCGCCAGGCTTTCCTGCTGACCGGCCTGCAGACGCTGGCAACCGGCGAAGGCAATCATCGCGCCGTTGTCGGTGCAGAACTCGGGACGCGCGTAGAACACATCGCCTTTCAGATCGCCCAGCATTTTCTCCAGCGACACACGCAGCGCCTTGTTGGCGCTGACGCCGCCAGCAATCACCAGGCGCTTCATGCCCGCTTGTTTCAGGGCGCGCTTGCACTTGATGGTCAAAGTCTCCACCACGGCCTGCTGGAACGCCAGCGCGATGTCGCAACGGGCTTGTTCGCCGTCGTCCCCGGCGCTGACACATTGCTGCCAGGTGTTGAGGGCAAAGGTTTTCAAGCCGCTGAAGCTGAAATCCAGACCAGGACGGTCGCACATCGGCCGCGGAAAGGTGAAACGTCCAGCGACGCCCTTCTCGGCCAGTTTGGCGATTTCCGGCCCGCCCGGATAATTGAGGCCCATCATCTTCGCGGTTTTGTCGAAGGCTTCGCCGGCCGCGTCGTCAAGGGTTTCGCCGAGCAGGCTGTATTGACCGATGCCATCGACCTGAACGAGCTGCGTATGACCACCCGAAACCAACAAAGCGACGAACGGGAATTCGGGCGGTTTCGGCTCAAGCATCGGCGCCAGCAAGTGGCCTTCCATGTGGTGCACACCGAGCGCCGGGATCCCCCAGGCAAACGCCAGTGCCTGCGCGCAGGACGCACCGACCAGCAGCGCGCCGACCAGGCCGGGACCGGCGGTATAGGCGATCGCATCGATCTCGGTCGGCACGCAGTCGGCCTCGGCCAACACCTGACGGATCAAGGGCAGCATGCGTTTGACGTGGTCACGCGAGGCCAGCTCCGGCACCACACCGCCATAGACGCGGTGCAGGTCGATCTGGCTGAACAGCGCGTCGGCCAGCAGGCCGCGTTCACTGTCATATAATGCGACGCCGGTTTCGTCGCAGGAGGTTTCTAATCCCAGTACTAGCATGGGTTTGCGCCTTGTTTAGGCTGAATTCGAAGGCGCGCATAATAGTCGCCACGTGATGCCCCGACCAGCGGTTTTCGATCAGAGGCTTTGCATTCCGAGCGATGAGGGGTTAACATCCGCAACCCTTAAAAACCGACGTCTTCAAGTGCTCTTTTGCCGCGAGGATGTTGACCCCGGTAATGAATGAAGGTAGCTCTGGATGCCAGCCGTCAAAGTAAAAGAGAACGAACCCTTCGACGTAGCTCTGCGTCGTTTCAAGCGCTCCTGCGAAAAAGCCGGTGTACTGGCTGAAGTTCGTAGCCGCGAATTTTACGAGAAGCCAACTTCTGAGCGTAAGCGCAAGGCAGCAGCTGCTGTCAAGCGTCACGCCAAGAAAGTTCAGCGCGAACAGCGCCGCGCCGTTCGTCTGTACTAATACACAGACGTTCGTAGCAAGCTTCTTGCCTAAGCCCGGCCCTCAGCCGGGCTAATGGCATTTGCGTAAAACGCTTGATGCTTCACCGTCGAAGCCGCCGATGCGACCGAGACAAATCTGCTTCACCGCGTCAGGCCTGGCTCTTTTGCCAGCGGTGCACGTCTTTTCTGACGAGCCTTTCAAGGCTACTGACGAGCACACCCACTGATTCCTCTTACGACGATCAGCCCAAGGCACCTGCATGCGTGCCCGTTTTATTGAGCTATCCGAGGCCTGCAACCGGCCGTCAGCGGATTCAGCGCAACACTTTCAAATAGTCGAAGACTGATAGGTACTAACGTCAGTGGATTTTCGGCAGATACACTTCCCGACAGCGATCACGCAGACGACACCGGTCGAGCCGCACTTTTTGTGCGTTTCCAACAATCGCCCGCGTCCTACAGCCTGTCGCAACGGACTTATTGCAGCGCAGACGACGAGAACGCCATGGCCGGGCTGATTCCCCAGAGCTTCATTGACGACCTGCTGAACCGCACCGACATCGTCGACGTGGTCAGCTCGCGCGTGCAATTGAAGAAGGCCGGCAAGAACTACACCGCCTGTTGCCCGTTCCATAAAGAGAAAACCCCGTCCTTCAGCGTCAGCCCGGACAAGCAGTTCTACTACTGCTTCGGCTGCGGCGCTGGCGGCAACGCCCTCGGCTTTCTCATGGATCACGACAACCTGGACTTCCCCCAGGCTGTCGAAGACCTGGCGAAAGCCGCCGGCATGGAAATCCCCCGCGAAGAAAGCGGCCGCGAGCGCAAGCCACGCCAGCCGACCGACTCGCCGCTGTATCCGCTGCTTACCGCCGCCGCCGACTTTTACCGGCAGGCACTCAAGAGCCATCCGTCGCGCAAGGCCGCGGTGGATTACCTCAAGGGTCGCGGCCTGACCGGCGAGATCGCCCGGGATTTCGGCCTGGGTTTTGCGCCACCGGGCTGGGACAACCTGCTCAAGCATCTGAGCAGCGATACACTGCAGCAGAAGGCGATGATCGAGGCCGGCCTGCTGATCGAGAACGCCGAAACCGGCAAGCGCTACGACCGCTTTCGTGATCGAGTAATGTTCCCGATCCGCGACACCCGGGGGCGCATCATCGCTTTCGGTGGCCGCGTACTGGGCGACGACAAGCCCAAGTACCTGAACTCACCGGAAACTCCGGTATTCCATAAAGGCCAGGAACTCTATGGCCTTTATGAAGCGCGCAAGAACAACCGCAACCTCGACGAAATCATTGTCGTCGAGGGCTATATGGACGTCATCGCCCTCGCCCAGCAAGGCTTGAAGAATGCCGTCGCCACGCTGGGCACCGCGACCAGCGAAGAACATTTGAAGCGCCTGTTTCGCGTCGTGCCCAACGTGTTGTTCTGCTTCGACGGCGACCAGGCCGGCCGCAATGCCGCGTGGCGTGCGCTGGAAGCGACACTGCCGTGCCTTCAGGACGGGCGCCGCGCTCGATTCCTGTTCCTGCCCGAGGGCGAAGACCCGGACACGCTGGTTCGTGCCGAAGGCACCGATGCCTTCAAGGCGCGCATCAATCAACATGCGCAACCGCTGGCCGATTATTTTTTCCAGCAACTGACCGAAGAAGCCGATCCGCGTTCGCTCGAAGGCAAGGCCCACATGGCCACCCTCGCGGCGCCGCTGATCGACAAGGTACCCGGGGCGAACCTGCGTATCCTGATGCGCCAGCGCCTGACCGAAATCACCGGCCTGAGCAGCGAGACCGTCAGCCAGCTTGCCCAGAGTGCGCCGCAGGAAGCGCCGCCCGCCTACGATCCGGGCATCAATTACGATGCCATGCCGGATTATGGCGACTACCATCAGCCGCAGGCACAGGACATGTATGTGCCGCAGCAGGAATGGACACCGAAGAAACCCGGCGCCGGCGGCAAGAAGTGGGACAAAAAACCCTGGGACAAGAATGGCAAGCGTGGCGGCGATCGCGATCAGCAACGCCCGCGCACGCCGATCGGCGTCGAATCGCCGACCCTGACAGCCCTGAGAACATTGCTTCATCACCCGCAGCTGGCCAGGCGCGTCGAAGACGCCGGGCACATTGCCGATGAAAATCAGACCAACGCCCAGTTGCTTGTGGCGCTGCTGGAAGCCGTACAGAAGAATCCCCAGCTAAACTCATTTCAGTTGATCGCACGATGGCACGGCACCGAACAGGGTCGCTTGCTCAAGGCACTGGCAGAAAAGGAGTGGCTGATTGACGGAGATAACCTTGAACAACAGTTTTTCGACACCATTACTAGCTTGTCAGCCCGCCAACGCGAGCGAAATCTGGAACAGTTGCTCAGGAAAGCGCGACAAAGCGAACTGAGCCTGGAAGAGAAAAATCAACTGCGCGACCTTTTAAGTCGCAATGTTTCCGCATCAAACCCGACCTCAACTGGCGCGTGAGGTCATAGCTCAGGTATAATCCTCGGCTTGTTTTTTGCCCGCCAAGACCTTCAGTGGATAGGGTGTTATGTCCGGAAAAGCGCAACAGCAGTCTCGTATTATTGAGTTGATCAAACTGGGTCGTGAGCAGAAGTATCTGACTTACGCCGAGGTCAACGACCACCTGCCCGAGGATATTTCAGATCCTGAGCAGGTGGAAGACATCATCCGCATGATTAACGACATGGGGATCCCCGTACACGAGAGTGCTCCGGATGCGGACGCCCTTATGTTGGCCGACGCCGATACCGACGAGGCCGCTGCGGAAGAAGCAGCCGCTGCGTTGGCGGCGGTGGAGACCGATATCGGTCGCACCACTGACCCGGTGCGCATGTACATGCGTGAAATGGGTACGGTCGAGCTTCTGACCCGTGAAGGCGAAATCGAAATCGCCAAGCGGATCGAAGAAGGCATTCGTGAAGTGATGAGCGCAATTGCGCACTTCCCTGGCACGGTTGACCACATTCTCTCCGAGTACACCCGCGTCACCACCGAAGGTGGTCGCCTGTCCGACGTCCTCAGCGGTTATATCGACCCGGACGACGGCATCGCGCCGCCTGCCGAAGTGCCGCCGCCTGTCGAAGCGAAAGTCGCTAAAGCCGACGACGAAACCGAAGACGATGAAGCCGAATCTTCCGATGACGAAGAAGAAGCCGAAAGCGGTCCGGACCCGGTCATCGCTGCCCAGCGCTTCGGCGCCGTGGCCGACCAGATGGAAATCACCCGCAAGGCCCTGAAAAAGCACGGTCGTCACAACAAGGCAGCGGTTGCCGAGTTGCTGGCCCTGGCCGAGCTGTTCATGCCGATCAAACTGGTGCCGAAGCAATTCGAAGCCCTGGTCGAGCGTGTGCGCAGTGCCCTGGATCGTCTGCGTCAGCAAGAGCGCGCGATCATGCAATTGTGCGTACGTGATGCACGTATGCCACGCGCCGATTTCCTGCGTCAGTTCCCGGGCAACGAAGTCGACGAAAGCTGGTCCGACGCCCTGGCCAAAGGCAAGAGCAAGTACGCCGAAGCCATCGGTCGCGTGCAGCCGGACATCATCCGTTGCCAGCAGAAACTGATCGCGCTGGAAACCGAGACCGGCCTGACCATCGCAGAAATCAAGGACATCAACCGTCGCATGTCGATCGGTGAGGCCAAGGCCCGCCGCGCGAAGAAAGAGATGGTTGAAGCCAACCTGCGTCTGGTGATCTCGATCGCCAAGAAGTACACCAACCGCGGCCTGCAGTTCCTCGACCTGATTCAGGAAGGCAACATCGGCCTGATGAAAGCGGTGGACAAGTTCGAATACCGTCGTGGTTACAAGTTCTCGACTTATGCCACCTGGTGGATCCGTCAGGCGATCACTCGCTCGATCGCCGACCAGGCCCGCACCATCCGTATTCCGGTGCACATGATCGAGACGATCAACAAGCTCAACCGTATTTCCCGGCAGATGCTGCAGGAAATGGGTCGCGAACCGACCCCGGAAGAGCTGGGCGAGCGCATGGAAATGCCTGAGGACAAGATCCGCAAGGTACTGAAGATCGCCAAAGAGCCGATCTCCATGGAAACCCCGATTGGTGATGACGAAGACTCCCATCTGGGCGACTTCATCGAAGACTCGACCATGCAGTCGCCAATCGATGTCGCCACGGTAGAAAGTCTGAAAGAAGCGACTCGCGAAGTGCTGTCCGGCCTCACTGCCCGTGAAGCCAAGGTACTGCGCATGCGTTTCGGCATCGACATGAACACCGACCACACACTCGAAGAAGTGGGCAAACAGTTTGACGTAACGCGTGAGCGGATCCGTCAGATCGAAGCCAAGGCGCTGCGCAAGCTGCGCCACCCGACGCGAAGCGAGCATCTGCGCTCCTTCCTCGACGAGTGATCCCAGAACCCCCGGCCCAGGCCGGGGGTTTTGTTTTGTGGCAGATTAAATACCGCGCACCACCCTCCCCGCCGATTACCCCGTCTACACTCGAAACAACCCTCCAAAAGCCATAACGAGAGCGTTATGCACAGACTGGCGCCTGCGCTTTTTCTGCTGTCATTGATGATCTGGACCGCAACGGCTGACGCGCTGACTCTGACCGATGAAGAACGCAGCTGGCTGGCGGCCCATCCTGACCTGCGCCTGGGTGTGGACGCGTCGTGGCCACCGTTTGAGTTCCGTGATGACCAGAATCGCTATCAAGGCCTGGCCGCCGACTACATCGACGTGATCCGCGAACGCCTGGCGATCAGGCTCACCCCTATCGAACCGGTGAGCTGGACGGTGGTGCTGGAGCAGGTCAAGAAAGGCAAGATCGACTTGCTGCCCGGCATCATGTCCACCCCGGAGCGCCAGAACTACCTGGCGTTTACCCGTCCCTATCTCGACTTTCCGATCGTCATCCTTGCCCATGTCGGCGGGGCACAGCCGCGCAAACTCGATGATCTGTACGGTTTGAAAATTGCCGTGGTGGAAAACTACGCACCCCACGAATTGCTGCGCACGCACCATCCGGATCTGAATCTGGTAGCGATGCCCAACGTCAGCTCGGCCTTGCAGGCACTGGCCACCGACGAAGTGGACGCTGTCGTCGGCGACCTTGCCTCCAGCGTCTGGAGCCTGCGCCAGCTCAAGCTCGACGGGCTGTACGTCAGCGGCGAAACCCCGTATCGCTATCAACTGGCGATGGCCGTGCCCCGCGACAACAAAGTGCTGGTGGGGATTCTCGACAAAGTTCTCGCCGACATGACCCCCGCCGAAATCAGCAGTATTCAGGAGCACTGGGTCGGCAATGTCCTCGACCACCGTACGTTCTGGTCGGATCTATTGATTTATGGCCTGCCGGGTCTGTTGCTGCTGATGACCATCCTCGCCGTGGTGATTCGCATCAACCGTCGTCTGAGCTCGGAAATAACCCGACGCATCGACCTCGAACAGGAATTGCGCAGCAGCGAGTATCACTATCGCGGCCTGGTCGAGAGCCTCTCGGCCATCGCCTGGGAAGCGCGCATGAGCGACTTCACTTACAGCTATGTTTCGCCCCACGCAGAAAATCTGCTTGGTTATCCACAATCCCATTGGCTGATTCCGGGCTTCTGGCACGACATCATCCACCCGGCCGACCTGACCCGCACACAGAATTACTGCAAGCAAGCCTTGAGCGAGGGGCGCGATCATATCGTTGATTATCGCGTCATCACTGCCGACGGCCGCTGCCTGTGGGTGCGTGACATCGTCAGCCTGATCGAGCATGGTCACGAGCCGGTGATGCGCGGGCTGATGATCGACATCAGCGAAATCAAGCGCACGGAGGAGGCTCTGCGACTGTCGGAGCAGAAGTTCGCTTCGGTCTTCCAGCAATGTCCGGATATTCTGGTCATCGCGCGTTTGTCCGACGGCTGTTTGCTGGAGGTCAACGAGGCCTTCGAAGAGCAGATCGGCCTCACGGCTGAGCAAGTGGTAGGCCAAACCGCCACCAACCTGAATATCTGGGGGATTCCCGGTGTCGGGCCGGGGCTGTTGCAACGCTTGCAGGCGGGCAGCATCCGCAATCTGGAAATGCCCTTTCGCCGTAACAACGGCCAATTGTTCACCGGGCTGATTTCCGCCGAGCCATTCGACCTCGACACCACGCCGGCGCTAGTGGTTGTGGTGCGCGACATCAGCCAACTCAAGGAAACCCAGCAACAGCTGCAAACCTCTGAAGAGAAGTTCGCCAAGGCCTTCCACGCGTCACCGGACGGCTTGCTGCTGTCGCGCCAGAGTGACGGCCTGCTGCTTGAGGTCAACGAAGGTTTCAGTCGCATCACCGGGTTCAACAGCGCCATGTCGGTAGATCGCTCGACGCTTGACCTGGGCATCTGGGTCAACCTCAACGAACGCAAACAGATGCTCGACCTGCTGCAGCGCGACGGTTTCGTTCGAGACTTCAGTTGCCATATCCGCCGCAGCGACGGGCAGATTCGCCTGTGCGAAGTCTCCAGCCGCCCGCTGCCGATCGGCGACGAAGACTGCATGCTGACCATCGCTCGCGATATCACTGAACGCCATTTGATGCAGGAAAAACTGCAACAGGCCGCCACCGTGTTCGAGAGCACCGCCGAAGGCGTGCTGATTACCGACACCCAGCAACACATCAGCGCGGTCAACCGGGCGTTTACCGAAATTACCGGCTACAGCGAAAGCGAAGCGCTTGGACATACACCCCGCCTGCTCGCCTCAGGCCTGCATGACAGCGCGTTTTACGCTGCGATGTGGCATCAATTGACCGACGAGGGTCACTGGCAGGGCGAGATTTCCAACCGACGCAAGAACGGCGAGCTGTACCCTAGCTGGCTGACCATCAGCGCCGTGCGCAACCGTGACAAGTTCATCACTCACTTTGTCGCGGTGTTCGCCGACATCTCCAGCCTCAAACACGCCCAGGCCAGGCTCGACTATCAGGCCCACCATGACCCGCTCACCGGCCTGCCGAACCGTACGCTGTTTGAAAGCCGCTTGTTGGCGGCACTGAACAGTCAACAGGAAAACGGCAGCCTGGGTGCCGTGCTGTTTCTGGATCTGGACCGTTTCAAGCACATCAATGACAGCCTTGGCCATCCGGTCGGCGACCTGCTGCTCAAAGGCATCGCGGTGCGCTTGAAAGAGCAATTGCGTGACATCGACACGGTCGCTCGACTGGGCGGCGACGAATTCATCATCCTGCTGCCCGGTCTGCAACAGGCCAGCGATGCCGACAACATCGCGACCAAACTGCTCAATTGCTTCAGCGCACCGTTCCAGGCCGGTGAACATGAGTTTTTCATCAGCGCCAGCATTGGCACCAGCCTCTATCCTCGCGATGGCTGCGATGTCGCTACCCTGGTGAAGAACGCTGACGCGGCGATGTACCGCTCCAAAGCCAAGGGCCGTAACCGCGTCGAAAGCTACACCCGCGACCTCACCGCCCAGGCCAGTGAACGCGTCGCCCTGGAACACGAACTGCGCCGGGCAATCGAGCGTGATGAACTGTTCCTCTATTACCAGCCAAAAATCAGCCTCATCGACCACCGCCTGGTCGGCGCCGAAGCCTTGATCCGCTGGCGGCATCCAACGTTCGGCGAGGTCCCGCCGGAGCACTTCATTGCGTTGGCCGAAGAAAACGGCATGATCATGCAGATCGGCGACTGGGTCCTCGAAACCGCGTGCCGGCAGATGTTTGAGTGGAACCAGGTCTACGACAGTCTCGGCCCGCTCTCGGTGAATCTCGCGGGTGCGCAATTGCGCCAGCCGAACTTGCTCGGGCGCATCGAGCAACTGCTCAGCGACAACCGCCTGCAGCCGGAATTACTGCAACTGGAAATTACCGAGAATTTCATCATGAGTCAGGCCGAAGAGGCACTGGCGGTCCTGCATCAACTCAAACGCCTCGGCGTACAACTGGCAATCGACGACTTCGGCACCGGCTACTCCTCGTTGAGTTACCTCAAGCGCCTGCCCCTGGACATCCTCAAAATCGACCAGTCCTTCGTCCGTGGCCTGCCCGACGACCCCCACGACGCAGCGATTGTGCGCGCCATCATTGCGCTGGGACGGAGCATGCAATTCACCGTCATTGCCGAAGGCGTCGAAACCCAGGCGCAACAACAATTCCTCGCCACTGAGGGCTGTGAACAGATCCAAGGCTACATCGTCAGCCTGCCGCTACCACCGGACGAATTCGCCGCCACGTTTCTGCAAGTAACCGTATCGGATTTTTCGGATAGCACAGCCGCGAAACCGTCGCTATAATCCGCGGCCTACTGAGGGCCTATAGCTCAGTTGGTTAGAGCAGAGGACTCATAATCCTTTGGTCCACGGTTCGAGTCCGTGTGGGCCCACCAAATTGAAAGCCACGTATTACGTGGCTTTTGCTTATCTATACCCTCCGCCCCTCTCCCTTCTACCCCCTTCTAATATCAAAAGTATTCACAAAATGTCCACCCTGATTTCCTCAGCGGATCGGTTTTGTGTACCCGCGCAGCACCCAACCCTCGTAGATCTCCCCATCCTCGACCACGGAAACCATGAGCCACGACTTTTCAGAAGCGTCTAGGACCTGCAGCAATGCCCCAATTGGAAGCTGCTTTGTAGACAAATACTTTTGACTTGGTCCCTCCCTCAAGGAGACGCGATCCCCAACCAGAACGCGAAACCCAACGAGTTTCTCTTTATCGACGCCAACAGGCGGATGTCTCGCAAGAGATCGAGCTTCAGCCGGTGTCTTTGCGGAAGTAAAATTGTCACTGAAATTTTTCTGAAGTTCGAATCCTTGATTGAGCGCCGCGAAAACCCAAGTCAAAACAATCACAAAAGCAATAAAAAACTGTAACGACGGCGAAGAGTTCCCTTTAAGACTTCCTGCGCTCAAAAATGCAGTAATAATTTCTTTCAACGCGTCAGAGCGATGCTCCTCAGTTACCGGACCGTCATTTACGTCTAATGCTTCACCCCTAGAAATTGCCTCCTCGACTCCCGAAGAAATTTGATCTAGGGAAATCTGACCAGAACGAATTAAGCCATACAGCTCATAATGTTCTTTAATCAGATTACTCATTACTTTCGGAGCAGTAGCTTTCCACGCTTCGCCAATCTTACCGATTGACATTAGCGCCTTGTTCAAATCGGAGTCAGGCCACACGGCGGCATGATTCAGTGCCAAATTTAGTTCATTGATTGCTTTGAATGTTTTCCCAATTTCAGAGTTGGGAGTAGCAAGTTCTCGAACCACGTTAAAACGCACCCGACCCACTATTTCTGTAAACTTGAGAAACTCTTTATTACCCAACACCGTTTGAGTGATACCAAGAATGGACTTTACAGCAGCGCCGAGCTGATAAATTTCTCTCGAAACAGTTAACTCTTTTACGGCCGCCCCAATCGCATAATTTGCTTGGATCGCCCCAATTGACGAAGAATTTTTACGGTCCTCACTCATAGGCACCTCCCTTCTTAGCATGGATTCTTGCCAACGGTTTCAACTCCACCACCCCCGCCATATGCCCCGGACTAAAATGCGCATACCTCTGCGCCATCGCCAGCGTCGCATGCCCCAAACATTCTGCAGCGTAATAATATCCCCGCCATTCATCATGTAATGACTAGCAAACGCATGCCTTAAAACGTGCGTCAACTGCCCCGCTGGCAGATCCAGATTAATCGCGACCACTGCCCGCCGATAGGCATCGTAGGATGGCTTGAACGGCAACGCCTTCTTCAACCGCTTCTCAAGCGCTTCAGAGATCAGAATCGTCCGATTCTTACTCGACTTCGTCTTACTGTAGTAAATCTACCGATTGCGCACCTAGCGTGACTGCAGCGCCTCCGACTCCCCCAAGCGCGCACCAGCCGCCAAGCACACCTCAGAGATCAACAGCGTAACGCCCTCCAGCGTGGCTAGATGGGTCAGCAGATGATCAATCTGCTCACCGTTCAAATACGCCATCTCTGCTTCGTTAGCATATTCGCGCTGATTGGGCGGCCGGGCTTTCCCTGTTTCGGGTCGCGAATCCTTGCCCTCGGCACCCTCGCCCCGCCCTTGACGCCGATTCCGGCGCACGATCAAAACCCACACTACAGTTCCTAGCGTGCCCCATCGCGACGTATCACGAACTCAGTCAAATCAATTTCTCCATTGATGAAACACCTTGCGTGTTTCTCGTCGTTCTTGCTGAGATAGAAGCCCTCTAAACCAACGGATGAACGTGCGTAGTTAACCGCTTTCTCTCTACGCCGCCGTTCAGTATCAGAGATTTGGGGATGATGATTTTGTCCATCTGCCGTCCCTACCTTCAAATCCAGATGCTGTGAATTCTACTCTTTACCTATTAAAAAATTTCGTCATGACGAAATTTTCGGGGAGCGGATAAACGCGGCTCTTGCTGTCCTCAAGGCACATAGTCATCAGGGCAAACTCCAAGATGCGAGCTAATCTAGATTCGCAAACGAAGGGATGCCCATGCAGGGCTGCAATTCTCGAAATAGACTTAGGACCCGCCATGCAGAACAATTTCAGCGCCACCCCACCCATTGCTTTTGCTGCTAAAAATTGTCAGCTCATCGCCACCTTGCCAAATGGAGTAGAGGAGTACTGGTCAGCCGACATCAAGGCAGTGCGCCATGGTGTTCTGAATAAGGTTTTTACGGATGTTCTATTCATCGAGAAACCGGGAGAGCTGGCTTTCCTGGCGGGCATCGAATCCCAGGATGGCGTTGATCGCCATATCCGACCAGATGCGGCGCTGAAACAAGCTGAGTTCATCAGCTTCTTGCGCTCGGAGAACGACCGTAACAGCGCTGCACTCGGGATTCTTGCAAGAGTTTTCCAAGGACACGACTACGCCGTTGTGGGGAAGGCTACTGCAGCGTACATGGCTGCCAGGTCACTATCCCACGCTTTTGGCGTGGGTTACGTCGATCAGAACGGCGACTACCAGACCATACAGATCGTTCCAGGTGACGACTCCGGGTTCGATGGTAACGCGTACCTTCCTTTCGATCAGTTGGGGGAAAACTCGTGACATCATCAACGGACTCACTCGCGATGCGCGACAAAGCCACTGCACTGCGAAATCAAATGGTTGACGTAATGGAGCGCTTTGCAAACGAGAATCCCGGCATTCCCGCGCAGGTATTGATGGCAGGACTTGGAGAATTAGTCGTCCAATTTTCGGTTAGCCAGGTTGGCCCAGGAATGACCATTCGGTTCTTGGATGACTTGAGAGAGGCGGTGCAAAGATTGGGTCAGGCACATTAAGTGATGTCCTGTTCGAGCCCCTTGGGCTGACGCAGGGCATGTCAGGGTGGCCGTTTCTAATGCTTTCTGGATTTAATCGGCGTCAAGGGCGGAACCGGAGGCCGCAGCCCGGAGCGAAGCCCCGGGACCGGGCGAGGATTCCGGCGAAGCGGACCCTTGACGCTGAGGCAGGTTATTACCCTCATTGCAGTGGTGCAGGGAGCTCTTTCCCCTGCACTCCTGCCTCCCGGCGAGGGCAGGAGTCCAGAGGGGCAGCGCCCCTTTGGGTAAGCCGCTAGGCGCGCGCAGTGTAGCCTCCCCTTCTTTTCAAACCTAACCTATATATATAAACATACCGAAATAGTTTCCGAGCTCCAGAATGCCAGCCTCAGCCGCTGGAAACTGGCTCAAAAACGCATATCATGATAGAGGTGATGCAGTGGGCAAATTTTTCCCAGAAATAAAATTTCCAACCAAGGCATCAACCGGCATGTGCGCCACGGTGTTTGAAGAGCTCGATGCAGCCGTTAGTTTATTAGATATCACACGCAAAGAATTCAATCCCACCCAACGACAGCTTATTGGACGTTTTCTCATTGCCTGCAAGATGTTCGGGCATGAAATGCTAGTAGCTGACGGTGACTCGAAGGCGTTGAGAGTTGCTTTAAGACTTTCTTTATCCGATAGCAAAATTAAGAAAAGCCCATCAGAGGTATCTGGAACAGAACTAATCAATAGCGTTTGCATGGAAGTTTGTAGCGATCTAGACAAAATAGGCCAAACTCTTCAAAGCGAACTATTGACAGGCGTAGCAGATGTGGTTGCGAGCATTAGAGCTTCATATGATTTGGAAGACGGTGAAAGAGATGCGCTCGACTCTGTAGCATCAGCAGTCCGCCATCTGGCACAACAGGTGACCGCACTATTCGATGTACAGCCTTATATTTTTCAACAACACTACTCTATCTACCAAGCAAACGTAGAAAGCGAGAATGACGGTAAAGAGGAAGAAACTCTACGGATCACTGCTGAGCAGTTCATGCAAAATGTAAAGCCGCCTGAGCGAAAAGCAACACTTCGAGACAGGTTACAACCATTCATTCCCGAACTTACGCGGCTGCGTCAAGAGGGCTACACCTACGCACAGTGCGCGCATTTTTTGGAAGAAAACGGCATAAAAACTTACGTAGGCGCCATCAGCGGCGTCATGAATGACCTTAGATAGGCCGTAAATCGAACATAAACCGGAGGGCTTTAGCATATAAAAATCTTAATCTCTCCACTCCCGAGCGGCCTTACGCTTTCAGAAACAGAGGGGCCTTGACAAAAAGGCTCATGCGGACAGCCTGATGACAAACGCTTCAAGCGCAGGACAATCTGACAATGATGCTCGTGGTGCGACTGCAAACCGCCCTTAAAGCGCATGACGCTAACAATAGCTCGTTCCTTCGATCTGAAGACCTCTCCCAGACCTGACCACCACCTAAAGTATTATTTTTGTTTGGAGACCAATCGGAGTAGCATCGCCTGCAAAGTTGGCTAAATGCCATCAAGGATTCCCACCAGGCCAGGAGGCGCCATGAGCGACTACGCAACACATCCTCACTATATCCCTATCATCAAATGGCAGGCTTACGAGCAGCGCGCGCTCGAAAAAGTTGATGCTGTGCTGCTGCCTCGTGTGAAGCCGTGCATTGAGGTGCGGACCTCAAAACAGCATTTAAACCTGACCAAAAATCTAAAAACAGTTTGGCCACATGAGGTTTACGTTGACTACGCCAACCCGAGTGGGGACTTGACCGTACCGCGTCAAGCAGAGCTGATGGCGTTTCTGCAAACTGCCATTGCAGCGCAGCTGCCCGTCTCCCCGGTTATTGGCCCGACATTTCTTGCGACTCTCGGGCAGCCTTTCCTGCAGGCAACTGCATCGTTACCCTCGATTGCAATTCGCGTTCGACTGGGATCGCTTGCAATAACGCCACAGACTCTGCAGCTAGTCACTGGCAGTTTCACTACGCTCCAAGCCGCTGGACGCAAGGCTGAGCTTTTCGTAGACCTAGGAGTTAGCCCAAAGACCTGGACGGCGGCAGAAGTAACGGTTTTCGGACAAAGCATGAGAGCACTGTGCAGCATTGGATTCGCGACTGTGCATCTGATCTCGGGTGCATTTCCGGCAAGCCTTGCATCGGTAAAAACAGGCTCTGGCAAGTTTGATCGAAAGGATTGGGGATTTTGGAAGGATGTGACAGCGAGCGTGCCAGACGTGAAAATCGGTTACGGGGATTATGGGACCCTATCACCGGAATGGACAGAGAAGGCTTTAGAGCTTCGTAGCAACAGTCTCGCAATAAGATATACACGCGATGACAACTGGCTAATCCTCCGCGCACCTGGGAAAACCGCCCCGGACTCTGTCGCGCTTTCTCAGATCTTGGTGAACACCTACGCAGACTTCAAGGGTAAAGGATATTCGTTCGGAGATGACCTACTCGAGCAACGCGCTGATCCGAACGTACCTCAAAAGCTGAAAAAGTGTGGGCACTACCACATCACCGAGGGATGGAGCCACCACGTAGCCTACGTGCTCAAAGAGCAATATCTATAACGCCCGACGCCCTCTGGATCAGGCGAAGTCTCACTTGCTCCCGTAGGGGCTTGAGTGGCAGTAATTCGGCAATCTTCGCATGGATCACGTAGAGGCTTTTGCTCTTGAAGCCTCGCGTGATGCCCTGCTCTTCAAGGATGCTCAGGGCTTCCTCACGCTTCAGCAAGGTAACCAAGACCTCGGACTCATGTGTTCTATTGAGTTTGGCTTTGCGGACTTGGCGAAGCGCGCGCCCCTTCTCCTTTGGCACAACAATTACGCCCCACCACAGAGGGAGCATCGGCATTGCTTTGTCTAGGTGGCACTCTGCAGTCACAAGAGTGACCTGATCAAACGCTCGGCCGTAGCGCGACCCTTGGCCGACCAAGCGCTTCAGCGAGTCAAATTCACTTTTAATCTCGTAGCAGTGCATATCCGAAACCTGCACCAAGTCGGCTCGAATTTCACCGCCGTTGATTTCGACTTCTTCGAGAAAATGCAAAGGGACGGTCGCCGCCTTGGAGAGGTGGTCAGTGAGGGCCAGTTTAATTTCGGATTCGAGCATGCTTGATACCTAAGAGTTCTTGATTATGCCTCAAAGGCGGCTTCATTGCGTTGCCCTTCCGACGCCATGTAATAAATTAGGATCTATCTTTTTTATGCAATTATGCTTAAAATTGCGTATGACCGCTACCAAGCCAACCCACCAGGTCACGTCAGAGCTACGGAAATTCTTCGTTAGCAGAGGCATGCTTACTACCATTTCCATCGCTGAAGCGACGGGAATAAACCAGTCTCAGATCCACCGTAACCTGTTCGGAAAGCCGAAACGGCTGTCTAAAACGCTAATATTCTTATGCAAATATGCCAATATTTCAACATTTGAAACCACACTGGACCCTCGCAAAAGCGTGGTACTCATGGAGGCATTGGCGGCGGTCTGGGATGGAAGCGAGGAACATGCATGTCGGCTTGCTGATCTACTTTTTGCGCATAGCCGCGCCGGCATGAGAAGATAGCCACCGGAAGAAACGTTATAGGAGGCTGCACATGCAAGACGCAAAGACTCCAATAACCGTTAAAGCTGCTTATGAGTGTCTACAGGCCGCTGGCTATCCGAAGACTTTCGTGAATCGCATGCTGCCCGAGTGGTGGGACAATAGCCTGTTGAAAACCAGCGCAGGCGCCCTTCAGTTTGCTCTCATTGTCAAGCAGCGCTTGGGGCTCGACGTCTTCTTCGGCCAGGACGGCAATCTTTCGATAAACACTCACTCCCCACACACCAACTTCAAACATCGAGCGGACACGAATGCCGCTGAGCTCAATGTCGCAGCGACGCTTGGCATTGCGCTGGCACGCATTGCGGTGCGCGCAGCTCTCAACTCGTACCGAGAGTTACCAAGTGACCCCATGGCCATTCATGCCATGGCTCGGGAGGCTGGCAGTGGAAGCTGCATGAACTTTGAAGGGTTGCTTGACGTTTGCTGGTCGCACGGGATCCCGGTACTGTTCCTCAAAGATATACCGAAGAAAAAAAAGCGCATGACCGGGATGGCAGTTATGGTCGACGGTCGCCCGGCCATTCTGCTGGGGTACGAGTATGCTCAACACTCGAAGCAGCTTTTCGTTCTGGCACATGAACTTGCCCACATAGTCTGTCGACACGTACGAGACAATGGTGCTCTCATCGATGAGGAGATCAGCCAGGTTGCTGAAGGTCTAGAGGGCCGCGCTCAGCTGTCGCGTGATGCACAGGAAAACGAGGCAGACGAATTCGCCCTAGCGCTAATTCGTAACGGCGATTTGGACATCGTCCGTCGTGTACCGAGGCAGATGTCCTCCGCGACATTGGCAGCCCAGGCGATGGGATTGGGGCGCGCAACCGGTATAGATCCGGGTCACCTAATACTTTCGTACGCAAAAGATCACGATGACTGGATCAAGGCCACGCAGGCGCTGAACTTCATTGAGCAACGTGTTAGCGCAGTCGAGCTGGTGCGTGAAAAATTTATAACAAATGTTGATCTGAATACGATCGGTGCGGAAAGCGCTGAGCACCTCCTGACCATGCAGGGCTTGCCGGAATGATCGTACTTGTACTTGCTTGATAGCGACGCCGCACGGAAGCTTTGCCAATACGAACTGCTCAATGAACTGGTCGCGGCGCTCGGCTGTTCGATGCACGAGCTCGGAGTGCTTCCACAGTTGAAGTTTCAACTTCAGCTTGCTGACCATACCAAGTCGCTTGCAAGGTTGGGGTCCATCAATGCGGTTGAGCTGGCGAAACGGCTTATTGCATCCGCTCATGAAGTGGAAGTGTCTGCGGCGACAGCAAACCCGCTGCTGGAGCTAAATCGACCGGACATCGATACCGGGGAAGCCATCCTCTTCGCCGCGCTTTGGGAGGATGCGGAATCGGAGCTCATAAGCGGCGACAAGCGGGCTTTCGTCGCGCTCTCCAAGGTGGACGGGGTCGCGGTGATCGATGCCCTTTGGGGGCGCCTAATTTGCCTGGAAGAGTCGCTTTATCTGATGGTACGCGACGGTGATTTCCATATTGTCTCCCAAAAGGTCCGCAGCAGGCCCGACGTTGACATCTCGGCTAGCAACTCGTTTGGTCGTAGTACACCATCGACCCAACCTAACGTGCTCGACGCACTGCAAAGCTATATGGCCGCCCTTAAGCGGTCGACAAACGGAAAATATGTTTTGCCATAAGTCAGCACCAGAGATGTAATGAAAAGCTGATGCTCAGCGGCCGAACTGGGCTTTGGAGATACGCACGCAGTACAATCACAGTACAGTGCCCAGCTTGCGCAACCTTCTCAAAATTACGTTCTACATCAGTAACCACGGGCTCTCCAGCTATGCCAACCTACGTTCACATTCGAACGATTTCTCTAGGCATAACTGCTCGTCCAGCAACTCATAATCCTTTGGTCCACGGTTCGAGTCCGTGTGGGCCCACCAAATTAAAAGCCGCGCTGAATCAGACTGTGTGAAAACCTAGCATTCTGCTGGCCGGTTAAAGAAAATGCCCGTATCGCAAGATACGGGCATTTTTCT
>NZ_JABWQQ010000027.1:0-70372 GCF_014268555.1 Pseudomonas sp. SWRI111 | reverse complement strand
CGAGCAAGCCCGCTCCCACATCGTTTTTTAGTGTTGCCACTATCGCGAACACACCGCCGAAACCTGTGGGAGCGGGCCTGCCCGCGAAGGCGTATCGTCAGTAAACGCACCTGCAACTGACACTGCGCTTTCGCGAGCAGGCTGGCTCCCACACTGGCTTTCCAGTGTTGCCACTACCGCGAACACACCGACGAAACCTGTGGGAGCGGGCTTGCCCGCGAAGGCGTTTCGTCAGCCAACGCATCTGCGGCTGACACTGCGCTTTCGCGAGCAAGCCCGCTCCCATCAGGGAATAACAGTGATGGCCGTGGTGTTATTGCCAGCCAAACCGGCGAATGTAGAACCCTTTCACCGCTTGAGTCAGCGCCATGTACGCCAGCAGAATCACCGGCAGGAACACGAAGTACAGCGACGGCAGCGCCTGCAGTTTGAAGTAGTGCGCCAGCGGTCCCATCGGCAGAAAGATGCCGACCGCCATGATGATCGCGGTCATCACCAGCAACGGCATTGCGGCACGGCTCTGCAGGAACGGAATCTTCGGCGTGCGGATCATGTGCACGATCAGCGTCTGGGTCAGCAACCCGACCACGAACCAGCCAGACTGAAACAGGGTCTGCTGCTCCGGCGTGTTGGCGGCGAACACGTACCACATCAAGGCAAAGGTGGTGATGTCGAAAATCGAACTGATCGGGCCGAAGAACAGCATGAAGCGTCCGACGTCGCCCGGCTGCCAGCGCTGTGGTTTTTTCAGCATGTCCTCGTCGACGTTATCGAACGGAATGGCGATCTGCGAAATGTCATAGAGCAGGTTCTGCACCAGCAGGTGCATCGGCAACATCGGCAGAAACGGAATGAACGCACTGGCGACCAGCACCGAGAACACGTTGCCGAAGTTGGAACTGGCGGTCATCTTGATGTACTTGAGCATGTTGGCGAAGGTACGCCGCCCTTCGAGCACGCCCTCCTCCAGCACCATCAGGCTCTTTTCCAAGAGGATGATGTCGGCCGCTTCCTTGGCAATGTCTACCGCGCTGTCCACGGAAATACCGATGTCGGCGGTGCGCAATGCCGGCGCATCGTTGATCCCGTCACCCATGAACCCGACCACGTGGCCATTGCCCTTTAGCAGACGCACGATGCGCTCTTTGTGCGATGGCGTCAGGCGGGCGAAAACGTTGGTGGTTGCCACGGCCACGGCCAGTTCGGCATCGCTCATGCGCTCGACGTCATTGCCCAGCAGCAATCCCTGTTGGGCGAGGCCCACTTCGCGGCAGATCTTGGCGGTGACCAACTCGTTGTCGCCGGTCAGCACCTTCACCGCCACGCCATGTTCGGCCAAGGCCTTGAGCGCCGGCGCGGTGCTTTCCTTGGGTGGGTCGAGGAACGCCACGTAGCCGATCAGCGTCAGTTGCTGCTCATCGGCCAGGCTGTAAGTGTCGCGTCCTTGGGGCATCGAGCGCGCGGCCACTGCAACGACGCGCAAGCCCTCGGCATTGAAGGTTGCGGTGACCTGACGAATCCGCGTCAGCAATTCTTCACTGAGGGCTTCATCGGCCTCGCCGTGACGCACTCGGCTGCACACCGCCAGCACTTCTTCCACCGCGCCTTTGCAGATCAATTGATGCGGCTGGCCGCGCCCTTCAACCACCACCGACATGCGCCGCCGATTGAAGTCAAACGGGATCTCGTCGACTTTGCGAAACGCCGTGCCGACTTTCAATTCGCGGTGGACTTCCACGTGTTCCAGCACGGCGACATCCAGCAGGTTTTTCAGGCCGGTCTGGTAGTAGCTGTTCAAGTAGGCCATTTCCAGCACGTCGTCGCAGTCCTCACCCCAGACGTCGACGTGGCGCGCCAGAAAAATCTTGTCCTGAGTCAGCGTGCCGGTCTTGTCGGTGCACAGCACGTCCATCGCGCCGAAGTTCTGGATCGCGTCGAGGCGCTTGACGATGACTTTCTTGCGCGACAGGAATACCGCACCCTTGGCCAGGGTTGAGGTGACGATCATCGGCAGCATTTCCGGGGTCAGGCCGACGGCAATCGACAGGGCGAACAGCAGCGCTTCGGTCCAGTCGCCCTTGGTGAAACCATTGATGAACAGCACCAGCGGCGCCATCACGAACATGAACCGGATCAATAGCCAACTGACTTTGTTCACGCCCATCTGGAAGGACGTCACCGCTCGGTCGGTCGCTCCGACGCGCTGCGCCAGCGCACCGAAATAGGTGCGGTTGCCGGTGGTCAGGACCACCGCCACCGCGGTGCCGGAGACCACGTTGGTGCCCATGAACACAATGTTGTCCAGCTCCAGTGGATTGCGCGTGTCGCGTTGCGCCTGATGGGCGAATTTCTCCACCGGCATCGATTCCCCGGTCATCGCGGCCTGACTGACAAACAGATCCTTGGCACTGAGCACCCGGCAATCGGCGGGAATCATGTCGCCGGCCGAGAGTGCAATGAGATCGCCCGGCACCAGTTGCTTGATCGGCAATTCGCGGCGCGGCGCATCACGGCGCAGCACCGTAGCGGTATTGCTGACCATGGCTTTGAGCGCATCGGCGGCCTGGTTGGATTTGCTTTCCTGCCAGAAGCGCAGCAGCGTCGACAGCACTACCATGGAAAAAATCACCACGGCGGCCTTGAGGTCTTCAGTCAGCCACGAGATCACCGCGAGCAAAGTCAGCAGCAGGTTGAACGGGTTTTTGTAGCAGTGCCACAAGTGCACCCACCACGGCAGCGGCTGCTCGTGTTCGACTTCATTGAGTCCGTATTGCACACGCAGCGCGGCGGCCTCGACATCATTGAGGCCATCGCCGTGCGTACCCAGTGCGGACAACACGGCGGTGCTGTCGCCCTGGGCGGCATCGACCAGCGTATTGGCCAGGGTTGGCGGCACTTCACGGCTGACCGTGGTGTCGTTGATCGATTCCAGCAGCGCCAGGCGACGAAAGTGCCGGGCGATGTGGCGAGTGCGCAGAAAACCTGCGAAAAATTCCTTGAGCGTCAGTTTCATGGCTGTGGCCCCTATGGTCAGCCGGGAAACCGTCAAGCAGGTACGGCCGCGCCGCTGCCACCGGAAAAGCCGGCACGGCAAGGCGTGGCGCGCCGGTCAAAAAGACCGGCGTGTCGATAGCGTGCGATCACGACAGCAAGTCGCAATCACGCATCGTTCAGCGTCGATGAGAAGGACGTCGAGACATGCCCCGGGACGGGCCATGCACGGGATGCCGCTGCTCGCTTTTTTCGGCGAGACAACGGCAGGGAAAGGCTGCGCGTTATCTTGCCGAGAATCTGCCGGTTACCGAGACCGGCCGACAACTGTCACTCGAACAAGTACCCACTGTGGGTCTCCGCTTTGGTTGAAAACGCGAGAAGCTTACGCCCCGATGTTTGGGGAGTAAACCGGAAAAAGAGGTGATCGGAGAGAATGTGGCGGGTGTTCAGGAGGGGTTCAGATTCAGCATTTTCGCTGCGTTCAACGGCCCCTTCGCGAGCAGGCTCGCTCCCACATTTTGTCCTGCGTACACAGAATCATTGTGGGAGCGAGCCTGCTCGCGAAGGCGGTGTGTCGGGCGATGCAGAACTCAGCTGGCGGTGGCCAGCAACAGGTCTGCCACCGAACGGCTGTGCCCGCGATGCTTGCCATGCTCGTACAACGAGCCGGCAATTTCATCGGCACGGATCGGCAGCACCGACAGCAGTGTATCGCTCAGGCCATGACTGGCCTGACAGAAACCCTGCATGTAGATACCGGCCTTGCAGCGCTCGTCAGTGATCAGTTTGTAGTTGCGATCGACCTCGAAGTCGCCCAGGTATTCTTCCAGCGGCGCCAGCAACTGGCGGTGCATCTGGCGTTCGTAACCGGTGGCCAGGACCACGGCATCGTAATGACGCACCGTGACCTCACCCGTGGCGTTGTTGCGCACGGCCAGTTCGACACCGTTTTCGGTCGCCGTGGCTTTCTCGACGGTGGTCAAAGTGCGGAATGCGTGACGGGCGACACCGGAGACCTTCTGGCGATAGAAGATGCCGTAGATGCGCTCGATCAGATCGATGTCGACCACCGAATAGTTGGTGTTGTGGTACTCGTTGACCAGGCGCTCGCGCTCGGCGCTGTTCTGCTGGAATACCAGGTCGGTGAACTCCGGCGAGAACACTTCGTTGACGAACGGGCTGTCGTCCGCCGGTTTCAGCGCCGAACCGCGCAAAATCATGTCGACCTGCACCGACGGGAACGAATCGTTCAGGTCAATGAACGCTTCTGCCGCACTCTGCCCGCCGCCAATGATCGCGATGCTCATTGGCTGATTGTTCACACACGGCTGTTTGGCCATTTGCGACAGGTATTGCGAATGGTGGAACACCCGGCGATCGCCTTTCAGCGCCTTGAACGCCTCGGGAATACGCGGCGTGCCGCCGGCGCTGACCACCACTGAACGCGTAGTGCGCACGAACTGCTGGCCGTCGCTGCCACGGGAAATCACCCGCAACGCCTCAACTTGATGGTTGTGCAGTACCGGCTCGATGGTCAGCACTTCTTCGCCATACCGGCTCTGCGCGGTGAACTGCCCGGCCACCCAGCGCAGGTAGTCGTTGTATTCCATGCGGCACGGATAAAAGGTGCCGAGGTTGATGAAATCGACCAGACGCCCGTGGTGCTTGAGGTAGTTGACGAACGAATACGGGCTGGTCGGATTGCGCAAGGTCACCAGATCCTTGAGGAAGGAAATCTGCAACTCGCTTTGCGTCGACAGGGTGTTGCCGTGCCAGCTGTAGTCGGCCTGCTTGTCGAGGAACAGCACATCCAGCTCGCCGTGGCTCGGACCGCGCTCTTGCAGAGCGATGGCCAGCGCCAGGTTCGAAGGGCCGAAACCGACGCCGATCAGGTCGTGAACGATGGGCGATGCAATTGCCTGAGTCATTTCCAGTGTCCTCTGGATGAACCCCTCAACAAGGGGCAAGGAGAGCCTAAGTAACCCGTCTGGCCTTGTGCAGGACAGCAGGTCGTCTGTTGAGTAGGAACGAGGACAGTGAAATAAAATTTAACGCCGGCAGCTCAATGGGCATCCCATTGTTTGATGCGCAGGCGGCAATGTTTCATGGCGTTGACAATGTGTTTCTCGACCAGCGCTTTGGAAATGCCAAGCTGTTCGGCAATTTCAGCGTGCGACAGGCCCTCGATCTTGCGCAGCAGAAAACTCTCGCGGCACGCTGGCGACAGTTCTGCCAATGCACGCTGAAGCATGTCCAGGCGTTGACCATGGTCCAGAGGGCACTGCGGAGATTGCGCGAAATAGCGCTCTTCGTTATCGAGTACTTCCAGCGGCTCGACCTGACGCAGCGCATTGCGCCGATGGTCATCGATGACCAGATTCAGCGCCGTGCGATAAAGAAACGCCCGGGGTTGCTCGATCGGCGTGTCGCTGGAACGCTCCAGCACACGCAGATAAGCGTCATGCACCACATCTTCGGCGACCTGACGGTTGCCGAGCTTGGCGTTCAGGAAACACACCAGCTCTCGATAGTAGTTTTCCAACATGACTCCCGGCCGCAAACCTGCGGGTTCTGTGCTAGGCACACTGATCCACGAGCGCGTCAGACGCAGTAGCAAGATAGTGGCAGCTTGAGCCGCGTAATTTATAGTAATTCTCATATAGATTTAAAGTGGTGTTTGTCATTGCCTGATAAAAAATCCTCGTCTATAGCTGTTACTTCGTGTGTCTGCGCTTAAATTCCCTCGCCTGTCTATCGTTTACAGGACAGCTCCCCGTATCTGTCGCGCCCCTGCGACAGCGTTCATGCTGCCCGAATCTGTCTGCCAGCAAGAACGACGGGCCGATTTTCACTGGCCGGAACCCTGCATGAAACGTCCCCGCCCTGCCCGACGCGCGCTGCTCGCAATCCTTTGTCTGATCCCGGTTGTCGCTTATGCCGCGTGGCAATTCCTGCCGCCAGGCCGGGATAAATTCACCACCGTGCAAGTCACCCGGGGTGATATAGAAAGTAGCGTCACCGCGCTGGGCACCCTGCAACCGCGGCGTTACGTGGACGTCGGTGCGCAGGCCTCGGGCCAGATCCAGAAGATCCACGTGGAAGTCGGTGACGTGGTCAAGGAAGGCCAGTTGTTGGTGGAAATCGATCCGTCGACACAAAAAGCCAAACTCGACGCCGGACAGTTCTCCATCGAGAATCTCAAGGCGCAACTGCAGGAACAACGCGCCCAGCACGAACTGGCGCAACAGAAATTCCAGCGTCAGCAGAACCTCGCCGCCGGTGGCGCGACCCGTGAAGAAGACGTGCAGACCGCCCGCGCTGAATTGAAAGCCACCCAGGCGCGCATCGACATGTTCCAGGCGCAGATTCGCCAGGCCCAGGCGAGCCTGCGCAGCGATCAGGCCGAGCTGGGCTACACGCGCATTTATGCGCCGATGTCGGGCACGGTGGTCAATATCGATGCCCGCGAAGGCCAGACCCTCAACGCACAGCAGCAGACACCCTTGATCCTGCGGATCGCCAAGCTGTCACCGATGACCGTGTGGGCGGAGGTTTCCGAGGCCGACATTGGCCACGTCAAACCCGGCATGAGCGCTTACTTCACCACCCTGAGCGGCGGCAACCGGCGCTGGAGCAGCACCGTGCGGCAGATCCTGCCGGTGCCGCCGAAACCGCTGGACCAGACCAGCCAGGGCAGCGGCAGCCCCAATAGCACGAACAAAAGCGGCAGCGGTCGTGTGGTGCTCTATACGGTGTTGCTCGATGTCGAAAACGGCGACAACGCGCTGATGGCCGAGATGACCACCCAGGTGTTCTTCGTCGCCGGCGCCGCCAAAGGCGTGCTGACTGCTCCGGTCGCCGCCCTGCACAGCGACGGCCTGCAAGCCGGCAGCCAGACCGCGCGCGTCGTGGCGAAGAACGGCGACATCGAGCACCGTCAGGTCCGCACCGGGCTCAGCGACCGCTTGCAGGTGCAGATCCTCGACGGCCTGCAAGAAGGCGATTATCTGTTGATCGGCCCGGCCGAAGGCAGCGGAAGCTAAATGCCAACGCCGCTGATCGACCTCAAAGACATCCGCAAATCCTACGGCGGTCAGGACACGCCGCAAGTCGACGTGCTGCGCGGGATCGACCTGTCGATTCATGCCGGCGAGTTCGTGGCGATCGTCGGCGCTTCCGGCTCCGGCAAGTCGACGCTGATGAACATCCTTGGCTGCCTCGACCGGCCGACCTCGGGCGAATACCTGTTCGCCGGGGAAAACGTCGCCCACCTGAGCAGCGATGAACTGGCCTGGTTGCGCCGCGAAGCCTTTGGCTTTGTGTTTCAGGGTTATCACCTGATTCCGTCGAGCTCCGCGCAGGAAAACGTCGAGATGCCGGCCATTTATGCCGGCACGCCTGCCGCCGAGCGCCACGCCCGGGCGGCGGCCCTGCTGCAGCGCCTGGGTCTGGCTGAACGCACAGGCAACCGCCCGCATCAATTATCCGGCGGTCAGCAGCAGCGGGTTTCGATTGCCCGGGCCTTGATGAACGGTGGCCATATCATCCTTGCCGACGAACCGACCGGTGCGCTCGACAGCCACAGCGGCAAAGAGGTCATGGCGCTGCTCGACGAGCTGGCGAGCCAGGGCCACGTGGTGATTCTGATCACGCACGATCGCGAAGTCGCCGCCCGCGCCAAGCGCATCATCGAGATTCGCGACGGGCTGATCATCAGTGACAGCGCCGAGGAAACGCCTCACGCACAAACCTCGGCCAATCCCGGCGCCTTGCAGGCCGTGGACTTGCGCAAACGCCTCAGCGAAGGCGCCGAAGCCACGGGCGCCTGGAAAGGCGAACTGGTCGATGCCGTGCAAGCGGCGTGGCGAGTCATGTGGATCAACCGCTTTCGCACCGCGCTGACCCTGCTCGGCATCGTCATTGGCGTCGCCTCGGTGGTGGTCATGCTTGCGGTCGGCGAAGGTAGCAAGCGCCAGGTCATGGCGCAAATGGGCGCGTTCGGTTCGAACCTTTTGTACCTGGGTGGCGCCTCGCCCAATCCGCGCACGCCGCAGGGCATCATCACCCTGGATGACGTGGCGGCGCTGAAAACCCTGCCACAAGTCAAACGCATCATGCCGGTGGCCGGCGCCGAAGTGGTGGTGCGTTTCGGCAACCTCGACCAGAGCGCTTATGTCGGCGGCAACGACACCAACTTCCCGAGCATCTTCAACTGGCCGGTGATCCAGGGCAGTTACTTCACCGACGCCGACGAGCGCAACGCAGCGCCAGTGGCGGTGATCGGCACGAAGATTCGCGACAAACTGCTCAAAGGCGTCGCCGACCCGATCGGCCAGTACATCCTCATCGAAAACGTGCCGTTCCAGGTGGTCGGCGTGCTTGCCGAAAAGGGTGCAAGCTCCGGCGACCAGGACAGCGACAACCGGATCGCGGTGCCCTACTCCGCCGCGGCCATTCGCCTGCTCGGCGGGCACACGCCGGAATACGTGGTGATTGCCGCCAGTGATGCACGCAAGGTCAAAGAAGCCGAGCTGGCCATCGACGACCTGATGCGACGCCTGCACGGCAAACGCGATTACGAACTGACCAACAACGCGGCGATGATTCAGGCCGAGGCCCGCACGCAAAACACCCTGTCGCTGATGCTCGGCTCGATTGCCGCGATCTCGCTGCTGGTGGGCGGCATCGGCGTGATGAACATCATGCTCATGACCGTGCGCGAGCGCACCCGCGAGATCGGTATCCGCATGGCGACCGGCGCGCGCCAACGCGACATTTTGCGACAGTTCCTCACCGAGGCGGTGATGCTTTCGGTGGTCGGCGGACTGGCCGGCATCGTCCTCGCGCTGCTGGTCGGCGGGGTCCTGCTGATCAGCGAAGTCGCCGTCGCCTTTTCCTTGCTGGCGGTACTCGGCGCGTTTGGCTGCGCCCTGGTCACCGGCGTCGTCTTCGGCTTCATGCCCGCTCGCAAAGCTGCCCGGCTCGACCCGGTCACGGCCCTTACCAGTGAATGATCGATCTATGAAACCGTGTCTCAGTCTCTTGACCGTGTGCCTGTTGCTCAGCGCTTGCGGCAGCCCCGCCCAGCGTCCGCAGAGCGGCATCCAGCCGCCCGCCGCGTGGCAGATGCCGCACAACGACCGCCTCGTGCGCAACGACGCACAATGGTGGACGCAGTTCGGCAGCCGCGAACTTGACGGCTTGATCAGCCAGGCCCGGGCCGGCAGTTTCGACCTGGCCGCTGCGGTCGCGCGCGTGCAGCAGGCCCGTGCCACCACCGTGATCGCCGGCGGCTCGTTACTGCCAGAGGTCAAGGCAGGCATGAACGCCAATCGACAAAAGCTGCTGCGCGGCAACGGCTACAGCCAACTGGACGCCGACAGCAGCAACAAGGCGGTGGATTACTTTGATGCCAATCTCAACGCCAGCTATGAAATCGACTTCTGGGGCGGCCAACGCGCCAGCCGCGACAGCGCACAATTGAACCTGCGCGCCAGCGAATTCGATCAGGCCACGGTTGAGCTGACCCTGCTCGGCAGCGTCGCCGACAGCTACGCGCAAACCTTGTCGTTGAACGAGCAAAGCCGTATCGCCGAGCTCAATCTGAACAACGCCCTGAGCGTACTCAAGCTGGTCCAGACGCGTTTCGACTCAGGCTCGGCCACGGCCCTTGAACTGGCTCAGCAAAAAAGCCTGGTAGCGGCGCAACAGCGCCAATTACCCCGAGTGCAACAACAGGCGCAAGAAGCCAGAATCACCCTCGCCGCCCTCCTCGGCCGCCCGGTCCAGGAATTGCCGGCCAGCGAGGAAAACTTTGATCAATTGCAATGGCCGGTCATCGGTGCCGGCGTACCGAGTGAACTGCTCAACCGCCGTCCGGACATCGCCCGTGCCGAAGCGCAGTTGGCCGCCGCCCGTGCCGACGTCACGGTGGCTCGGGCGAAGATGCTGCCCAGCGTCACCCTCAGCGCCGAACTGGGTTCGGGCTCCGATCGGTTCAGCGACATGCTGCGCAGTCCTTTCTACAACCTGACCGCCGGACTGGTGGCGCCGATCTTCAACAACGGCCGTCTCAGTGCCGAACGCGACAAGGCCAGCGCCCGCCAGGAAGAGCTGTTGCAAAACTATCGCGGCGCAATCATCAACGGCTTTGCCGACGTCGAAAAAGCCCTCAACAGCATCCGCGGGCTGGACGAACAACGGCAGTGGCAAAGCGAAGAACTGAACCAGGCCCAGGTTGCCTTCAACATCGCCCAGAGCCGCTATCAGGCCGGCGCCGAAGACTTGCTGACCGTGCTGGAAACCCAGCGCACGCTGTACGCGGCGCAGGATCAGAACGTGCAATTGCGACTGTCGCGGTTGCAGGCAAGCATTGCCTTGTACAAGGCGCTGGGTGGGGGGTGGCAGGCGCAGTAATCCGGCGCCGGCGAAACTGTCTTCGCGAGCAGGCTCGCTCCCACATTTTGTCCTGCGAATACAGAATCATTGTGGGAGCGAGCCTGCTCGCGAAGGCGGTGTCGGGTCCAGACAAAATATCTGCTGAACCCGCATGACCGACGTCAAACCTCTTTTTGCCTGACCTTCAAATGGCGCGCATACCACGGGCGCTTCGGCACGCGGCGGAACAATCCGGAGAGGATTTTCTCGTCTTCGCTGAAGGTAATGCGCAGCGCCAGCTTCATGGTTTCCGGGTCCATTTCCATCGACTTGCCGACCTGCAAACCCGGCGTCGTGCTGCAGCCATGGGTGACCGGGCCCAGCCACGGATCATCGATCTCGACCCAGCGTCCCGGCGCGAACCAGTCCACGCCATTGACCTGCTGACGACGGACTTCGCCCGGATGAAAACGCTCGTGCGCCCTGAACCAGTCTTCGAGGCGATCGTCGATCCAGCCGTGAAAATGCCAGAACACCGGATTCACATGGGAGGAAAACGGATCGCCCAGAAAGTCGTTTTCAGCGGCGTACCAGCGCGCGGAGAAATCCGCCGGATCGCGGGCGAACGGCACTGGCTGACCGTTGGACGGATCACGCGGTACCGAGGCCCAGCGCATGTGCAGCCAGTCATGCAGACCCAGCTCCATCTCTGAACCCAATTGCCCCAGGGTCAGCTTCGACAGATAACGCGGGTCGCGGTACTGCGACTCCCAGACCTGAAAGTTGCTGTGATAGGTCTCCGCCGTTTTGATGTCGCTGACCCACTGGGTGTAGTCAGCGTCATCGCTGGCGATCCAGGTCGGGGGCAAGGCGTAGCCGTCATGGTTATCAAAATAACGGGCAAATCCCTGGCGATCGCGTTCAAGCTCCGGCTGCGGCATCGGGAAGGCCGGCCACGACGGCAAGTCCTGCATCGAGCGCGCCGTACCGAGCATGTGCCGGTGCATGAAAAAGAAGTCGATGCCCGAGCCATTGCGATCTTTGCGCGGCCCACGCGCGTCCCGTTCCTTGTCGCGCGGCCCCGGCTGCCAGCCGATACCGCGCAACGCTTCACGCTTGTCTTCGGGCAAGGTATGCCACTTGTCACGCGACGCATGCCAGAGCTGATGGAACAGACGATGTTCGGGAGAAATCAGCCAGGCCAGCAAGGTCGGGTTGAGACCGATGCGCTGGCGTGCCTCGGGAAACAGCTGTTTGTGCGCGACGAAACGGTTGTCCTGCTCGGGCAGACCCAGCGGTCGATCCAGGCGCACAATGCGCCCACTGATCGTGCCACTGCCGGCATTGCCGAAATCGGCCCAGACCTCATCCAGCACCACGGCCAGTTCATAAGTCGGCGCGCCGTCCGCCGCCCGTGAATCAATCAGACGCCAGTACAACTCGGCAGGTTTGCCCTGCGCCAGATCGCCAATGATCCGGTAACGCGGCTCCTCGTCACCGCGCAGGCGTTGCGCGCTATCCAGATAGCCGCGCAAACCGCGGCCGCGCTGGGCAACATCAAGAAACAGTTCCAGTCCGTGCAGCGGCAAGTCATCGAAGCCGATTCGCGCGCCGTCGAAACGAATGCTCCAGACCCCGCGCAAGGCATTCGCCAATTGCTGACCGGCCGTGTCCGCCAGATCGACCGTAGCTTCGCCGGGCGTGATCGTCGGATCAGGCTTCGTCCATTGGCGATGCCCGTAAAACGCGGCAGGCACGGCAGCGCCGGTCAGCGCCAGGCCTGCCATGAACCATCGTCGAGAAATCTTCATTGCCCTACCTGTGTCAGCCATGAAGCAGGCTTTATCCAAGCTAGAACGTTTGCTGAGCGGGCAAATTTACGCGAGCGCTGCGATCTTTTCGGGCCAGCTAAATTTCCTGCCCAATCGCTCGTTCTTTCCAGATAGCAAAGGCCTCTGCGCCTGCACCTCGACGGCGAACTGACTGAGATGGCAATGACAAAACCACGTTCGAAAAAGGCTCTATACATCGGCCTGCCGCTGGCTCTGGCGATCAGCGCCGGTGCAGGCTTTGCCGCCTGGGATCACTGGTTCAAGGACAACCCTGGCTACCCGGCCAAGGTGCTCAAACAGGCCGATGAACTGCAGGATCGCTTGCTCTCGTTCGACAGCCACATCACCGTGCCGCTGGATTTCGGTACTGCCGGCAATGAGGTCGACAAGGACGGCAGTGGCCAGTTCGACCTGGTCAAGGCCAGTCGCGGACGTCTGTCCGGTGCAGCGCTGACGATCTTTGGCTGGCCGGAAATGTGGAACGGCCCGAACGCGCCCCACAAGCCCACCGACGGTTTTGTCGAGGAGGCGCGCAACCAGCAGGAGGTGCGCTACAAAATCATCTCCGGCATGGTTCGCGACTTCCCCAATCAGGTCGCCATCGCCTACACCCCGGATGACTTCCGCCGTCTGCACGGCGAAGGCAAGTTTGCCATCTTCATCAGCATGCTTAACGCCTATCCGCTGGGCAACGATCTGGACCTGCTGGACACCTGGGCTGCGCGCGGCATGCGCATGTTCGGCTTCAGTTACATCGGCAACAACCAGTGGAGCGATTCGTCGCGACCGCTGCCGTTTTTCAATGATTCCCCGGACGCCCTAAACGGCCTCTCGGAGGTCGGCAAGCAAGCCGTGCACCGCCTCAACGACCTGGGCGTGATCATCGACGTTTCGCAGATGTCGACCAAGGCCCTGGAGCAAGTCGCACAACTGAGCCGCACGCCTATGGTCGCCTCGCATTCGGCGCCGCGTGCCTCGGTGGATATTCCGCGCAACCTCAGCGACAAGGAGATGCAACTGATCAAGCAAAGCGGTGGCGTGGTGCAAGTGGTCGGTTTCTCGGCCTACCTGCGACCGCTGACCCAAGGCACCCAGGACAAACTCAACGCCCTGCGCGCACGCTTTGATCTGCCACCGCTGCCGAACCTGGCGATGGCGTTGATGCCGGGCGATCCGATCATCGCCGCGTGGCCGGAACAGAAGTTCGGCCAGTACGCCGGCCAGCTGTACGCAATCCTCGAAGAAGAGCCGAAAGCCACGCTCAAGGATCTCGGCGATGCGATCGATTACACCGTGCGCAAAATCGGCATCGACCACGTCGGCATCGCCTCGGACTTCAATGAGGGCGGCGGCGTCAAAGGCTGGGAAAACGTCGGCGAGATCCGCAACGTCACCGCCGAACTGTTGCAGCGCGGCTATTCCGAAGCCGACATCGCCAAGCTCTGGGGCGGCAACTTCCTGCGCGTCTGGGACCAGGTGCAAAAAGCTGCGAAACCCGTGGCCAGCCTGAATTCTTCTTTGCGAGCAGAAGCGAACCGTCCCCATGACTGACCGTCGTACTTTTCTCAAACAGGCCGGCATCCTTGCCGCCAGCCTGCCGCTGGGCGCTGCCGTTCACGCCTCGGCGCCAGGCGCCGCAGCGATTGCGACAGCCGTGCCGAAGGACAAGTGGGCGCAACTGCGCCAACTGTTCAATCAGGATCCCGCCTACCTGCACTTCTCCAACTTTCTCATCACTTCGCACCCGCGTCCGGTGCAGGAAGCCATCGACCGGCACCGCGCAACCCTCGACCGCAACCCGGGCTTGATGATGGATTGGGACCTCGAGGAAACCTGGAAGCACGAGGCCGAGGTGCGCGAATGGGCCGGGCGTTATCTGCAAGCCAAACCGGCGCAGATCGCCCTGACGGGCAGCACCACCGAAGGTCTCGCCGCGATCTACGGCGGTATTCATGTGCGTGCGGATCAGGAGATTCTCACTACCGTTCACGAGCATTATTCGACCGAGTTCAGCCTCGACTTCCGGGTGAAGAAGCAAGGCACGCAGGTTCGCAAGATCAAACTGTTCGAAGACGCCCATCGGGTCTCGACAGAGGAAGTGCTGAGCGCGATTCGCCAGGCGATTCGCCCCAACACTCGGGTGTTGGGCATGACGTGGGTGCAATCGGGCAGCGGCGTGAAACTGCCCATCGGCGAGATTGGCAAACTGGTCGATGAGGTCAACCGCACGCGCGCCGACGCCGACCGGATTCTCTATGTGGTCGATGGCGTTCACGGCTTTGGTGTGGAAGACCTCAGCTTCCCGGACATGCACTGCGATTTCTTCATTGCCGGCACCCATAAATGGATGTTCGGCCCGCGCGGCACCGGGATCATCTGTGCCCGTTCCGAGCAGCTCAGGGACGTCACGCCGAGCGTGCCGACGTTCTCTCAAGACACCGACTTCGCCACCAGCATGTCACCCGGCGGCTATCACGCCTTCGAACATCGCTGGGCGTTGAGCGAAGCGTTCAAGTTGCATCTGCAACTGGGCAAGGCCGAGGTGCAGGCACGCATCCATGAACTCAACACGTATCTCAAGCGACGCCTGCAAGAACATCCGCAGATCGAGCTGGTGACGCCGCTGAGCCCGGCACTGTCGGCCGGGTTCACCTTCTTCCGGGTCAAGGACCGCGACTGCGACAAAATCGCCGCCTACCTGATGAAAAACCGCGTGGTGGTCGATGCCGTGGAACGCGACGTCGGGCCGGTGGTGCGCACCGCGCCGGGCCTGCTCAACACCGAAGCGGAAATCGATCGATTCATGACGCTGCTGGTCACGCAGCTATGACCTTCACGACTGTTGTCTTCCCTTGCTCGAGACCCCACATGAACAGTGACATGCTTATCCCAACGCGACGCGTCCCGACCTTGAAACTGCTGGCAGGGCTGGCGCTGAGCGCATCGCTCGCCGGCCTGTTGCCGGGCACCGCCGCGGCCGCCGAACCGCTGCCGGCGGGCAAGGTGTTCAAGGACTGCAAAAATTGCCCGGAAATGGTCGTGTTGCCCGCGGGCAAATTCACCATGGGCACCCCGGAAACCGAAGTCGGCCGCGAGCCCGACGAAGGCCCGATGCACGAAGTGACGTTTGCCAAGGCATTCGCCATGAGCCGCTTCCAGATCACCGCCGGTGAATGGGACAGCTACGTCAAGGAAACCGGGGTGAAGATCGCCAACGGCGATACGCGCCCAGGTCGCGAATGCGTGGCAAGCAAACCACGCTATAAACAGGAACCGCGGCAACCGGCGGTGTGCATGGATTTTGCCGACGTGCAGGCGTATGTCGCCTGGCTGTCGAAAAAGACCGGGCAGAACTACCGCATGGTCAGCGAAGCCCAACGCGAATACGCCGCGCGCGCCGGCTCGACCGGGCCCTTCCCGTTCCCGTTCGATGCAGCGGGCGAATACAGCATCGCCAAGCATGCCAACACCTACGGCCCGACCGATGGCTACAGCTTCAGCTCGCCGGTGGGTAGCTATCCGCCGAACGCCTTTGGCGTGTACGACATGCATGGCAATGTCTACGAATGGATCGCCGACTGCGAACATCCCAACTATGTTGGCGCGCCAACCGATGGCAGCGCCTGGGTCGAACCCGGTTGCGAGTCGTACAACATCCGCGGCAACGACTGGGGCGAAGCGCCGGTATTCTCGCGCTCTGGCAACCGCAACAATATCTACCCCTCCACCCGGGGCGACTGGATCGGCTTTCGCGTAGTGCGCGATCTCTGAAACGCGCCGAAACGACAAGATCCGGGTGCGAGCGAGCTTGCTCGCTAAAGCGCACTGTCAGCTACAGATGCATCGCCTGACCTGACGCCTTCGCTAGCAGGCTCGCTCCCACAGTTTTTGTGCCGAACCCGGTCAGAACCATCACCATAAGCCTGTGTGGGAGCGAGCTTGCTCGCGAAAGCGGTGGGTCAAGCGGTGGAGATGTTGACTGTGCTGGCCTCTTCGCGGGCAAGCCCGCTCCCACAGGTTCTTGTGCCGGACCCGGTCAGGAACATCACCACAAGCCCGCTCCCACAGGTTCTTGTGCCGAACCCGGTCAGGAACATCACCACAAGCCCGCTCCCACAGGTTTTTGTGCCTGCCCCCGGTCAGGAGCATCACCACAAGCCAGTGTGGGAGCGGGCTTGCTCGCGAAAGCGGTGGGTCAGGCGGCAGAGATGTTGACTGTGCTGGCCTCTTCGCGGGCAAGCCCGCTCCCACAGGTTTTCGTGCCGGACCCCGGTCAGGAGCATCACCACAAGCCAGTGTGGGAGCGAGCCTGCTCGCGAAAGCGGTGGGTCAGGCGGCGGAAATGTTGGCTGTGCTGGCCTCTTCGCGAGCAGGCTCGCTCCCACAGGTTTTTGTGCCAGCCCCCGGTCAGGGACACCATCACAAGCCAGTGCGGGAACAAGCTTGCCGACTCCCACAGCTTTGACGACCTGCGGGCCGCCGTCAGTCGCTGACCGTCTAAATTAAGCGCTTTACCAGACGTTCTATTGGGTATCTGTCTCCACGACCCAAGGAACTGTTCCCCCATGTCCCAGCCCCCACGCGGTGCCATCCACGAATTGTTCACGCTTCTCAGGCCGTTCAGGCTCGTCGTCATTGTGTCGATCCTGCTGGGCATGGTCGGCGGCCTCAGCGTGACGGTGCTGCTGGCGACGATCAATTCGGCGCTGCATTCCGAAGCCGGCCTGACCCAGGGTGTCGTCGCCCTGTTTGCCGGGCTCTGCCTGCTGGCGCTGCTCAGTTCGATCTGCTCGGACATCGGCACCAACTTCGTCGGCCAACACATCATCGCCACCTTGCGCAAACAGCTGGGCGAGAAAGTCCTGTCGGCACCGATCGAGCAAATCGAGCGCTATCGCAGCCATCGCCTGATCCCGGTGCTGACGCACGACGTCGACACCATCAGCGACTTTGCCTTCGCCTTCGCTCCGCTGGCGATTTCCCTGACCGTGACCCTCGGCTGCATGGGTTACCTGGCGATGCTGTCGTGGCCGATGTTCCTGATCATGGTGGTCGCGATCATCATCGGCACCGGCATTCAGTATTTCGCTCAGGGTCGAGGTATCCAGGGCTTCATGGCCGCGCGTGACGCCGAAGACGAACTGCAAAAGCACTACAACGCCATTGCCGAAGGCGCCAAGGAACTGCGCATCCACCGGCCGCGCCGTCAGCGCATGTTCGTTGCCGGCATCAAAACCACGGCCGAGTTCATCTGCCGCACGCAGATCCGCTCGATCAACACGTTCGTGATCGCCAAGACGTTCGGCTCGATGCTGTTCTTCGTGGTGATCGGCCTGGCGCTCGCCTTGCAGACCTACTGGCCGAGCGCCGACAAAACCGTCATGAGCGGTTTCGTCCTGGTGTTGCTGTACATGAAAGGCCCGCTGGAACATCTGGTCGGGACTCTGCCGATCGTCAGCCGCGCGCAAATCGCGTTCCGCCGTATCGCCGAGTTGTCGGAACAGTTTTCCTCGCCCGAACCACACCTGCTGCTCGACGACCACGGCCAGAAAGCCCCGGCCGTTACCCGCCTCGAACTCAAGGACGTCAGTTATGCCTTCCCTGCCGTGCCGGGCAGCGAGGCGTTCCGTCTGGGCCCGGTCAATCTGACAATCGAACAGGGCGAGATCATTTTCATCGTCGGTGAAAACGGCTGCGGCAAGACCACCCTGATCAAGTTGCTGCTGGGCCTGTACCCGCCGCAACACGGTGAAATCCGCCTTAACGGGCAGCCCGTGAACGCCGAGAACCGCGACGATTACCGCCAGTTGTTCACCACGATTTTTGCCGACTACTACTTGTTCGACGACGTGGTGCAAGGCGATACGCACATCCCCGATGACGCCAACAAGTACCTGCAACGCTTGGAAATCGCCCACAAGGTCAGCGTGCAGGACGGCAGTTTCACCACCACTGACCTGTCCACCGGGCAACGCAAGCGTCTGGCGCTGGTCAATGCCTGGCTCGAAGAACGGCCGGTGCTGGTATTTGATGAATGGGCGGCGGACCAGGACCCGACCTTCCGGCGGATTTTCTACACCGAGCTGCTGCCGGACCTCAAGCGGCTGGGCAAAACCATCATCGTGATCTCCCACGATGACCGTTATTTCGACGTCGCCGACCAATTGGTGCGCATGGAAGCGGGTCGCGTGATGACGGAGCTGGCGCCGGCCTGACCGCGGAACAGTACGTGCGGACAATCCCGTCGCTGGCGATAGACGATTTTTTCGCAGTGTGCGGGATTTATTTTTCCGGTTTCATCGGGTTGTTGCGTCTAATTATCATTAACTACAAAACTGCACACGCCTTTCAGGAGCATTTGAAGTAATGCACAGCCCATCCTTGTCCCGCGCACCACTGGCCACGGCGATCCAGCGTCAGACTCAGCGCCAGGTGATCCTGCCCCGCGCCCTGCTGACTACCCTGCTTCTGCTGGGTGCCGGTGAGGTCCTTGCGGCGCCGACCAGCATCAACGTTGCGGCCCAGCCGTTGTCCAGTGCCTTGCAGCAACTCGGGCAACAGTCCAACTTGCAGATCATCTACGACCCGCAGCTGCTGCAAGGGCTGAAAGCCAACGCGGTGTCCGGCACTCTGGAGCCGGAAGAGGCCTTGCACCGTCTGCTGCTGGGGAGCGGCCTGACGTACCAGATTACCGGTAACACAGTGTCGTTGACTCCGGTCAGCGGCGCTGCCGGCGATGCCATGCAGTTGGGCGCGATCTCGATTTCCGGCAAGGCACCGGGCTCGCAGACCGAAGGCACCGGGCTGTACACCACCTACTCGTCGAGTAGCTCGACGCGTCTGAACCTGACGCCGCGGGAAACGCCGCAGTCGGTCACCGTGTTGACCCGCCAGCGTCTGGATGACCAGAAGCTGACCAACCTGACCGACGTGCTCGACGCCACCGCCGGCATCACCGTGACCCGCAACGGCATGGGCACCGAGAACGACACTTACTGGTCGCGCGGCTCGCAGATCCAGAACTTTGAAGTAGACGGCGTACCCACATCCACGCGTCTGGACAACTACACCCAAAGCACCGCCATGTACGACCGCGTGGAAGTCGTCCGAGGCGCGACAGGCCTGATCAGCGGCCTGGGCAACCCGTCGGCGACCATCAACCTGATCCGCAAGCGTCCGACCGCTGAAGCTCAGGCCAGCGTTACGGGCGAGGCCGGCAACTGGGATCGCTACGGCACCGGCATGGACGTTTCCGGCCCGCTGACCGAATCCGGCAATGTGCGTGGGCGGCTGGTCGTCGATTACAAGACCCAGGGCTCGTGGGTTGATCGCTTCAAACAGGATTCGCAACTGGTCTACGGCATCACCGAGTTCGACCTCAGCGAGGCGACACTGCTGACCGTCGGCTTCAGCTACCAGAAAACCCAGGTCGACTCGCCGATGCGCGGCGGCTACCCGTCGTATTTCACCAACGGCGAAAAATCCCACGTTCACCGCTCGCTGAATACCTCGCCGGACTGGTCTTATAACGACCACGATCAAACCAACTTCTTCACCTCCGTCGAGCATCAGTTCGATAACGGCTGGAGCGGCAAGATCGAATACGGCCATACCGAGAACAAATTCGACCAGCTCTATGCGGTGGCCACCGGCACCCTCGACCAGGCCACCGGCTCCGGCACGGGTCTGCTGCCGGTCCGCTGGTCCGGTACGCCGCGCCAGGACAATATCGACGCCTACTTCACCGGCCCGTTCTCGCTGTTCGGTCGCGAGCATGAGTTGATCCTCGGCGTAACCGCGACCAACTACAAGGAATCCACACCGAGCTACGGCGACTGGCTGCGTGACTACAGCTTCAACGTTCCGGACATCAGCCACTGGGACGGCAACTCGCCAAAACCGGCCACGCCTGTCGTCAGCAAGGGCCACATGGAAGAGAAGCAACTGGGTACTTATCTGACCTCACGCTTCCACGTCACCGACGACCTGACCGTCATCCTCGGCGGCCGTCTGACTGACTGGAAACGTGACACCGACACCCAGCCATACGGCGGTGAAGCGAGTACCGTGAAGGAACGTGAAACCGGTATCTTCACGCCCTACACCGGTGTGGTGTACGACCTGGATGACAACTGGTCGCTGTACGCCAGTTACACCAAGATCTTCAACCCACAGGCGTCCTACGTTCGCGACATCAACAACAAATCGCTCGCACCGACCGAAGGCAAAGGCTACGAAGTGGGCGTCAAGGGCACGTTCTTCGACGAGAAACTCAACACCAGCCTGGCCTTGTTCAAACTTGAGCAGGACAACCTCGCGGTGTGGATGTCTGACACCCAGGCTTATCGCCTGGAGCAAAGCACCGAGACCAAGGGCGTTGAACTTGAGCTGAACGGCGAACTGGCTGAAGGCTGGCAAGCGTCTGCGGGCTACGCCTACAGCGTCACCACCAACGCCGACGACGCGCGCATCGTCACCAACGCGCCGCGCCACATGCTCAAGACCTTCACCTCGTATCGCCTGCCCGGCGCGCTGGACAAGGTCACCGTCGGCGGTGGCGTGAACTGGCAATCGAAGATCGGCGAAGACCTGCGCTACTACGAACAAGGCAGCTACGCGGTCACCAACCTGATGGCGCGTTACGACATCACCAAGAACCTCAGCGCCTCGCTCAACGTCAACAACCTGTTCGACCGCGAGTACTACTCGATGGTCTACTACGACGGCATGTACGGCGCTCCGCGCAACTTCATGACCAGCTTCAAGTACAGCTTCTGATCCCGGGCCACGGCCTGAAGAAACGCACCGTCTGACGGTGCGTTTTTTTATGCCCGCCGTTCATCGGCAACAAAAAAGGCCGGAGGGTTTGCCCCGCTCCGGCCTTGGTGTGTGACAGGTCAGTCTTATGGGTAGAGCGCCTCGCGCAACACTTCGGTCAGCTCCTGATACACGCTTTCAATCTTGCCAGTGACCATCGGCATGCGCAGGAAGTCGTGTACCAGTGCGGTGTATTCCTTGCACTGCACCGCCACACCGCTCGCCTGCAGACGTTGCGCATACGCATGGCCTTCATCGATCAACGGATCGAAGCCGGCGAGCGCCAGGTGAACCGGTGCGACACCGCCCAGGTTCGGCGCCAGCAACGGCGAGAAACGCCAGTCGGCGCGGTCTTCTGCTGTGCGCGCGTAATGATCGTAGAACCACTCCAGCGTCGGATTTTCCAGCAGATAACCTTCGCTGAACAGTTCCCGCGATTCCGTGCTGCGCGACGCGTCGGTCACTGGATAACACAGCAGTTGCAGACACGGTTGCAGCGCCTGCGCACTGGCCGCCGCCTCAATCGCCAGCACCGTCGCCAGGGTAGCGCCGACGCTGTCACCGGCCAATGCCAGCCGCGAGCTGTCAAGGTTCAGCGCGCCAGCCTGCTGCGCCAGCCAGGTCAGCGCGTCGGCGGCATCGTGCAACGCCGTGGGGAACTTGAACTCCGGCGCACGACGATATTCCACCGCGACCACGGCGCAGGGCGTGCGGTGACAGAACTCGCGGCAAATACCGTCGTGGGAATCAAGACTGCCCACTACAAAACCACCGCCGTGGAGGAACACCGTCACTGGCAGCGCCTGCTTGCTGTCGGTGATTGGCGTATAGATCCGCACCGCCAGCGAGTCGCCGTCACGGGTCGGGTAACTCAGATCGCGCGACAGCACCTGCGGTACTTGCCAGCGCATGCGCGCCGAAGATTGCTCGAACGCTTGCCGCGCCTGTGCCGGCATCTGCTGATGAAAAGCCTGCGTAGCGTCTGTCTGGTTGGCCTCGACCAAGTCGAGAAACGCAGCGATTTCCGGATTCAAAGACATTAAGGACATCCTGGTGCGGCCCGCAGGCCGCCCCTCTATCGAAGGTTGAAAAAGGCTCATGCCGACTGCGCCAGACAGTGTTCGATCAGGGCTTGCAACTCGCGCTGGTAATCGGCCATGAGGCGCTCGACGGTGCTGGTCCGGTAACGCCGTGTGCTGTAAATGCAGCGGAACGCCAAACGGCCGTTGTACACCTGCCCCACCAGTTCCAGCCAGTTGGCCATGCCCGCGTCCATGTCATAGCTGTCGCCGATGTTGTCATCGGCCGGCACCAGCAAGGCCTGCTCGTCAAAGCTCTGATCGAACTGCCCCAGATAGTTGAAAGTCACGCGCGCCTGCGGCAGTGCCGCCAGACGCTGCGCCAGCGGCGCGCCCGCCATGTGTCGCAACGCGCCGTAGCCGACCCCCTTGTTGGGCAGACTCTGCAGTTGATCGCGCACCGTGACGATCGCCTCGCCGATATCAGTGTCGTGCCCGGGCGCCAGACGCACCGGGAACATGGTGGTGAACCAGCCCAGGGTGCGGCTCAGGTCGAGGTCCTCGAAAAGGTCTTCGCGCCCATGCCCCTCAAGTTGCACCAGCACCGACGACTCATCGTTCCAGCGGCACAGCACGCGACCCAGCGCGGTCAACAACAGGTCGTTGATCTGCGTCTGGTAAACCGCCGGTGCCTGTTTGAGCAGACTGGCGGTCAACGTTTCATCGAGGTTCATCACCGCCTCGGCGCGATGGCGCACCAGATTCTTGCCACGCGGGTTGTCACAACGCAGCTCTTTGCCGGGCTGGTCGAGGGTTTGCAGCCAGTAATCCAGCTCCTCGTCAATCAGCGTGCGGGTGTGCGCGCTGAGGTGTTCGGCCCAATCGCGAAAGCTGCTGGTGCGCACCGGCAGTTCGGGTTCGGCGCCCAGGCAATAGGCGTCGTATGCGGTTTGCAGATCCTGCAACAGAACCCGCCACGACACGCCGTCGATCACCAAGTGATGGATGACCAGCAACAGCCGCGCCTCGCCGTCCGGCAGCGTCGCCAGCAAGCCACGCACCAGAGGTCCCTCGCCCAGCTTCAGGCTGCGCTGCGCCTGATTGGCGAGCACTTCCAGTTCATCCTTGTCGGCCACTTGATGCACCCACAGCAACGGCGTCTGCCGGGCCTGTTGCCGGCACGCTTCGAGGCTCTGGTAATGCTGGGTCCAGACGCCGCCCTCGCGGACGAAGCGCAGGCGCAGCGCATCGTGCTGCTCCAGCATGGCCATCAGCGCTTTCTCCAGCGCCACGGCATCGAGCGCTTGTCGCGACCGCAGGATCAGCGCCTGGTTGAAGTGGTGCGGCGCAGCCATTTCCTCGTCGAAGAACCACTGCTGGATCGGGATCAGCGGGAACGCGCCCTCGCGCACCGCCCGAGTCTCCTCGGCGCTGGCACGGTGAACCGCTTGCTGGTCGAACAGATTACCGATGGTCTGGAACCGCATCAGGTCGCGCAGTTTCAGATCGAGTTTGAGCTGCGGATGGTTACGCGCCCGGGAGATCACTTGCAGGCTCAGAATCGAGTCGCCACCGAGTTCGAAGAAATTGTCGCTCAAGCCCACCTGCTCAACCTGCAGCACTTCTGCCCAGATTTGTGCGAGCAAGGCTTCTTCCTCAGTGCGCGGTGCCACGTACTGTTCAAGCTGCACCTGCGGCTCTGGCAAGGCTTTGCGATCGAGTTTGCCGTTGGGCGAAACCGGCAGCCGCGCCAGACACATGATCTGCGCCGGCACCATGTAATCCGGCAAGCGTGCCCGCAGTTCTCTCTTGAGCCGCTCGACAGTGCGCGCCTCATCATCGCTGGCACACACCACATAACCGAGCAGTTGCTTGCCGGACACACCGTCACGGGCAATTACCACGGCGTCGGTGACCCCGTCCTGCAAGCGCAGGCAGGCTTCGATTTCGCCGAGTTCGATACGGAAACCGCGCACCTTGACCTGATGGTCGGCGCGGCCGACGTAATCCATCACGCCGTCATCCCGCAGGCGTACCAGGTCGCCGCTGCGATACAGGCGACTGCCCGGCGCACCGAACGGGTCCGGCACGAAACGTTCGGCGGTGATCGAAGCTCGCCCGTGATAACCCCGGGCGACCCCGTACCCGCCGATGTGCAGTTGTCCGGACAGACCGGCCGGCAACGGATTCAGATCATCGTCCAGAATCCACAGCGAGCGCTGACCGACAACGCGCCCGATCGGCGCATACGCTGCGGCGCAAGGCTCGTCGTGGGCGGCTTTCCAGAGCATCGGGGTGACCACGGTTTCGGTCGGCCCGTAGCCGTTGGTGATGTATTGCGGACGCAGGACGCTGCGCACCTCTTGCAGGGTCTGCTCCGGCACCGCGTCGCCTCCCAGGCAATAGATGCGGACCTTGGGCGCGCTCGAACCACTGGCCTGCACGTATTCGGCGACTTGCTTGAGATAGGCCGGCGGAAAACAGGCAATGTCGATCGACAGGGTCTGCAACGCGTGGCTGGTCTGCTCCGGCGTCCACAGTTCATTGTCGCGCAGCACCAGCGTGCCGCCGAACGCCAGCGTAGTCAGCCAACGTTCATGGGCACCGTCAAACGCGAACGACATGAAATGCAGTTCGCGGGTGGTGTGGTCCATTTCATACAGCTCGCGGATCGCCTGGCAGTGCATGCTCAGCGGGCCGTGGGTGACCGCCACGCCCTTGGGCAAACCAGTGGAACCGGAGGTGTAGATCAAATACGCCAGGGTGTCTTCGCACACCGCCACCGGCGGCGCCGTGTCTGGGTAAACGCTGCCGTCGAAACCATCGAGGTCAACCCGTGGCAACCCGTGCGGCAACGGCAGACGCGCCGACAATTGGCCACGACTGATCATCAGCGCCATGCCGGAATCTTCGATCATGAAGGCCAGGCGATCACGCGGATAGTCGATGTCCAGCGGCACATAGGCCGCGCCGCTCCTGAACACCGCGAGCAACGCCACGAGCATGTCCAGCGAGCGCTCCAGCGCCACGCCGATCAACACTTCCGGCCCCGCACCGTGGGCAATCAGGTGATGGGCGAGGCGGTTGGCCTGGCGGTCCAGTTCGGCGTAGCTCAGTACCTGTCCGGCACACTCTACGGCGTGGGCCTGCGGGCGATGGCGGGCATGCTCGGCGATCATCAGCGGCAGCCATTCGCGCTGCTCGCGTGGCGCCGGCTCACGGCCCCAGGCTTGCAAGGCGTGCCATTGCTGCGGCGCCAGACGTTGCAGGTTGCCGAGGTATTCGTGCGGCGTGTCGAGCATCGCTTGCAGAGTGACTTCCATGGTCTGGCGGATACGCTGCACCGCTTCGACACTGAAACAGTCGCGCAAAAACAGGTACTCGATGGACAGTTCTTCGTTCAGATGCACCGCCAGGTCCATCGGGAAGTTGGTCACGTCGTGGTTGGCCGAAGCGCCGAACCGCAAACCGCCCTTGGCTTCTTCCAGACGACGGTCGATCGGGTAGTTCTCGAACACAATGATGCTGTCGAACAACATTTGCCCGCCGTGCCCCGACCAGCGCTGAATATCCGCCAGTGGCGCGTGGGCGTGGTCACGCAGATCAAGGTTGTAGGCTTGCAGTTGCGCCAGCCAGTCACTGAGGCGCTGCGCCGGTTGCAGGATCTGGATCACCGGCAAGGTGTTGATGAACAGGCCCAGCATGCTGTCAGCATTGGCGAGCCCTTCCGGACGCCCCGCGACCGTCGCACCGAAGGCCACGCTGCTTTGCCCGGTGTAGCGTTGCAGCACCAGCAACCACGCCCCCTGAATCAGCGTGTTGGCGGTGATGCCGTGCGCCCGGCAGTGCTGCTGCAGTCGGCGGGTCTGTTGCTCATCCCATTTGGTGTACAGCGCTTCGTGGCCGGCTGCGGTGTCGACGTGACGCGGATGCATGGCCTGGCTCAGCGCCGTCGGCTCGGCCAGGGTTTGCAGATGGCCGCGCCAGAACTGTTCGAGGCGTCCCTGATCCTGGCTTTGCAGCCATTCGATGAAATCACGGTAACGGCCGCTGTCCCCCACCACTTCGCCGCTGGCGTAGTGCTGCAACACCTCACCGAACAACTGCGAACTGCTCCAGCCGTCCATGAGAATGTGGTGGCTGGTCCAGATCAGTTGGTGACTGTCTTCATCCGTGCGGATCAACAGCAAACGCTGCAACGGCACCCGGTGCAACTCGAAACCACGCGCACGTTCCTCACGGGCACGCTCGGCCAGACGCTGCTCGCCAATGTCCTGGCCGCGCCAGTCAAGCACTTGCAGATCGACTTCGGCGTGGTGCTGCACGACCTGGATCGGCGACGTCTGCCCGCCCTGCCAGTGGAACGACGTGCGCAGAATCGCGTGGCGCCCGATCACGTGCTGCCAGGCGCGACGGAAGCGCTCCGGGTCCATGCCTTCGACCGGCAGGTTGATCTGGTTGATGTACAGGTCATCGCCGTCGTCGGACAGCGTGTGGAACAACATGCCCTGCTGCATCGGCGACAGCGGATAAATGTCTTCGATGTCCGCCACGGCGAGCGGCAAGGCGTCGAGTTGCGCCTGGGTCAGTGCCGCCAGCGGGAAGTCAGACGGCGTGATGCCGCGATTGCCCGGCGCGCAGCAATGCTCGATCAACGCTGCCAGCTCAAGCGCGTAGTCATCGGCCAGACGCTGGATGGTCGCTTCGTTGAACATCTCGCGACTGAAGGTCCAGCTCAACTTGAGTTCGGCGCCATACACCTGACCGCTGACTTCCAGCCAGTTGCTCAACGGCGCCAGCGGACTTTGCTCGCGACCGGCGCTCTCTGCCGCCGGGACAAACAGTGCGGCTTCATCGAACTGACTGTCGAACTGGCCGAGGTAGTTGAAGGTAATCCGCGCATCGGGCAGATCTGCCAGCGCGGTGCGTGCAGCCTCGTCGCCCAGGTACCGCAAGGCACCAAACCCCAGGCCTTTGTTGGGGATCGCGCGCAGTTGTTCCTTGACCTGTTTGATCGAACTGGCCAGTGGCGTCTGTGGTGTCAGGCGCACCGGGTAGAGGCTGGTGAACCAGCCCACGGTGCGGCTCAGGTCGATGCCCTCGATCAGCTCTTCGCGGCCATGACCTTCGAGCTGAATCAAGGTCGAGGCTTCGCCGGTCCAGCGGCAGATGACCCGTGCCAACGCCGTCAGCAGCAAGTCGTTGACCTGGGTGCGATACGCCGCCGGAGCCTGTTGCAGCAGTTTGCGCGTCAGCTGTTTATCCAGCTGAGTGCGCACGCTCGATGCCAAATGGTTGTGAAGCCGCCCGTCGCGGTTGTCGCGCGGTAAATCCTGCGGTGCATCGAGCAACTGCCCGCGCCAGAAATCCAGCTCGCCAGCCAGATTAACCGTGTGCGCCTGCAAGGCTTCGGCCCAGTGCTTGAACGCGCTGGTCTTGGCCGGCAGTTTCAGCGTTTGCCCGGCCTGCACTTGGCGATAAGCGTCTTGCAGGTCTTCAAGCAACACGCGCCACGACACACCGTCGACAGCCAGGTGATGGACCACCAGCAACAGGCGCTGGCTGCCATCGGCCAGGCTCAGCAACATCGCGCGCAACAGCGGACCGTTTGCCAGATCGAGGCTGCGCTGCGCTTCGTCGCAAGCCGCTTCGACTTCATCGGCATGGTTCAGCGCGGTCTGCCACAACAGCGGCTGCCGGTCATCGACGGCCCGGTGTGCGGCAGTCCAGTCGTGTGGGTTGGGCGTGAAGGTCAGGCGCAAGGCATCGTGGTGACGAACCAAGGCTTGCAGCGCCTGCTCCAGCGTTTCCCCGTGCAAGGCTTGCGCAGGCTTGAGCAGCAAGGACTGGTTCCAGTGATGGCGCTCGGGGATGTCGCTGGCAAAAAACAGCTGTTGGAACGGTAACAGCGGCGTGCTGCCGGTCACCGGGCTCTGATCGATTTGTACAGCACCTTCGCCCAGCGAGGCGACGGTCGCCAGGCTGCGGACGGTCTGATGCTGAAACAAGTCTTTGGGAGTGAAATGCACGCCGGCCTGACGGGCGCGGCTGACCACCTGGATCGAAATGATCGAGTCGCCACCGAGGGCGAAAAAGTTATCGCTGACGCCGACCTGCGCAAGGCCCAGCACCGACTGCCAGATGTCCGCCAGTTGTTGCTCCATGGCGTTGCCGGGCGCCTGGTATTGCGGCTGGGTGGTACTCGCATCGGGTTTCGGCAAGGCCTTGCGGTCGAGCTTGCCGTTGGGGCTCAACGGCATCTGCTCGAGCGCCAGCCATTGGGTCGGCACCATGTATTCCGGCAGTTGCTGCTGCACGTGCGCGGCCAGCGCTTCGCGCCAATCAGTGTCCTCTTCGGCCAGCACGACGTACGCCACCAACTGCTTGCCATCGATGACCAGCACCACCGCTTCGCGCACCGCTGGATGTTCGAGCAGGCGCGCTTCGATCTCGCCCATTTCGATGCGCAAGCCGCGCAGCTTGACCTGATGGTCGATGCGTCCGGCGTATTCGATCACCCCGTTGTCGCGGTAGCGGGCCAGATCACCGGTGCGATAAATCCGCTCGCCCTTGCCATAAGGGCTGACGGCGAAACGCTCGGCGGTCAGCGCCGGGCGCTGGTGATAACCACGGGCCAGGCCCTCGCCTGCCAGATACAGCTCGCCGAGGACGCCGACCGGCACCGGTTGCAGTTGTTCATCGAGGATGTAGCAAGCGAGATTGGCGATCGGCTCACCGATCGGCACGCTGTCGCGCCCCTCGTCGACACACGTCCAGTGGGTCACGTCGATGGCCGCTTCAGTCGGGCCATAGAGGTTGAACAGCCAGGCCTGCGGCAGCTTGGCGAACACTTGCTGCTGGGCGTCGGCCGGCAGCGCTTCGCCCGAGCAGACAATGCGCTTCAGGCTGGTGCACGTCGCCACCTCGCCATCCTGCAGGAACGCCTGCAACATCGACGGCACAAAGTGCAGCGTGGTGATCTGTTCGCGCTTGATCAGGGCCACCAGCGCCGCCGGGTCACGGTGATCGCCCGGGGCCGCGACAACCAGCCGCGCGCCGGTCATCAGCGGCCAGAAAAACTCCCAGACCGACACGTCGAAACTGAACGGAGTCTTTTGCAACACGCTGTCGTCGGCGCCCAACCGATAGGCCTGCTGCATCCAGCACAGACGGTTGGTCAGCGCCGAATGACGGTTGCCGGCGCCCTTGGGTTTGCCCGTGGAGCCCGAGGTGTAAATCACGTAGGCGAGGTTTTCGCCATCGACTGTCACCTGCGGATCGCTCGCGGGATACCCTTGCAACTCGCCGACCGTGTCCAGCGCCAGGGTTTGTACGGTATCGGTCAGCGGCAAGCTGTCGAGCAACGCCGCCTGGGTCAGCAGCAACCGCACGCCGCTGTCTTCGATCATGTAGCGCAGGCGTTCCTGCGGATAATCCGGGTCAAGCGGGACGTAAGCGCCACCGGCCTTGAGCACCGCGAGCAGGCCGACGACCATTTCGACCGAACGCTCCAGCGCGATGCCCACCAGCGACTCCGGGCCGACGCCCATGTCGATCAGGCGATGCGCCAGGCGATTGGCCCGGGCATTGAGTTGCGCGTAACTCAGACGCGTCTCGCCAAAGGCCAGCGCCGGGGCGTCAGGGGTTTGCGCGACTTGCGCTTCAATCAGTTGCTGGATGCTGGTGATCAGCGGGTAGCTCGTCGCCGTGTCGTTCCAGCCTTGCAGGATCGCTTGGCGCTCCTGCGCGGTGAGCATCGGCAAGTCACCGAGCGCTTGTTGCGGTTGCGCGACAATCGCCCGCAACAATGCCAACAGATGCCGGCCCATGCGCTCAATGGTCGCGGCATCGAACAGATCGGAAGCGTAGATCAGCGAAGCACCGAGGCCCTGCGCCGATTCGTGGGTTTCCAGCGTCAGGTCGAGTTGCGCCTGATGCGTATCCCAGCTCATCGGTTCGACATGCAACTGTTCAAGCGACGCGTTCGCCCCTTGCGCGCCGCTGGCCGTCTGGTGGTTGAACATCACCTGGAACAACGGACTGCGACTGAGGCTGCGCTCCGGTGCCAGTGCCTCGACCAATTGTTCGAACGGCAACTCCTGATGCGCCTGCGCACCCAGCGCCGCTTGCTTGACCTGTTGCAGCAAGGCACTGAATGACAGACGCGAATCGAGCTGCGCACGCAGCACCTGGGTGTTGACGAAGTAGCCGATCAGGCCTTCGGTTTCAGTACGGTTACGGTTGGCGTTAGGCACGCCGACGCGGATATCGCCCTGCCCGCTGTAGCGATGCAGGAAAGTCTGAAACGCCGCCAGCAGGACCATAAACAGCGTCACGCCTTCACGGCGGGCGATGGCTTGCAGGCCATGGTTCAACTCAGGATCGATGTGCAGGTCCAGACGCGCACCGCGGTAACTCTGCACCGCCGGCCGTGGCCGGTCCTGCGGCAATTCGAGCACCGGTTGCTCACCGCCCAGTTGCGCGACCCAGTAGGCCAGTTGCCGTTCGCGCTCACCGGCCTCCATCCAGCTGCGTTGCCACAGCGCGTAGTCGGCGTACTGGATCGGCAAGGCCAGCAGCGTCGCGGGCTGGCCGCTGCTGTAGCCGGCGTACAGGTTGATCAATTCATCGACCATCACGCGCATCGACCAGCCATCGGAAACGATGTGGTGCTGGACCAGAATCAACACATGATCCTCGGCCCCCAGCTGCAGCAGTTTTACCCGCAGCAACGGCCCATCGGCCAGATTGAACGGCTGCTGGATTTCGGCTTCGATGAGCCGTTGCAAATCGGCATCGCCGGTATCGGCGGGCAGATTCTGCCGGACGATGCTCAGCAAGGCGTCCTCGGCAATCACTTGCCGCGGGCGTTGGCCGTCGTCGACGAACACCGTGCGCAAGGTCTGATGGCGTTCGATCAGGCTGTCGAAAGCGCTTTGCAGCGCCATGACGTCGAGCGTGCCACGCAGGCGCAGCGCCATCGGAATGTGATAAGCGGCGCTGGTCGGCTCCAGTTGCCAGAGAAACCATTGACGTTCCTGCGCATAACTGAGGCCCAGGGTGTCGAACGCCGACTGCACTTCGGGAATCGGCAGGTTGGCCGGGGACACGCCCTCGGCAAGCATCTTGGCCAAGTATTCCTTGCGCTTTTCCAGCGGCAGGGTAATGAAACGGCGGGCGATCCGCGTGGCGACGTTAACGTCCATTCACGCGTCCTCCATTTCATCTAGCAGGTCTTCGAGCAGGCTCAGTTTCGACGCCGTGACCTGTTCGCCGTGACCTTGCAGTTGCGCCACCAGATCGCCGAGTACCGGGTACTGGAAAATGGTTTGCGGGAGCAGCTTCATACCGAGTTCAAGTTGGATGCGCGACACAATGTTTATCACCAGCAGGGAGTGACCTCCCAGTTCAAAGAAATGGTCGGTCAGACCGACCCGATCGAGTTTCAGCACGTCACTCCAGATTGCCGCGACCTGTTGCTCCAGCTCGCTGACCGGGGCGACATAGGCGCGCTGCCACTGGCTGGCATCGACCGTCGGCAGGGCCTTGCGATCGAGCTTGCCGTTGGCGGTCAGCGGCAGTTGCTCAAGCAGCAACAGGTGCGCCGGGATCATGTAGTCCGGCAGATCCTGACGCAGGCGCAGGCGCACCTGTTCGCGCCAGGCGCCCTGCTCCAGCGGATCGAGCGCTGATGCGGCGACGATATACGCCACCAACTGCACGCCGCCGGCCCCCGGTTGATCAAGCACCACCGCTTGGCGCACGTCTGGCAAGGCCAGCAAACGCGCTTCGATTTCGCCCAGTTCGATGCGGAAACCGCGGATCTTCACTTGATGGTCGATGCGCCCCCGGTACTCAATGCGTCCGTCCGCGCAGTACCGCGCCAGGTCGCCGGTGCGGTACAACCGCTGCCCTGACGTGCCGAACGGGTTCGGCACAAAACGCAATGCACTGAGGTCGGTGCGGTTCAGATAACCGCGTGCCAGGCCGGCGCCCGCCACGTGCAGTTCACCGATGCAACCCCGAGCGACCGGATTGAGATCGGCATCCAGCACGTACCACGACAGGTCAGGAATCGGCGCGCCCAACGGGCTGCCGACGGCAGTCTCAAGGTCGGCCAGCGACAATGGTCGATAGCTGACGTGCACGGTGGTTTCGGTGATGCCATACATGTTGACCAGCTGTGGCGCGCGGTCGCCGAAACGTTCGAACCACGGCCGCAGGCTCTTGACCTCCAGCGCCTCGCCGCCGAACACCACATAGCGCAGCGACGGCTGCAACCCGGGCGCCGATTCGCAGGCGACCTGCATCAGTTGCTTGAACGCCGACGGCGTCTGGTTCAGCACCGTCACCTGCTCGCGACAGAGCAAGGCATAGAAGTCCTGCGGTGAACGACTGATGTCCTGCGGCACGACCACCAGACGCCCGCCATGCAGCAATGCACCGAAAATTTCCCAGACCGAAAAGTCGAACGCGTACGAGTGAAACAGCGTCCAGCAATCCTCAGGGCCGAACTTGAACCAATCTTGCGTGGCCTCGAACAGACGCAGCGCATTGGCGTGGCTGAGCAAGGTGCCCTTGGGCTTGCCGGTGGAACCGGAGGTGTAAATCACATAGGCCAGGTTGGCGCAGTCGACGTGGGTCTGCGGATCCTGTTCCGGCTGGCCTTCGCCGCCATCGTCCAGCGACAAACGCGTCACTTGCGGGCCGGTCGCGACGTGGTCGAGAACACCGTGACCACTCAACAACAGCCCGATGCCGCTGTCCTCGATCATGTAGTGCAGGCGCTCGGCCGGGTATTGCGGGTCCAGCGGCAAGTAGGCGCCGCCAGCCTTGAGGATCGCCAGCAAGCCGACAATCATCTCCACAGAGCGCTCGGCGGCGAGACCGACCAGCACGTCGGCGCCGACGCCGCGCGCCATCAGCGCATGGGCCAGGCGATTGGCCCGGCGGTTGAGTTCGGCATAACTCAGTTGCTGTGCGTCAAGGCTCACGGCAATCGCGTTCGGCGCCTTGCGTGCTTGCGCTTCGATCAAACGGTGCAATGGCTGCTGCGGGTTCCAGTGCTGCGGCGCCGGGTTCCAGTCGCGCAGGCTCTGCTCGATCGTCGACTGTTCAAGCATCGGCAACTCGCCGATCAATTGTTGCGGCTGCTGGCAAATGCCGCGCAGCAACGCCTGCCAATCCATGGCCATGCGCGCGATGGTGGTGGCGTCAAAGAGGTCGGCGGCATACACCATCGAGGCGTAGAGCCCCTCAGCCGACTCTTCGGTATTGAGGGTCAGATCGAACTGGGCCATCAAGCTGTCCCAGTTCACTTCGCTGATCTGCAGGCTGTGCAGTTGCGCCAAGGCGCTGGTGCGACGGGCCTTGGCCTGATGGTTGAACATCACCTGAAACAATGGGCTGTGACTGAGGCTGCGCTCCGGTTGCAGCACTTCAACCAGTTGCTCGAAAGGCAAATCCTGATGGTCCTGTGCACCGAGCGCCGCTTGCCGGACTTGTTGCAGCAAATCGCTGAAACGCACCCCGCCGCTGACGTCGGCGCGCATGACCTGAGTGTTGACGAAGAAGCCGATCAGGCCTTCGGTTTCGACTCGGTTGCGGTTGGCGACGGGCACACCAACGCGGATATCGTTCTGGCCACTGTAGCGGTGCAGCAAGGTCTGGAACGATGCCAGCAAGAGCATGAACAGCGTCACGCCTTCGCGGCGGGCCACTTCGTTCAACGCGTCACTCAATGCGCCATCCAGCGCCAGTTCAAAACGTCCGCCGCGCAGACTTTGCGTGGCCGGGCGGGGACGATCCAGCGGCAGTTCCAGCAGCGGTTGCTCGCCGCCCAATCGGGCCAGCCAGTAATCGAGTTGGCGCTCGCGTTCGCCGGCCTCCATCCATTGGCGCTGCCACAGCGCATAGTCGGCGTACTGGATCGCCAGCGCCGGCAATTGAGGCGTGTCGCCACGGCTGTAAGCGGCGTACAGCGCAATCAGCTCATCGACCATCAACTGCATCGACCAGCCATCGGAGACGATGTGGTGCTGGACCAGCACCAGCACATGGTCGTCAGCGCTCAGTTGCAGCAATGTGGCGCGCAGCAACGGACCTTGTTGCAGGTCGAACGGCCGGCTGATCTCGGCTTCGACCCGTGCCTTGAGGGCGGCGTCGTCGCTGTTGGCGGCCAGGCTGTGGGTTTCGATCGCCAGGCTGAACGGCGCCAGAATCGATTGGCGAGTACCGTCGGCGTCTTGCAGGAACTGCGTGCGCAGGCTTTCGTGACGCTCGATCAGTGTGTCGAAACTGCGTTGCAGCGCGGGTTGGTCCAGCGGCCCGTGCAGGCGCAGCGCGGTTGGAATGTGATAGGCAGAACTGTCGCGGTCCATGTGCCACAGGAACCATTGGCGTTCCTGGGCGTACGACAACGGCAGCGGTGCGCCGCGTTGCACCGCCACCAGCGGCGGTTGCTGCGCTGCCTTTTGCGCCTCGCTCAGATACGCGCAAAAGGCGCCGAGGGTGTTGTGTTCAAACAGCGCCTTGAGCGGCACGTCGCGCTGCAAGGTCTGGCGCACCCGTGACAGCACTTGAGTGACCAGCAGCGAATGGCCGCCAAGCTCAAAAAAGTTGTCGCTCATCCCTACGCGTTCAAGCTTGAGTACCTCGGCCCAGATCCGCGCGGTGTGCTGCTCCAGTTCGCTGACCGGCGCAACGTAACGTTGCTGCATCAGACTGGCGTCGGGCTTGGGCAAACCTTTGCGGTCGACCTTGCCGTTCGGCGTCAGGGGAATCTGCTCGAGCAACAGCAAGTACGCCGGAACCATGTAGTCCGGCAGGCTGCGCTTGAGGCTGGTGCGAATCTGCTCACGCCAGGCACTTTCCTGCGCGGCGTCAACGGTTTGCGCGGCGACGACGTAACCAACCAGTTGCGCGCCGTTCGGGCCGTCCTGCGCCAGTACCACCGCCTCGCGCACCGAATCGAGCGCCATCAGCCGCGCTTCGATCTCGCCCAGCTCGATGCGAAAGCCGCGCACCTTGACCTGATTGTCGACCCGCCCTTGATAATCGAATACGCCATCGGCCCGCAGACGCACCTGATCGCCACTGCGGTACAGGCGCGCGCCCGGTTCGCCGAACGGGTCCGGGACGAACCGCTCGGCAGTCAGCGCCGCACGGTCCAGATAACCACGGGCGACGCCATAGCCGCCCAGGTACAACTCGCCGGCCACACCCTGCGGCACCGGGTTGAGTTCGGCGCTGAGCACCCAGGTGCTGCGCTCGCCGACGCGCTGGCCGATGGGCGCATACGCCGCGCCGCAGGCAGTATCGCGATCGGCTTTCCACAGCAGCGGCGTGACCACGGTTTCGGTCGGGCCGTAACCGTTGATGATGTGTTGCGGCGCCAGGGCGCGACGCACGCGCTCGAAGCTGTCGTTCGGCACCGCGTCGCCGCCGAAACAATAGATGCGCACCTTCGGCGGATGGCCTTCGCTCTCGGCGAACTCCGCCAACTGCTGCAAATAAGCCGGAGGGAACGCGACAACGGTGACACCGTGACGCTGCATCGCGCGGTAAGTCTGCTCGGCGGTCCACAGGCTGTCGTCACGCAACAACAGGCTTGAACCATGGGTCAGTGGTGTTATCCAGCGCTCATGCGCGCCGTCGAACGCGAACGACATGAAATGCAGTTCGCAATCGTCCGGGGTCATCGCGTAGCGCTGACCGATCGCCTGGCAGTGCATGGCCAGCGGACCATGGGCCACGCAGACACCTTTGGGCTGACCGGTCGAACCCGAGGTGTAAATCACGTACGCCAGGCTGTGTTCGTGCACCTCGACCGCCGGCGCCGTGTCGGGAAATTCGCCGGTGTCCAGGGTATCGAGGCAAAGGTTCGGCAAACCCGCCGGCAACGGCAACTGAGTGATCAGGCTGGAGTCGGTGAGCAACAGCGCCATTCCCGAGTCGTCAATCAAATAGGCCAGACGCTCGCGCGGGTAACTGGCATCCAGCGGCACATAGGCCGCACCGGCCTTGAGCACCGCCAGCATTGCCACGAACATCTGCGCACTGCGCGGCAACGCAATGCCGATGCGCACTTCCGGCCCCGCGCCAGCGATTTGCAGACGCCATGCCAGGCGATTGGCTGCCGCGTCGAGTTCGGCAAAACTCATTTGCCGCTCGCCACAACGCACCGCCACAGCGTGCGGCTGGCTCGCGGCGATGCGGGCAAAGCGCTGGTGCACCGCCAGCCGCTCCATCGGCAGCAACGCGTTGCTCTGTTGCAGTTGCGCGAACTCGTCGCGGCCGAGCATTGGCAACTCGCCAATGCGCTGACCGCTGTCGGCCACGATGCCGGCCAGCAGGTTCTGCCAGTGCTCGGCCATGCGCGCAATGGTCGTGGCTTCGAACAAGTCGGTGGCAAACACCAAAGAGGCGCTGAGGCCCGCGGCGGATTCATACGTGTCGAGAGTCAGGTCGAACGGCGCGGTGTGGCTGTCCCAACGCACCGGCTCGACGCTCAGCCCCGGCATTTGCAGCGGTTTGTGCGTGGCCGGCGCTGCAGTCTGGTGGTTGAACATCACCTGGAACAACGAACTGCGGCTGAGGCTGCGAGTCGGCGCCAGCGCTTCGACCAATTGCTCGAACGGCAAATCCTGATGTGCCTGGGCGCCGAGCGCGTGCTGCTTGACCTGCTGCAATAGCTCGCGAAACGGCAGTTGTTCGTCGAGCTCGGCACGCAACACCTGGGTGTTGACGAAGAAGCCGATCAGACCGGCAGTTTCGCTGCGATTGCGGTTGGCAATCGGCACGCCGACGCGAATGTCGCCCTGGCCACTGTAGCGATGCAACAGGGTCTGGAACGACGCCAGCAACAACGTGAACAAGGTCACGCCTTCGCGCCGGGCAACCTCCTGAAGACCTTTGCTCAAGGCCGGTGGCAAGTCAAAATCGAGGCTGCCACCGCGCAAACTCTGGCTCGCCGGACGCGGATGGTCCAGCGGCAACTCCAGCACCGATGCCTCGCCAGCGAGGCGCTCGGTCCAATACGCCAATTGTCGCGCGCGCTCGCCCGCCTCCATCCAGCTGCGCTGCCATAGCGCATAGTCGGCGTACTGGATCGGCAGCGGCGCCAACGTCACCGCGTGGCCGCGACTGAGCCCGGCATACAACTGGATCAGCTCATCGACCATGATTTGCATCGACACGCCGTCGGAGACGATGTGGTGCTGCACGGCGACCAACACATGTTCCGCGGGCGCCACGCGCAACACGCGAATCCGTAGCAGTGGCCCTTGCAGCAGATCGAACGGCTTAGCCATTTCCGCCTGGATCAGCGCCTTCAACGCCGCGTCGTCAATGCCCTGCACATCCTGCACCGGCAATGCCAGTTCAAACGGCGCCTGAATGCTTTGCAGCACCCGGCCCTGTTCGTCGAGAACGAAGCCGGTACGCAGGCTTTCGTGACGCTCGATCAGCGCCGCGAAGCTTGCCTGCAATGCAGGGAGGTCCAGTGCCCCGCGCAGACGCAGGGCGGTGGGAATGTGATAAGCGGCGCTGTGCGGCTCCATCTGCCAGAGGAACCACTGCCGCTCCTGGGCATAGGAAAGCAACAGGGGCTCGTCGGCACCACGCCGGAAAACCGGGGCGATGCCATAGAGGTTGACTCCCTGTTTGCCCAGTAGAATCGCCAGCGCCTTGCGTTTCTCGGGAGAAAGCGCGCCTACCGATTCAATCAACTCCTGCATGCCGTGGTCCTCGTTAGGAAATCAGTTTTTCAAGTTCATCTGCTGATAAACGATTGAGAGCCTCCAAGGATTTAGCCAAAACATCATGAACGGGCTGCGAATCGGGTTGCAGGGCTTGTACCGCCTCGCTGAAAGCCGCCAGATCGGCACTGCCGAACAGGCTCGCCAGGGGGATTTCGACACCCATCACCTCGCGCAGACGCAGCACCACCTGAGTCGCCAGCAGCGAATGGCCGCCCAGCTCGAAGAAGTTGTCGCTGAGGCTGACCCGCTCAAGTTTCAGCACCTCGCCCCAGACTTCAGCGATTTGCTGCTGGAGTGGACTGGCGGGCGCCACGTAGGCGTTCTGCAACAGTTGCGCGTCGGGTGGCGGCAGGGCACGGCGATCCAGTTTGCCGTTCGCGGTCAGCGGCAGGCTGTCGAGCAACAGCAGGTGCGCAGGCACCATGTAGTCCGGCAGATTGCCCTTGAGTGCCAGACGCACCCGCTCACGCCAGGCGCCCTGCTCTGCCGGCTCGACCGGTTGCGCCGTGACGAGATACGCCACCAGTTGCACGCCGCCAGCACCCGGCTGATCAAGGACCACAGCTTGACGAACGCCCGGCACGGCAAGCAGTTGCGCCTCGATTTCACCCAGCTCGATACGGAAGCCGCGAATCTTGACCTGATGGTCGATGCGGCCGCTGTATTCGATCCGCCCATCGGCGCAATAGCGCGCCAGGTCGCCGGTGCGATACAAGCGCTCGCCATCCTCGCTGAACGGGTTCGGCACGAAACGCAGGGCGCTGAGGTCGGCGCGGTTCAGATACCCCCGCGCCAGACCGGCACCGCTGACGTGCAATTCACCGATGCAACCCTTGGCGACCGGATTGAAATCGGCATCCAGCACGTACCAGGACAAGTCCGCTATCGGCTCACCCAACGGACTGCCCGCCTCGTTGTGCAAGTCCGCCAGCGACAGCGGCCGATAAGTGACGTGCACGGTGGTTTCGGTGATGCCGTACATATTGATCAGTTGCGGCGCGCTGTCACCGAAGCGCTCGAACCATGGACGCAGGCTCTTGACCTCCAGCGCTTCGCCGCCGAACACGACATAGCGCAGCGCCAGTTCTGCGCTCTGCCGGGAGTCGGTCGCCACCTGCATCAGTTGCTTGAACGCCGAAGGCGTCTGGTTGAGGACGGTGATTTGCTCGCGGCAGAGCAAGTCGTAGAACTCTTGGGGCGAGCGGCTCACCGCGTGCGGCACGATCACCAGACGCCCGCCGTGCAGCAGCGCGCCGAAGATTTCCCAGACCGAGAAGTCGAACGCGTAGGAGTGGAACAGCGTCCAGCGGTCTTCGGCACCGAAGTTGAACCCGCGCTCGGTGGCCGCGAACAGGCGCAATACCTGTTGGTGCGCGAGCAGCGTGCCTTTCGGTTTGCCCGTGGAACCGGAGGTGTAAATCACATAAGCGAGGTTGTCACTGTCGACCGCCACCTGCGGGTCGCTTGTCGGGTAACCGTTGCCCGCCTCGCCCAACAGCAAGGTCTGGACGTTGTCCGGCAAGGCCAGATGCGCCAGCACGCCCGGCTGCATCAATAGCAGGCTGATGCCGCTGTCCTCGACCATGTACTGCAACCGTTCCGCCGGGTATTGCGGATCCAGCGGCAGGTAAGCGCCGCCAGCCTTGAGGATCGCCAACAGGCCGACGATCATCTCGATCGAGCGCTCGGCCGCCAGGCCCACCAGCACGTCCGGGCCGACACCGCGCTCGATCAGCGCATGGGCCAGACGGTTGGCGCGGCGGTTCAGTTCGGCGTACGTCAGTTGCTGTTCGTCGAGGCTCAGTGCAATGGCATCGGGCGCGCGCTGCGCCTGCGCGCTGATCAACTGATGCAGGCTGGCGGTCTGCGGGAACGTCGCGCTATTGCGGTTCCAATCGCGCAGCACTGCTTGCTGCTGCGCGGCATCCAGCAGGTGCACGTCGCTGACCCGCTCTGCTGCCGATGCGCAACTCAATTGCAGCAACAACTGCTGCATGTGCCCGGCCATCTGCTCAATGACCGCCGCGCTGAAATAACGCCGTGCGTAGGCGAATTCCAGCGACAGCGTGTCGCCCAGATCGACCAGCACGGTCAGCGGCAGGTTGGTCTGTTCATGGCTCGACACCTGACCGAAGCGCATGCTTGGCGGCGCGCCTTTATCCAGTGCCGCCGACACCGGGTAGTTCTCGAACACCAGCAGGCTGTCGAACAACCCTTCGCCGCCCTGACCGGCCCAGCGCTGGATATCGAACAAAGGCGTGTGTTCGTATTCGCGCAACGCCAGGTTTTGCGACTGCAAGGCCTGCAGCCACGCGCCCAGCGCTTGTTCCGGACGCGGCGCGGCGATCACCGGCAAGGTATTGATGAACAACCCGACCTGATGCTCGACACCCGGCAAATCGGCCGGGCGCCCCGACACCGTTGCGCCGAACGCCACGGCCGACTGACCGGTGTAGCGCTGCAACAGCAACAGCCACGCGCCTTGCACGACGGTGTTGAGCGTGACTTTGTGGTGGCGGGCGAACTCGCTCAGGCGACGTGTCTGCTGAGGGTCGAGCAGTTGCGTGTGACGGCCCTGGCCGCTGTCCTGCGCCGACGCGCCGTCAGCCCAGACGCGGGCAAGCAAGGTCGGTTCATCAAGCAGGCTCAGCTGGGTTTTCCAGAAGGTTTGCGCGGCCTGCGCATCCTGGCGTTGCAGCCAGCCGATGTAGTCACGGTAGCGGCCGACGCGGCTCGGCAACGCCTGACCGCTGTAGCGTTGCAACACTTCGCCGAGCAACTGCGAATTGCTCCAGCCGTCCATCAGGATGTGGTGGCTGGTGTAGATCAGTTCATGGCAATCGTCGGCCGTGCGCACCAGCAGCAGACGCAGCAGCGGCGCCACGCTCAGATCGAAGCCGTGCGCGCGCTCGGCGCTGGCCAGATCCTCGAGCGCTTGCGCCTGCCCGGCCTGACCGCGCCAGTCCTGCACGCTGAACGGCAACAGCGCCTGACGCTGCACCACTTGCACCGGTTGTGCTTGCTCGCCGGTCCAGATGAAACCGCTGCGCAGCACCTCGTGGGCCTGCACCGTGGCTTGCCAGGCGTCACGGAAACGCTCGACATCAAGGCCGTGCACGCTGACGCGCATCTGGTTGATGTAGTCGCCGCTGCCTTCGGCGAACAGGCTGTGGAACAGCATGCCCTGCTGCATCGGCGACAGTGGATAGAGGTCTTCGACGTCGCGGGCGACCAGCGCCAACCCGTCCAGTTGCGCCTGTTGCAGCGGCGCCAGCGGGAAGTCCGACGGCGTAAAGCCGCCGTTGACAGGGCTCACGCAATGCGCAATCAGCAGGCTCAACTCGGTGGCGTAGTCGTCGGCCAGACGCTGGACGGTGGCTTCGTCGAACATCTCGCGACTGAAGCTCCAGTCCAGACTCAATTCGCCGCCATACACCTGACCGTTGAGCGACAGCCAGTTGCTCAACGGTGCGCTGGCGCTTTGCTCGGCGCCGGCCTTCTCGGCGCTCGGCACAAACAACGCGCGCTCATCGAACTGACCGTCGAACTGGCCGAGGTAATTGAAGGTGATCCGCGGCATCGCCAGCTCGGCCAGGGCGGCCCGCGCCGGGGCATCGCCCAAATGACGCAAGACGCCGAACCCCAGGCCTTTGTTCGGCACGTTGCGCAGTTGCTCCTTGATTGCCTTGATCGAGTCGTCGAGACGCTCCTGCGGGGTCAGGCGCAGGGGGAACAGGCTGGTGAACCAGCCGACGGTACGGGTCAGGTCGATGTCATCGAACAATTCTTCGCGGCCATGGCCTTCGAGCTGGATCGAGGTCGCCGGTTGCCCGGTCCAACGGCAGATCACGCGCGCCAGCGCGGTCAGCAGCAGGTCGTTGACTTGCGTGCGATAAGCGCTCGGCGCGTCTTGCAGCAGTTGCCGGGTCAGGCCCGCATCAAGGCGACTCTGCACGACCACGGCATGGCGGTTTTCCAGGCTGCCGGCCGGGTTGTCACACGGTAGTTCGGCCAGTGCGCCTTGCGCCTGCCAGTAAGCGAGTTCGGCCTGCAACGGCGCGGTCTCGGCGTATTGTTGCAGGCGCTCGGCGAACACCTTGAAGGCGCTGGTCTTGAGCGGCAGTTGCACCGTTTGCCCGGCCAGATGCTGGCCGTAGGCAGTCTGCAAATCTTCCAGCAGAATGCGCCACGACACACCGTCGACCGCCAGGTGGTGAATGACCAGCAGCAAACGCTGTGAACCGTCGGCCATCCGTGCCAGCACCGCACGCAGCAAGGGCCCGCGCTCGATGTCCAGTGAGCGCTGGGCTTTGTCGCCCAAGGCGTCGAGCGCCGTCGCGTCGGCGACATCCGCCTGCCACAGCACGCCGTCCTGCCAGTCCGCCGGCAAATGCAGCGCGTCCCAGCCATGCGCGGCCTGTTCGAAACTCAGACGCAACGCATCGTGATGCTCCAGCAACGCCAGCAAGGCGCGCTCCAGCGCCGGGGCATCCAGCGCTTGCGCCGGACGCAGCAGCAATGACTGGTTCCAGTGCGAACGCTGGGCAATCGCCTGGGCAAAGAAATCATGCTGAATCGGCAGCAACGGCGTTGCGCCGCGCACCGCCCCCTGATCGATCAGCGCCACGGCCTCGGACTGCTGCGCCACGCGCGCCAGACCTTGTACGGTCTGATGCTGGAACAGCGCCTTGGCACTGACGTGAATCCCCGCCGCACGCGCCCGGCTGACCACTTGAATCGACACGATCGAGTCGCCGCCGAGTTCGAAGAAGTTATCGGTGATGCCCACTTGCGCCAGCTTGAGCACGTCTTGCCAGATCGTGACCAGCGCCTGTTCCAGCGCATTGCGCGGCGCCACATACGTGGCTGGCACGGTGCTGAAATCCGGCGCCGGCAAGGCTTTGCGGTCGAGCTTGCCGTTCGGCGTCAGCGGCAGTTGCTCAAGGAACATCAACTGCGCCGGCAGCATGTAGTCCGGCAGGGTTTCCTTGAGCCAGTCACGCAACGTCTGATCCAGTGACGCTGCCTGCGGATCCGCCTTGCTCACCACATAACCGACCAGTTGCGTGCCGGTGTTGCCTTCCCGCGCAACGACCACCGCTTCGTGAACATCGGCGTGGGCCAGCAGGCGTTTTTCGATTTCGCCAAGCTCGATACGGAAACCGCGGACTTTGATCTGGTGATCGACGCGACCGAGGTATTCGATCTGACCGTCAGCCTGATAACGCACCAGGTCCCCGGTGCGATACATGCGCTCGCCCGTGCGGCTGAACGGATTCGGCAGATAACGCTCGGCCGTCAGGTCAGGGCGCAGCAAGTAACCGCGGGAAAGACCCGCGCCGGCCAGGAACAACTCGCCGACGACCCCCAACGGCACTGGCTGCAGACGGGCATCAAGCACGAAACTGTCGGTGCCGGCCAACGGCCGACCGATGCTCGGCTGGCCACCGGCTTCGCGCCGCACATAGGTCGAGTACGTGGTGTCTTCCGACGGGCCATACAAGTCGTAGACGTGTTGCAGCGTCGGGTGGCTGTACAAGGCATCGACCAGCGATTGTTTCAGCGGCTCGCCCGCAAGGTTGATGATGCGCACGCTCGGCGGGATCTGCCCGGCCTGATGCAGCGCAGCAATCGCCGACGGCACGGTGTTGATCAGGCTGACCCGATCACGCGCCGGCAGGTCCGGCAGTTGCAGCGCGTTTTGCGCGAGGACGAAGAAGCCGCCACCGGCGAGGGTCACAAACAGTTCCCACACTGACAGGTCGAAGCAGATCGACGTCGAGGCCAGTACCCCCTGCAGATCCTCACGGGTGTAGACGCCGTGCGCCCACTGAATCAGCGCCGCCGCATTGCGATGGGTGATCGCCACGCCTTTGGGCTTGCCCGTGGAACCGGAAGTGTAAATCACGTAGGCAAGGTTATCCGGGCTGGTGAGCGCCGGCAGATTGTCGACGGGCGACACATCATCGGCCTCGGCAGTCACCGCCAACACACGCAGGCCCGGCGCCGCGAGCGCAGCCAACGGCGCGTCGGCACCCACCAACAACAGCACCGCCCGGCTGTCTTCGAGCATGTAGCTCAGGCGTTCGGTCGGGTAGCTCGGGTCGAGCGGCACATAGGTACCGCCGGCCTTGAGCACGGCCAGCAGCGCAACAATCATCTCCACCGAGCGCGGCAAGGCCACGCCAACCCTCACTTCGGCGACGACGCCCAGCTCGCGCAATTGCACGGCCAGGCGATTGGCGCGGCTATTCAACTGTGCATAGCTCAGTTGCTGTTCACCGAAAATCATCGCCAATGCCTGTGGCGTCGCCGCCACTTGCGCCTCGACCAGCGCTGGTACGGTGAAACCGGTCGGCTGCGGCAGCTCCTGGCTGTTCCAGTCAGCCAGGATCAGTTGCTGTTCGGCAGCGTCGAGCAACGGCAAATCGCCAATCGCCCGCGACGCGTCCTGACTCACGGCGCGCAACACATTGAGCCAGTGCCGCGCCAGTTGCTCGATCGTCTGGTGCTTGAACAGGTCGGTGGCGTACGTCAGCGATGCCGACACACCGCCCTGCACCTCGGCGGTGTCCAGCGTCAGGTCGAACTGTGCCGCGGCGCTGTCCCAGGCAACCCCTTCCATCTGCAAACCGGCGAGGCCGACGGGCTGATGCTGAAGGTTCTGGTGATTGAACAGCACCTGGAACAACGGGCTGTGGCTCAGGCTGCGCTGCGGTTGCAGCGCATCCACCAGTTGCTCGAACGGCAAGTCCTGATAGGCCTGGGCCTCCAGCACCGAATGCCGAACCTGTTGCAGCAACTGCTCGAAACCGTGGTCTGGCGCGATCTCGGCGCGCTGCACCTGGGTGTTGACGAAGAAACCGATCAGGCCCTCGGTCTCCAGGCGATTACGGTTGGCCACCGGCACGCCGACGCGAATGTCGCGCTGGCCGCTGTAGCGGTGCAGCAAAGTCTGGAACGAGGCCAGCAGAAGCATGAACAGCGTCACGCCTTCGCGCTGTGCCAGGGCGTCAAGCGCGGACACCAGATCGGCCGGCAGTGCGAAGTCAAAACGTGCACCACGGAAACTCTGCTGCGCCGGACGCGGGAAGTCGAACGGCAGCTCCAGCACCGGTTGCTCGCCACCCAGGCGATCACGCCAGTAGGCCAATTGCCGGGCGCTTTCACCGTCATTCATCCATTGACGCTGCCACGCCGCGTAGTCGGCGTACTGCAAGGTCAGTGGCGCCAACTGCACATCGCGCGCCTCGCTGAAACCGGCGTATAGACGCACCAGTTCATCGACCATGACTTGCATCGACCAGCCATCGGAAATGATGTGGTGGGCGGTGATGACCAGGACGTGGTGCTCGCTGGACAACTCCAGCAACAGCACGCGCAATAACGGCCCCTGGAGCAGATCGAACGGCCGCTGGATTTCGGCCTCGACCCGCGCCTTCAGCGCTGCAGAACTGCTCTGGGAATCAAAAACCGCCCGCTCGATGATTAACCGTTCGGTCGGGCGAATGACTTGCAGGGTCTGCGTCGGTTGCTCGACAAACACCGTGCGCAGCGATTCGTGGCGCGCCACCAGCGCCTGAAAAGCCTGATCCAGCGCGCCAACATTCAAGTGCCCGCGCAGGTGCAACGCGGTCGGCACGTGGTACGCCGCGCTGTCCGGCTCCAGTTGCCAGAGGAACCACTGACGTTCCTGGGCAAACGACAAGGGCAGCGGGTGGCCACGTTCCAGCGCGACCATCGGCAGCACACGGCTGGTTTGCAGCGCCGCGCAGGCCTGGGCAAAAGCGCCGAGGCTCGGCTGCTCGAACAACACCCGCAACGGCACGTCGAGCTCCAGTTCATGGCGCACCCGGGAAATCACTTGGGTCGCCAGCAAGGAATGACCGCCGCGCTCGAAGAAGTGATCGTCCAGCCCCACCGGCGCGAGGTGCAGCACCGCCTCCCAGATCGCCGCCAACTGTTGTTGCAGTGCGGTTTTCGGCGCTACGTAAGCGTATTGGCTTTGACTCAGGTCGACCTTCGGCAACGCTTTGCGATCGAGTTTGCCGTTGTTGTTCAACGGCAACGCCGCCAGCAGTACCAGATGCGCCGGCACCATGTATTCCGGCAAGGATTGACGCAGCGTGGTTTTCAACTGGTCGAGCCATGCCGTTTGTGCCAGCGGGTCGTCCGCCCGCCGAGCCGGCTCGGTCGCGACGACATAGGCCAGCAGTTGCGCGCCGCCGGCGCCGTCCTGAGCCACCACAGCCGCTTCGCGCACCTGATCAAGCGCTTGCAGGCAGGCTTCGATTTCGCCCATTTCGATGCGAAAACCGCGGATTTTCACCTGATGGTCGATGCGCCCGACGTATTCCAGCGCACCGGCCGCGTTGTAGCGCGCCAGGTCACCGCTGCGATACAGACGCGCGCCCGGCTCGCCGCCGAACGGGTCCGGCAGGAAACGCTCGGCGGTCAGCGCCGGGCGGTCGAAATAGCACTGCGCCAGACACGCTTGCGCGCCGATGTACAGTTCGCCGACGCCTTCGGCCGCAAGCAACTCGCCCGCCGCATCCAGCACATACAACGCGCGTCCCGCCGTGGCCTGACCAATCGGAATACCGAAGGTGTCGCTGGCATCTTGCAGACGGCATTCATGCACGCTGGACACCACCGTCGCCTCGGTCGGACCGTAGGTATTGAGCAGCCGCACATGGCCCAGACCCGCGGCGTGCCACAGGCGCAAGCCCTCGACGGACATCGCCTCGCCACCGACGTGAACCTGACGCAGCTGGCCCAGCCCCGCCACGCGGCCGTTGGCGCATTCGCGCGCCAGCAAATACCAGTACGCCGCCGGCAAGTCGGCGAGTGTCACCTGGTGCGCAACGATGGCAGCGGCCATCTGGCCGACATCCCACGGCTCGTCGCCGCGCATGACCAGCGCCGCGCCGACACACAGCGGCGGGTAGCACTGCTCGACGAAACCGTCGAAGCTGAAGGTCGCAAATTGCAGCACGCGATCCTCGACGGTCAGTCGCGAATAATCGGCAGCGGTCTGGCAGAATTCGCGCAGCGCGCCATGATCGATCGCCACGCCTTTGGGTTGCCCGGTCGAGCCGGAGGTGTAGATGACGTACGCGAGGTCCGCCGCGACTGCCTGGTTGTCTGGATCGGTGTCGGCATAAGCGGCCAGCTCAGCCTGCAGATCGCCAAGGCTCAGACGCGTCAGCGTGGTCGGCAGCGGCAGGTCAGCCAGCAAATCGGACTCGCACAGCAACAGATCGAGACGGCTGTCACCGATCATGTAGGCGAGACGCTCAGCCGGGTATTGCGGATCAAGCGGCACGTAGGCCGCAGCGCTTTTCAGGACCGCCAGCAGGCTGACGATCAACTGCGGCCCGCGACGCATCGCCAAGCCAATGCGCTGGCCGGGCGCGACGCCAAGCGCCAGCAAGCGATGGGCCAGGCGGTTGGCCTGCGCGTTCAATTCGCCGTAGCTCAGCTGTTGCTCGCCGACTTGCAACGCCAACGCGTGGGGCGTCGCAGCCGCCTGGGCGGCAAAGCGTTGGTGCACCAGCGCTTCGCTGCGCAGTTGCAGCGGCAGCGGTTGACTGGCGGCCAGCACCTGCGCGCGCCCCGCATCGTCCAGCAACTGCAACGCGCCGAGACGGATGTCAGGGGTCGCAACCATTTGCGCGAGCAAGTGCTGCAGATTGGCGCTCAACTGCGCCACTTGCGCGGCACTGAAACGCGCGGTGTCGTAGCTGAATTCCAGGCTCAGGCCGGCGGCCAGTTCGATGCCCAGGGTCAGCGGATAATGGGTGCGTTCGTGGTTGTGCAGGTCGCCGAAAGACAACCCGGCCGGCGCGCCGCGCTTGAGCGCTTCGGCCACCGGGAAGTTTTCGAATACCAACAGGCTGTCGAACAGCGCCGTGCCTTGGTGCCCGGCCCAACCCTGAATATCGTAGAGCGGCACATGTTCAAACTCGCGCATGCTCAGGTTTTGCGCCTGCAACTCGCCGAGCCACTGGCCCAGTGGTTGGTCCGGCGCTGCGCCGCAGACCATCGGCAGTGTATTGATGAACAGCCCCAGCTGTTGCTCGATGCCCGGCAATGCCGCCGAACGACCGGCAACCGTGGCGCCAAACGCCACGTAATCCTGACCGGTATAGCGTTGCAGCAACAGCGCCCACGCCGCTTGCATCACGGTGTTCAGGGTGACTTTGTGCTGGCGGGCGAAATCCGCCAGCGCGCGGGTGGCGGCCTCATCGAGCGCAACGATCAGCTCTTCACTGCCCTGCCCGGCAACCGGTGGGCGCAAGGCTTCGGCGAGCAGCGTCGGCGTGTGCAGCGGAGCCAGCGCGGCCGTCCAGAACTGCTCACCGGCGCTGGCCGATTGTTGCTGCAACCAGCCGAGGTAATCGCGGTATTGGCCCAGCGGTTTGCCCGGCGCTTGCCCAGCGTAGTGCTGGATCACTTCGGCGAGCAATTGGGCGTTGCTCCAGCCGTCCATAAGGATGTGATGACTGGTGTAGATCAGGTGCCAGGCGTGCGCACCGCTACGCACCAATTGCAGACGCAACAGCGGCGCGGCGCTCAACTCGAAACCCCGCTCGCGCTCGGCATCGGCCAAGGCATCGAGGTCGGCATCGGTCTGCTCGATCACCTGCAATGGCAGCTCGACCTGCCTATGAATCGCCTGATGCGCGCTGTGCAGGCCCTGCCAGTGAAAACTGCTGCGCAGGATGTCATGACGCGCCAGCGCCGCTTGCCAGGCTGCGCTGAAACGCACGAGATCGAGGCCGTTAATGTCCAGGCGCAACTGGTTGATGTAAGCGCCAACCTGCGGCTCGTACAGGGTGTGGAACAGCATGCCCTGCTGCATCGGCGACAGCGGATACAGGTCTTCAAGCGCCGGCAGCGTCAGCGGCAAATCGTCGAGTTGCTGCTGGGTCACGCTGGCCAGCGGGAAGTCAGACGGTGTCGCCTGCCCGGCCGGGGTCCGGCAGCAATGGTCGATCAGCGCCTTGAGTTCGTCGGTATAAGCGCTGGCCAACGTTGCGATGGTCGCGGCATCGAACATCTGCTCGCTGAAACCCCATTGCAGGGCGAGTTCGCCGCCATACACCTGGCCTTCGACCGTCAGCCAGTTGGCCAGCGGCGCCTGCTGGTCTTGCGCCGTACCGCTGCGTTCGCGGGCCGGTTCCCAGAGCGCAGCCTCGTCGAACTGGCGATCAAACTGGCCGAGGTAATTGAAGGTGATGCGCGGCGGCGTCAGCGCGGCGAGCGACTGCTGCACCGCTGGCTCACCGAGGTAACGCAGCACGCCATAACCCAGGCCTTTGCCGGGCACCGCACGCAGTTGCTCCTTGATCGACTTGATTGAGGCCGACAGGCTATCGAGCGGTTGCAGGCTGACCGGAAACAGGCTGGTGAACCAACCCACGGTGCGGGTCAGGTCGAGGTCATCGAACAAGTCTTCGCGGCCATGCCCTTCCAGCTGGATCAGTGCCGAGGGCTGACCGCTCCAGCGGCAAATCACTCGCGCCAGGGCGGTCAGCAGCAGGTCATTGACCTGGGTGCGATAAGCCGCCGGCGCGGTTTGCAGCAGTTGCCGGGTGAGGTCGCTGTCCAGGCGCACTTCGATTTTCTGCCCGAAACGGTTTTCCAGGCTGCCGTCGGCGCGGTCGCATGGCAACTCGGCCGCCGCCGTTTGTTGCTGCCAGTACGGCACTTGGGAACTCAGTTGCGGCTGGTAATCATGCAGGTGTTCAGCCCATGCCTGATAAGCGCTGGTCCGCGCTGGCAGCACCACGCCGCCGCCACTTTCCAGTTGCGTGCAGGCCTGCTGCAAATCTTCCAGCAGCACGCGCCAGGAAACACCGTCGACCGCCAGGTGATGGATCACCAGCAACAGGCGTTGTGTGTTGTCGGCCATTTGCACCAGCAGCGGCCGCAGCAACGGACCGGCGTGCAGATCAAGGCTGCGTTGCGCTTCATCGCACAATGTGGCGAGTGTGGCGGCGCTGTCCGCCTGGCGCTGCCACAAGCCGGATTCGCTGACGGTCTCGGCGTAGGCCTGCTGCCAGCCTTGCGCGGTTTCAGTGAAACGCAGACGCAATGCGTCGTGCTGGTTGAGCAGTTGCGTCAGCGCGCGCTCCAGCACATCGGCCCGCAGGGTTTGCCGTGGAGTCAGCAACAGCGACTGGTTCCAGTGTCCACGCACCGCCATCGGTTGATCGAAAAAATGATGCTGCACTGGCGTCAGCTGCACCGCGCCAGTGGCGGGAGCCTGCTCTTGAGTGGTTTGCTGGTCGAACGTGGCGACCAGCGCCAGACTGCGCACGGTCTGGTACTGGAACACATCACGCGGGCTCAGGCGAATGCCGGCCTGGCGGGCGCGGCTGACCACCTGGATCGAAATGATCGAGTCACCACCGAGCTCGAAAAAGTTGTCGTCCAGGCCGATTCGTTCAGCGCCCAACACCTGCTGCCAAATCGCCGCGAGGGCTTTTTGCAGGTCGTCCTCAGGTTCGATAAATGCCTGCTGAACGGCCGCTTCCGGCTCCGGCAAGGCACGGCGATCGAGCTTGCCGTTGGCGGTTACCGGCAGTTTCAGCAGCGGCATGAAATACGTCGGCACCATGAATTCCGGCAGGCCGGCCAGCAGCCACGCCTTGAGAGTTGGCTGCCATTGCGCGTCCGGCTCGACGTCAGCGAGCACCAGATACGCGACCAGATGCTTGCCGCCCTGCACCAGCACCACCGCCTCGCGCACCGATGGATGTTGCATCAGCCGGGTTTCGATTTCGCCCAGTTCAATGCGCAAACCGCGCAGCTTGACCTGATGGTCGAGACGGCCCAGGTATTCGATCACGCCATCGGTGCGTTGGCGCACGCGGTCACCGGTACGGTACAACCGCGCGCCGACATGGAACGGGCACGGCACAAAACGCTCGGCGGTGAGCGCCGGACGCCGATGGTAACTGCGTGCGAGACCCGCACCGCCCAGGTACAACTCACCGGCCACGCCAGCCGGCACCGGGGACAATTGCGCATCCAGCACGTGGGTGCGCAGGTTGGCGATCGGCTCGCCAATCGGCACGCTGTCGGCGCCCTCGTCGACGCAGGTCCAGTGAGTCACGTCGATTGCCGCTTCGGTCGGGCCGTAAAGGTTGTAGAGCCCGGCTTGCGGCAGCTTGGCGAACACTTGCAACTGCGCGTCCAGCGGCAGCGCTTCACCGCTGCAAACGATGCGTTTGAGACTGCTGCACGCCACGACGCCCGGCTCGTGAATAAACGCCTGGAGCATCGACGGGACGAAGTGCAGCGTGGTGATGTGATGTCGGCCGATGGTCTCGATCAGCCGCGCCGGCTCACGGTGCTCGCCCGGTGCCGCCACCACCAGACGCGCACCGCTCATCAATGGCCAGAAGAATTCCCAGACCGAAACGTCGAAACTGAACGGGGTCTTTTGCAACACTGCGTCGCGCTGATCCAGCGCATAGGCTTGCTGCATCCAGCACAAGCGGTTGACCAGCGCGGCGTGACTGTTGCCAGCCCCTTTCGGTTTACCGGTGGAGCCGGAGGTGTAAATCACATAGGCCAGGTTCAGGCTGTGCATCGGCACCTGCACCCGCGTATCGCTGTAGCGCGCCAGCCAGTCGTCGTCCCGATCAAGGGCGATCACCGTCAGCCCTTCGGCCGGCAAGCGTTGCAGCAGACTGCTTTGGCTCAACAGCAGCGTAATCGCGCTGTCCTCGATCATGTAGGCCAGGCGTTCCTGCGGGTACTCAGGATCCAGCGGCACGTAGGCGCCGCCGGCCTTGTGGATCGCCAGCAGGCCGACGACCATTTCAATCGAACGCTCCATCGCGATGCCCACCAGTCCATCCGGACCGACGCCCTGCTCACGCAGCAGATGGGCCAATTGGTTGGCACGGGCATCCAGCTGCGCATAGCTCAGCTCGGTGTCACCGAACGCCAGCGCCGTGGCGTGGGGGGTGCGATCGACCTGAGCCTCGATCAGTTGGTGCATGCACTGTTCGAGCGGATAGCGTTGTGCGGTGTCGTTCCAGTCGTGAACCAGCACTTGCAGTTCATCTGCGTCGAGCAACGGCAGCTCGCCGATACACTGCCCGGCATCACCGACCATCGCCTGCAACAGACGCGTCCAGTGCCGTGCCATACGTTCGATGGTGGAGGCTTCGAACAGATCGCTGGCATAGGTCAGCGCCGCGCGCAGCTTGCCGCCCTGCTCATAGGTGTCCAGGGTCAGGTCGAATTGGGTCGTGCGGCTCTGCCAGTCGAGCGCGCTCAGTTGCAGCCCCGACGCCGTGGTCAGCGCCGCCAGATCGGCGACCTGCGGCTGGTGGTTGTACATCACCTGGAACAGCGGCGTGTGGCTCAGGCTGCGCTCCAGTTTCAGCGCCTCGACCAGTCGCTCGAACGGTAGATCCTGATGCGCCTGGGCGCCCAGCGCGGTGTCCTTGATGTTGCGCAGCAGATCGGCGATGCGGGTCTGGCCATCCAGCTCGGTGCGCAGCACCTGGGTGTTGACGAAGAAGCCGATCAGGCCTTCAACTTCGGCGCGGTTACGGTTGGCGATCGGCACGCCGATGCGGATGTCGTTCTGCCCGGTATAGCGATGCAGCAGCACATTGAAAGCGCCCAGCAACAGCATGAACAAGGTGATGTTGTGCTTGCGCGCGGTGCTGCGCAGTTGTTGCGCCAGCTCGCTGTCGAGGGTGAATTCATGGCGGGTGCCGCGATAGCTCGGCACGGCCGGACGCGAGTGATCGGTCGGCAGTTCCAGCACCGGGTGTTCATCACCCAGGCGCGCCTGCCAGTACTCCAGTTGCCGTGCCTGCTCGCCCGCCTCCAGCCAGCGCCGCTGCCACAACGCGTAGTCGCTGTACTGGATCGGCAACGCCGGCAGTTGCGGTTCGGCGCCCGCATCATGGGCGTCGTAGCAACGGGTGAATTCGTCGATCAGGACATTCATCGACCAGCCGTCGGAGACGATGTGGTGCAGGGTCAGCAGCAACACATGCTCGTGCTCGGCCAGGCGCAGCAGTTTCACCCGCAGCAAGGGTCCGCACGCCAGATCGAACGGCTGCAGCGATTGCGCTTCGACCTCGCGCAGTACCGCCTGCTCACGCGCCTGCGCCGGCAACTCGCGCAGATCGACCTGCTCGACGCGCAACGGCGCACTGCCCGGCACCTGCTGCAAACGGTCATCGGCCTGACGCTCGAACACCGTGCACAAGGTTTCATGACGCGCCGCCAGACTGGCGAACGCCTGCTCCACCGCTACGGTGTTGAGAGACCCCTTGAGCCGCACCGCACCGGGCAGATTGTAGGCGCCACTGTGCTGATCCAGTTGCCAGAGAAACCACATGCGCTGCTGGGCGTAGGACAACGCGTGACGGTCCTCGGCCGCGACACCGGCGGGAATCGGGAATTGCGCGAAATCCACACCTTCCTTGTTCAGCGCAGCCAGGAACATCTGGCGCTTTTCCAGGGGCAACCCGATAAACCGGCGAGCGAGTTTCAAGGAGTCTTCAGCATTCATTTCTAAGCATCCGGATCAGTAGGCAGGAAGCACAAAGGCACGTCGTCCCTATAAAACGAATGCAGACCGGAAAAATTAGCGAATGAGAACAACTGTCACGCGGGGGGCAAAGCGCAGGCTTGCGGATATGAAAAACCCCTGTAGGCGTGAGCCTGCTCGCGGTAGCGGTATTCCAGACAATGATGATTTGACTGATACACCGCTATCGCGAGCAGGCTCACTCCTACAGGTTTCGAGCCGATTTCGGAGTGATTACACAGCAGCCAGCGCACCCAGCCGGCGATGATGAACGTCCAGATGCCCCTTTATCAGGCGCAGCACTTTGGCTTCGTGCTCATGGATGAAAAAGTGCCCGCCGGCAAACATGTCCACGGAGAAACTGCCGGCGGTCTCCCGGCTCCAGCCGATCAACTGTTCGGTGGTCGCACGGTCCGTGCTGCCGCCAAGCACATGGACCGGGCAATCGAGCAGTGGCCGCTCGACCGGGCGATGGCTGCCGCACAACAGGAAGTCGGCACGCAGGATCGGCAGGGTCAGGCTCATCAATTCCTGGTTTTCCAGGGCCTCGGCGCTGGTGCCCTGCAGCGAGCTTAATTGCTCCAGCAACTCGGCATCGGTTTTGGGGCGCGCCAGGTCACGATCGTATTCGTCGCGCAGACTCGGTGCGGCGGTACCCGAGGCAAACAGCGCCACCGGCGGCGGACAACCCAGGGCGCGCAAGGCGTGCGCCAGTTCAATGGCGAGCAGCGCGCCCAGACTGTGACCGAACAGGGCATAAGGCGCTTGCAGCGAACCGCGCAGCTCACGGGCCAATTGCTGCACCAGCGCCGGCATGTCGGTCTGCAACGCTTCATCGAAACGCATGCCGCGCCCCGGTAATTCCACAGGCTGTAACTTTAGCCACTCGGGCAGTTTGCGCCGCCAGCGGCTGTACACCATGGCGCTGGCCCCCGAATACGGCAGGCACAGCAGTGTCAACTGAGTCACCGCGCTCACCTCCAAAAAATCCATATTGCTAACAGAACGCACGAGCGCGGCTGAAAGTTAACCAGCGCGGTAAATTTCCCCGCACATGGCACGTCTCCTGTTCACGCCAAAACCAACAAGAGGCATCGCCGTGGACCTGCAGACGATTCTGAGTTTACTGTTCGCCAATGCCAGCGCCGTCGGGATTGAAGGGGTCTTTCAATTCGTGTTTGCCCCGCATCAGGCCTTCTGGTCGGAAATTCGCCAGACCACACGCACCGAAGCCGGACGCCATGCAAGCCCGGACGTGACCATCGAAGTGGCGGAAAAAGATTTCATGGGCATCATGGCCGGCACCGCCAACGTCGAGGAGCTGTTCGCCAGCGGTCGCCTGAAGATTGGCGGCAACATGGGCCTGGCAACGATGCTGCCGCAGATCATCGACCATGCGCGCAGCGGTGCCGCCACCGTGGAAAAGGTCGACATGAACAAGCGCTACCCGACACCGCCGCGGGTCAGCGAACGACTGACCGCGCGCCTGCCGGTGCAGACCGTGGTCGAACGCATTGCGCGCAGCGAACTGTCGGTCGAGCAGTTCAAGCGCGATTACCTGCCCAACGGCGTTCCGGTGGTTATCAGCAATGCCCTGCACGACTGGCCACTGTTCAAGCTCAGCCGCGAAGAATCGCTGGTGCATTTTGCCCAATTGCAAGGCATCACCCGCCACGGCGACTACGTGAAAAAGACCTTTTCCACCGAGCGTGATTTTCGCTCCACGTCGATGGCCGATTTCATCGCCTCGCTGGACCGCCCGGCCGTCAAAGGCCCAGACGGCGAGCCGCCGGCATACATGGGCAACAACATTTTGCCGGCGCAGTTGCTGGAACAGATCCAGTACCCGCCCTACTTCGACTCATCGCTGTTCATCCCGCCGCGCATCTGGATCGGCCCCAAAGGCACGCTGACGCCATTGCATCGCGATGACACCGACAACCTGTTCGCGCAGGTCTGGGGCCAGAAGAAATTCACCCTCGCCGCCCCGCATCACCGCGCGGCACTCGGTACATGGTCGACGGCACCACAGGGTGGCCTGGACGGCTGCGACTTCAACCCGGACGCGCCGGACTATGAACGCTTCCCGGCGGCGCGCGAGGTGACATTTCTGCGGGTGACGCTGGAGGCTGGGGATTTGCTGTTCTTGCCGGAGGGCTGGTTCCATCAGGTGGAATCGGTGTCGACGTCGTTGTCGGTCAACTTCTGGGTCAACTCCGGCCGGGGCTGGTAACTCATATCCCCTTGTGGGAGCGGGCTTGCTCGCGAAGGCGCCGGGTCAGTGACATTGATAGTGACTGACCCACCGCCTTCGGGAGCAAGCCCCCTCCCACAATGGAATTTCATTTCAAGTGGCGGAAACTTTGAAACGCTGAAACCAACACCACCGCCCCCGCCGCAATCGCCAGCCAAAACCCGCTGCGCGCGCCAAACGCATCCACCAGCGCGCCCGATCCGGCGGCGCCGATCGCCACGCCAATACTCAACCCCGTCACCAACCACGTCAGGCCTTCGGTGAGTTTGGCCGGCGGCACGATGCGTTCGATCAGGGCCATCGCCACGATCAGCGTCGGCGAAAAGAACAGCCCGGCGACGAACACCGCCAGCGACAAGCCGACAATATTGCTCGCCCACAGCAACGGTAACGTGGTCACTGCCGTCGCCACACCGCCATAGAGAAACAGTCGCGGCAACGGCAGCTTCGAGCGCATCGCACCAAAGGCGATGCCGGCCAGGCACGAGCCGATGGCATACACCGACAAGACAATGCTCGCCGCCGCTGGCTGGCCCTGCTGCTGGGCGAAAGCGACGCTGACCACATCGATCACCCCGACGATGACGCCCATGGCGAGCATCAAGGCCAGCAGCCACTGGACGTCCGTCGAACGAATGATCGACCGCTGATGCTCAGACTCATGCGGATGCACCGGCGGCTCGGTGCTGCGCTGGGCGACGAACACCGTCACGCCGATTGCCAGCGCCAACAACGCCGCCAACGGCCCGGCCTCGGGAAACACCGCGACGGACAAGCCCACCGACAGCGGTGGCCCGACGATAAAGCAGACCTCGTCGAGCACCGACTCCAGCGCATAGGCCGTCTGCAATTGCGGCTGGCCACGGTAGATCTCAGTCCAGCGCGCCCGCACCATCGCCGACATGCTCGGCATGCAGCCGGCCAGCGCGGCGCAGCCAAACAATGTCCAGTTCGGCGCCTGCATTCGCGTGCACAACAGCAGCATCAATAACCCGCCGCCACCGGTCAACGCCGCTATCGGCAGAACCTTCCCCTGACCGTAGCGATCAACCAGCCGCGACACCTGCGGCGCGCAAAATGCCGTTGCCAGGGCAAACGTCGCCGCCACCGCGCCGGCCAACGCATAGCCGCCGGTCAATTGCGCGAGCATGGTGATCACGCCGATGCCGGTCATGGAGATCGGCATGCGCGCAATCATCCCGGCCAGCACAAACGCACGGGCGCCAGGGGCGGTGAACAGTTCGCGGTACGGGTTTGCCATGGGGACTGCCTCATCAAGGGCAGCCAACTTGCCATAGGGTTCAAGCGCGTGGAAGCGGCGAATTGTTAGTGGAATGTGAAGCACTCTTCGCGAGCAGGCTCGCTCCCACCAGTGGATTTGCGGCGCGCACAGATCCTGTGGGAGCGAGCCTGCTCGCGAAGGGGCCAGCGCAATCACCGCATCCACCCAATGAACTCTCAGCGCCTGCCATCAGTCAGCTACTTAAGTCTCTTGAATCAAGGCGTAAATCGTCATGCAGATTTCCCTCGCTCAACAGGTAGCGCTGGTCACCGGCGCCAGCTCCGGCATCGGCCACGCCGCCGCCCAGGCACTGGCCGCCGCCGGTGCCGCCGTCGTCATCAACTACAACAGCAGCGCCAGACCCGCTGAAGAGCTGGCTGCGAAAATCAACGCCGAGGGCGGCAAAGCGCTCGCCATCGGTGCCGATGTCTCGAAAGAAGACGAAGTCGAGCGGCTGTTTACCGAGACAGTCGACGCCTTTGGCTCGCTGGACATTCTGGTGGCCAATTCCGGTCTGCAAAAAGACGCCGCAGCGGTGGACATGACGCTCGACGACTGGAACACGGTGATCGGCGTCAACCTCACCGGGCAGTTTCTCTGCGCCCGCGCGGCGTTGCGGATTTTCCAGCGTCAGGGCGTGCGCGAAGGCGTATCCCGGGCCGCCGGCAAGATCATTCACATGAGTTCGGTGCACCAGCGCATTCCCTGGGCCGGGCACGTCAACTATGCGGCGTCCAAGGGTGGCGTCGATCAATTGATGCAGAGCCTGGCCCAGGAGGTCAGTCACCAGCGCATCCGCATCAACAGCATTGCCCCGGGGGCGATTCGCACGGCGATCAACCGTGACGCCACTGAAGGCGCGGCGGGAGAGAAACTGCTCGAACTGATTCCCTACGGCCGCATCGGCGACGTCGAAGATGTCGCCAACGCAGTGGTCTTTCTCGCCTCCGATCTGTCTGACTATATCGTCGGCACCACGCTATTCATCGATGGCGGCATGAGCCTCTATCCGGGATTTCGCGGCAATGGCTGATCATCATCCGGAACGCCAAAGCGCCATCGATGCCCACGGCATCATTGGCGACATGCGCAGTGCGGCGCTGGTCAACGACAGGGGCAGTGTGGATTTTTTCTGCTGGCCGGAGTTCGACAGCCCGTCGATTTTCTGTTCGCTGCTGGACACCCCTGAAGCAGGGATTTTCCAGCTCGCACCGGACTTGCCCGGCGCCCGGCGCGAGCAGATTTATCTGCCCGACACCAACGTCTTGCAGACTCGCTGGTTGAGTGAACAAGCGGTGGTCGAAATCACTGATCTGTTGCCCATCGGCGACCATGAAGATGCCCTGCCGCTGTTGATGCGCCGCGTGCGCGTGGTCAGCGGAGAGGCGACATTCCACCTGCGCTGCGCGGTGCGCCATGATTACGGTCGCGCCGATACCCAGGCGCAGTGGCACGATAAGGACGTGACGTTCAGCGCCGCCGGCCAGCCGTCACTGCGCCTGGCCTCGGATCAGACGTTAACGCTAGACGCCAACGCGGCGGTGGCGCAGTTCACCCTCAAGCAAAATGAAACCGCCGCGTTCATGCTCGGCGCCAGCGACGACCCGCGCTTCGCCGCAGGGGCCGCTGAACTGTGCCTACAGCGCACCTTGCTGTTCTGGCGCGGCTGGATCGGCCAGTCCAACTACCGCGGTCGCTGGCGAGAAATGGTCAACCGCTCGGCCCTGGCCCTGAAACTGCTGACCTCGCGCAAGCACGGCGCGATCCTCGCCGCCGCCACCTTCGGTCTGCCGGAAACCCCCGGCGGCGAACGCAACTGGGATTACCGCTACACGTGGATCCGCGATGCGTCGTTCACGGTGTATGCGTTCATGCGTTTGGGTTTTGTCGATGAAGCCAACCACTACATGCAATGGCTGCGTGGACGGGTCAGCGATTGCTGCGGCAAACCGATGAAGTTGAACATTCTCTACGCCATCGACGGCCGCCAAGAGCTGCCGGAGACCGAACTGACGCACCTGTCCGGCCACGGCGGCGCAACACCGGTGCGCATCGGCAACGGCGCCTTTGAGCAAATCCAGCTGGACATTTTTGGCGAGCTGATGGACGCGGTTTATCTGGTCAACAAATACGGCGACGCGATTTCCCATGAAGGCTGGAAGCACGTCTGCGAAGTGGTCGATCAGGTCTGTGAAACCTGGCAGACCGAGGATGTCGGCATCTGGGAAATGCGCGGCGAGCAGCATCACTTTCTGCACTCACGCTTGATGTGCTGGGTGGCGCTGGACCGCGCCATCCGTCTGGCCTCGAAACGCTCGCTGCCGGCACCGTTCGCCCGCTGGGATAACGTTCGGCAAGCGATATACGCCGACATCTGGGACAACTTCTGGAATGAGGAACGCGGACATTTCGTCCAGCACAAGGGTGGCACCGCGCTGGATGGCTCGATGCTGTTGATGCCGCTGGTGCGCTTCGTCAGTGCCAAGGACCCGCGCTGGCTGTCGACGCTCGCAGCAATCGAGAAAAGTCTGGTGCGCGACGGCATGGTTTATCGCTACCGCAACGACGACGGCAATGTCGATGGCCTCAGCGGCACCGAAGGCGCATTCGCCGCATGCTCGTTCTGGTACGTCGAATGCCTGGCCCGCGCCGGGCAAGTGGAAAAAGCGCATCTGGAGTTTGAACAGTTGCTCAGGTATGCCAATCCGCTGGGGCTGTATGCCGAAGAGTTCGACAGCCATGGGCGGCACTTGGGCAACACGCCGCAAGCGCTGACGCATCTGGCGTTGATCAGTGCGGCGAGTTTTCTGGATCGCAAGTTGAGTGGGGAAAAGAGTTCCTGGCAGCCGTAAATCTCGCCACCGTCTGTAGGACATATTCCACAAAACTGTGCTTTACCAGGCCAAGTCCTACGCAGCCATCAGCAGAATAATTCCCTTTGTGGCGAGGGAGCTTGCTCCCGCTGGGTCGCGAAGCGGCCCCAAACCCTGCGTCTCCATCCGTCCAGAGGGACCGCATTGCCTGGCTTTGCGCCTGCTGCGCAGCCGAGCGGGAGCAAGCTCCCTCGCCACAAAACCCGCCTGTCATGGGGATTACACCGCCTCAACATCCCTTGGACTATTCTCCCCCTGCAACTTGCAGTCACACCCGGAAATACCCTGTTGCCAGCGGTTACATCCGCACCTACCATCCAACGCAACGGGCACAGCGGAGCTGTCCAACCACCCCCGAATTCAAGGAACCGGAATGCCTCACCACGTCCAGCGCAGCATCGACTCCCCTCTTCGCACCGGGCTGACCCGCACCCAGCTCTGGGAAGCCGCCGATAAAGGCCTGATCAAATGCTGGGAAATCGGCCGCCAGCGTGCCGAGCGCTTTCCCGATCTGGCTCAGCGATGCCTTGCAGGCGAATTGCCGGTACTCGGCTGGAAAGGTGGCGTCAGTCGCAGCCTGAAGAAAAACGAGAAATACGGCTCGCTGAAATATCTCGCGCAGTGGCAGGGTTTGCGTGGTGAGGATCTGGATATTGACTTGGCTGAGGAACGTTCGCTGACATGCTCGCGGACGAACATGAAAGTGACGTTTACCCCGGATCGGACCAAGTATTTCAATCAGGTGGCGGAAGTTGAGGCTTAAGGAGAGGCAGGGATGGTCGACTTACATCAGGAATTTCAAAACAGCCGCTTCTTCCACGAAGCGCGGATTGACAGGCGTTCAGCAGACGCACTCGCAGGCATCGCAGTCGGGCTTGCGGCGGACGGCAAAATTAATCAGCAAGAAGCCGAGTTCCTCAAGAACTGGATTGAAACGCACTTGATCCATCTGGAAGATCCGGTGGTCAACATTCTCTATAGACGTCTGGCCAGCATGCTTAACGATGGGGTACTGGATGCCGACGAGTCTGTGGAACTGTTGGGACTGCTCCATCAATTCACTGGTTTGCCCGTCGGCGCCGCAACAATGTCATATGCGCCGACGAGCCTTCCTTTCGATACTCCCGCCCCAGAACTAAGTTTGCCTAATCGAGTGTTCTTGTTCACCGGCGTAATGTCGTATGGACCACGCAAGGAATGTGAATCCTTGATTGTCGAGCGAGGTGGACTGATCGGTAGTTCCGTCAGTAAGAAGGTTCACTATCTCGTCGTCGGCAACATCGGCAACGAACAATGGCTCCACAGTAGCTACGGCCTCAAGATTAAAAAAGCCGTTGAGCTGAGAGAAAACGGTATACCGATCGCTATTATTGGCGAAGATCACTGGTCGAAAGTGTTGTTCGGATAAGTCGATTTCAAGATGCTGCGTGATCCGCAGCGCTAACCGAAAACCGCTCGCGATAGGCCTGTGGCGTGACGCCAATAGCACGGAGAAAACTGCGCCGCAGTGTTTCTTCACTGCCAAACCCGCAATTGGCTGCGATGCGTTTGACCGGCAGGCCGGTATCGCTGAGCAAACGCCGCGCCGTTTCCACCCGGATCAATTCGATGGCCCGGGCCGGGGTCTGACCGGTGTCGGCGCGGTAGTGGCGGATGAAGCTGCGTTCGCTCATGCCGGCCTGTTCGGCCAGCGTGGGAATGCCGAGGTCGCACGCAAGGTTTTCAGCGATCCAGGCGTGCAATTCATCGAAGCGGTTGCCTTGATTTTGCAGTGACAGCGTGACGCTGAACTGTGACTGCCCGCCCGGTCGTTTGAGGAACACCACCAAGTGGCGCGCGACGTCCAAGGCGATGTCGCGACCGAGGTCCTCTTCGACCATCGCCAGCGCCAGATCGATGCCGGCCGTGACCCCGGCCGAGGTCCACACCGGGCCGTCATTGATGAAAATCGGATTGGCTTCGACGCGCAGCCTGGGATGTTGCTGCGCCAGTTGTTCGCAACGCGTCCAGTGCGTTACCACGCGGCGGCCGTCGAGCCAGCCACTGGCCGCCAGCAGAAAGGCCCCCGTGCACACCGAGGCCACGCGGCGGCAGCCAGCGGCATGTTCGCGCACCCAATCGACCAATGGCGCATCTTCAGCCGCCGGATAAATGCCCCAGCCACCGGCGATGATCAGCGTGTCGCTGGGCGCCTGCGGCAGCGGTTCGGCCAGCACCGCCAGCCCCGCCGACGACATCACCGCCCCGCCCTCGCTGGCAATCACGCTTGGCGCATAAGGCGTCGGCAAGCCGCGCTGACGGGCAAGATCGTTGGCCGAAGCGAACACTTGCAATGGCCCGGTGACATCGAGGATCTGCATGTTGGCGAACGCGAGGACGTGAATGGCTTTGGGCATTTGGCGTAATTCGTGGGGTGATTGGCGTATGCGCCAGAACCTACGCGCCTACAGTCAAGCCGTCCACCCCCTCAATGGAGAAAAACACCATGACGTTGCAGATCGGTTTTCTGTTGTTTCCGCAGGTCCAGCAACTCGACCTGACCGGCCCGTACGATGTGCTCGCTTCGCTGCCGGGGGTGCAGGTGCATCTGGTCTGGAAAGACCTGATGCCGGTCACCGCCAGCACCGGCCTGCTGCTCAAACCGACGACAACGTTTGAAGACTGCCCTTGCCTGGACGTGATCTGCGTGCCCGGCGGTGGCGGTGTCGGGCCGCTGATGGAGGATGAACAAACGCTGAACTTCATCAAACGTCAGGCCGCACAGGCCCGTTACGTGACTTCGGTGTGCACCGGCTCGCTGGTGCTTGGCGCGGCCGGCCTGCTGAAGGGCAAACGCGCGACCACGCACTGGGCGTATCACGATCTGCTGCCGACGCTGGGGGCGATTGCGGTAAAGGATCGGGTGGTTCGCGACGGCAATCTGTTTACCGGTGGCGGGATTACCGCCGGGATCGATTTCGCTCTGGTGCTGGCGGCAGAACTGGTCGATGCCGACACGGCGCAGCTGGTGCAATTGCAGCTGGAATATGCGCCGGCACCGCCGTTCAATTCGGGTAGCCCCGAGGCCGCGCCGAGTGCGATTGTCGATGAGGCGCGCTTGCGTGCGGCGCCTTCGTTGAAGTTGCGCACGGAGATTACCGAGCGCGCGGCTGCCAGGCTCAACCTGCGCTGATCTCGAACGCCCACCGAATCCTGATTGAAATAATGATCCACCATGTGGGAGCGGGCTTGCTCGCGAATGCGGTGTCACAGATACAGTTATGCCGACTGACACACCGCTTTCGCGAGCAAGCCCGCTCCCACAATGGGTTTTGTGTCGAACCGTCAGATTTGCGACGTTCCCCATCCCCGCCACACCTTCACTTGTCCCCACCCCCTCGCCCGTGTAGAAAGCCCCTTCCAGAATTTCGCACAAGGACTTTCGATGAAGGCGTTGCCATGGCTCTATCTCGCGCTTCTCGGCCTCGGTTACGGATTGGCCCTGAGCTACGGCCAGCTCGGCTGGCTGGCACTGATCTCTGTCGGGCTTTTGTTATTCGCCGCGTTCGCTGTGCGCCAGCAACAGGTGCCGGTTGCGCGTTGGCTCGGCCATGGCCTGTTTATCGTGCTGGCTCTCGCGCTGGCGATGCACTGGCTGCCAGGTTTCGCCAACGGTCGCGCCATCGACCCGCAACGTTTCACGGACGATGCTGTGCCATTCGCGATGTACCTCAACCTCGACAAACCGCTGATTGGCTTCTGGCTGTTGCTGGTCTGCCCGTGGATTGTCGCGCGACGTTCGTTGCGCCTGAGCGTCTATGCCACCGCCCTCGCCCTGAGCGCGGTCCTCGCCCTCGGCGGCGCATTGTTGCTCGGCGTGATCACTTGGGCGCCGAAGTGGCCTGATCAGGCCTGGCTGTGGGTGCTGAACAATCTGCTGCTGGTGACGCTGGTCGAGGAAGCGCTGTTTCGCGGCTATCTACAGGGCGGACTCAGTCGTCGCCTCAAACACCTGCCCTACGGCGACAACCTCGCGCTGCTGTCGGCTTCGCTGTTGTTTGGCCTGGTGCACGCCGGCGCCGGCTGGACCTGGGTGTTGCTGGCGGGACTGGCCGGGGTCGGCTATGGTCTGGCCTACCGTTTCGGCGGACTGGGCGCGGCGATCGCCACGCATTTCGGCCTGAATCTGCTGCACTTCGGTCTTTTCACCTATCCGATGCTGGCCAGTTGATGCAAGCGCCGTTTTGCGACGGCCTACTTAAATCTGAAAAAAAACTTCAATAAAAACCTGTCAGCGCCGACAACCTTTCAAAGCCTTGCGGATTGAAAAACCATGCGTAACAACCAGCCCATTACACAACGCGAGCGGACTTTTCCTGCTCAGCAACGGTTGATTTCCACCACCGATGCCAAGGGCGTGATCACCTACTGCAACGACGCGTTCGTTGAAATCAGCGGGTTTTCGCGGGAGGAACTGATCCGGGCGCCGCACAATCTGGTCCGTCACCCTGACGTGCCGTCGGCGGTGTTCTCGCACATGTGGGGCACATTGAAACAAGGCTTGCCATGGATGGGCATTGTCAAGAATCGCTGCAAATCCGGTGACCACTACTGGGTTAACGCCTACGTCACACCGGTGTTTGATGGCAGCCAGGTGATCGGTTACGAATCGGTGCGCGTCAAGCCCACCGCCGAACAGATTCGCCGCGCCGAAGCGCTCTACCAACGCATCAATCAGGGCAAGTCGGCGATTCCTTCGACGGACAAATGGCTACCGATCCTACAGGACTGGTTGCCGTTCATTCTGGTCAGCCAGTTGAGCTTCATGATCGGCGCGACGCTCAACTCGCAGTGGGGCTTCGCCCTCGCCGCCGGTTTGTCGGTGCCGCTGGGCCTGATGGGCCTGCAATGGCAACAGCGCGGACTCAAGCGCCTGCTGCGCCTGGCCGAACAGACCACTTCCGACCCGCTGATCGCGCAGATGTACACCGACAGCCGTGGCGCGCAGGCGCGTCTGGAAATGTCGATCCTCAGCCAGGAAGCCCGCCTGAAAACCTGCCTGACCCGTCTGCAGGACACCGCCGAACACTTGACCGATCAGGCCAAGCAGTCCGACGCTCTGGCGCACAACAGCTCGACCGGCCTGGAACGCCAACGCGTGGAAACCGAACAGGTCGCCACCGCCGTCAACCAGATGGCCGCCACCACCCAGGAAGTCGCCAGCCACGTGCAGCGCACCGCTGACGCCACCCAGGAAGCCAATCGCCTGACCGGCCGCGGCCGCGACATCGCTGGCGAAACCCGCGAAGCCATTCAGCGCCTGTCCGTGGTCGTCGGCGAAACCGGCCTGACCGTGACGCAACTGGCCAAGGACAGCGACGAAATCGGCGGCGTGGTCGACGTGATCAAAGGCATCGCCGACCAGACCAACCTGCTCGCCCTCAACGCCGCCATCGAAGCGGCGCGTGCCGGTGAAATGGGCCGTGGCTTTGCCGTGGTGGCTGACGAAGTTCGCCAACTGGCGCAACGCACCAGCGAATCCACCGGGCAGATCCATGCGCTGATCGCCAAGCTGCAACAGACAGCGTCGAGCGCCGTGCAAACCATGGAAGCCGGGCATCGCCAGGCCGAAGAAGGCGTAGCGCGGGTGCTGGAAGCGGATCAGGCACTGGTCGGCATCAGCGAAGCGGTCGCCAACATCACCGACATGACCACCCAGATCGCCGCGGCGACCGAAGAGCAAAGTGCCGTGGCTGAAGAAATCAGCCGCAACATCAGCAATATTTCGGAACTGGCGGACCAGACCTCGGAACAGGCGCATAACTCGGCGTTGCTGAGTGAAGAGCTGACCAAGACTGCGAATACACAGTATTCGTTGGTGGCGCGGTTTAACCGCTGACAGCAAAAGATCGCAGCCTTCGGCAGCTCCTACAGATAATCGATGTAGGAGCTGCCGCAGGCTGCGATCTTTTAACCTTGAAAGCCCGGACGGCGAAAGCTGCCCGGTTTTTTTTGGTTCCGGGATTGCTGACGTCTGGCAGACCGCTATCGCGAGCAGGCTCACTCCTACACTGGATCTGCGGTGGCCACCCATTATGTGTCCGGCCACGGCCTCCTGTAGGAGTGAGCCTGCTCGCGATAAGGCCTTTTATACCTCACAGGATCATCACTCCATGTCCAGTCGCTTCCGAGCATTCTCGAGCAAGCATCCGCTCATGGTTTTTTCGCAATCACACCCGCCATGTATCCATGCAAATCACGAAAAATCCTTAACGCTCCAGATATGCGCCGGGATCTTCACGCCGTTCTCCTGCAAGTTTTTCGGTATTAGATTGCCGTTCGGGCGCAGGAATTCGATCGCCACGATAGTGGCACATTAATAGCCGCTACCCCTTCAGAATTCCTGCATGCGGACGACAACCTCCGCAAATCCATTCCTTGTTATGAGTCCTTCATGAAGAAGTTCGCTGTCCTGATGTTCGCCGTTCTGTTCCTGGCCGGATGCGCCAACCAGAAATTCAAGCCCGAATACCGTACCCAGATCCACACCGTGAAAATCCTCCCGGTGTCATGGAAACCCCGGGAAATGAGCTATATGGGCCGCGAACAAGCATGGGGCGCCGCCATTGGCGCGGGCGTCGGCACCGGCGTAGGGCTGGCGGCGGGCGCTGGCAAAATCGGTACGGCGGCACTCGGCGGTGCCGGTTTTGCCGCTGGTTTGAAGGCCGGCGACCTGGCCTCCATGTCGACTGTCGATGCGATTCTGTACAACATGGAAACCGCCAACATCAACCTCGGCGACTTGGTGAAAAAGAGCTTCGAAGAAAAACTCGCCGCCAGCGGCCGCTTCAAAATCGTCGGCGACAACGAACCAGCGGACGCGCAGATTGAACTGACCGTATTCAACTGGGGCTTCGCCCTGACCCAGGGCTTCAGCAGCGTGGTTTACCCGACCATCGCGGTCAACGGTGTGATGAAGCGCGGCGACGAGTTGATCTGGCAGCGCAACGAGCCGATCACCGCGTTTAACGGCGCCAACACCTACGGTTATGAGCCGCTGCGCTATCGCACCGAACCGGAACTGGTACGCACCGCGTTGACCGGTGTTTCACAGATTGTCGGCGACTATCTGGTCAAGGATTTGAACGAGTAAGGGTGATGGCGCTGCGCTGAGCCCAAGCAGGGTTATATGAATCGTAATGCCTCTTTCAATCGATCCCCCGGAGAGTTCTGTGCAGCGCATCATTCTTTGCATCAACACATTGCTGCTGGCCGCTTGCGTCACCCAGCCCAAAAATACCGACCGCCAGGCAGTGTTGCTGGCCCAGCCGTTGACGCCCAACAGCCTGATGCGTGAAGGCGAAGTCATCAACTTTCAGGTGATCGAGCCGCGCGATCCGCAATCCGTGATGGTACAGCGCTTCCAGTACTCGGCGGCCTGCAACACGGCGCAGATCAAAGTTTGTGGAGTCTGGCAAGCCGCCATCGCGAGCAGGCTCACTCTTACAGTTGATCTGCGGTGATCGCAGATTTTGTGCCTGATCACGATCCCCTGTAGGAGCGAGCCTGCTCGCGAAGAGGCCTTCCCTGCCGACGACGACCTCACTCAAGCAATGCAGACACTGCCTACAACTCGCCCAGAATGCGCCGACTGGTGCTCGCTGAGGCTAGGTTCTATCGTTTGCCGGTCAAAACTTATTCACATAAGCTGGTCAGCATGAATACACATCCTTCGGAGGCTCCGATGGCCACCACCCGAAAAACCGACAAACCCAGCAAAAAGGAAGTTCGCGAAGAACTGACATTCCTTGATGTTCGGCAAGCCGCGCGTGATGGGCAGAAAGTGTTCGATAAATTTGTGATCACTGGCAGGCTACTCATTACCGAGTAAATCAAAAAGATCGCAGCCTTCGTCGGCTTTTGCACGGTAACTGTAGGAGCCGCCGATTGCTGCGATCTTTAGATCTTGGAAGCCCGGACGGCGAAAGCTGTCAGGGCTTTTTGTTTTGATCTGAAATAGTGGGGTCTGGCAAGCCGCCATCGCGAGCAGGCGAAGGCCTACATTGGGTTTGCGGCGACCATAGATTGTGTGCCTGATCACGATCCCTGTGGGAGCGAGCCTGCTCGCGATGAGGCCATAACAGCCAGCGAAATTATTGAGGCAACTTCAGCTTATCCAGCAACCGATTGACCAACAGCTCGTTGAGCATGATCACCGGTTGCAGCGCCAGCAGCGGTTTACGCTCCGGGCCGCCTATCGAGTTGGCGATATTACCGGCCATGGCATGCGCGTATGAAAGCGACTCGCAGGCCTCGATCAACAGGGTTTCGTCATCCAGCGAGGGATCGACAACATAGACGGGGCGATATTTTGGCGAACCTGGCGGTGCTGCCAGGTCTTCAAACGACGGGTGGCGGCCATGCGCGGGTTGGTAGACCGGTCGATACGGAAACCCGGCGCTCACGAATGAGCCCCACGCATGTCCACCATATAAAACGCAGCCGCAAAAAGAGACTGAATAAGGTGGCGCCATACGGCGGTACCGAAGCGGGCTACCAAACCCGATCGCTGAAGTTGTCAGTGACCGAGAAACGATAAAGCCAACCTCATAGCCGTGTAAGCCGGCGGATTCTGGCGTACGCGTAGCTAATGACGCAAGGTGTTGTAGCCCTTGTGGCGTAACGGTTCGTGTCTTTTAAACACTTCAGAAAAAATTACGGTTACCCGTGCGATGCAACCGCCCTATGAAGTATTTTGCGGCGAAACCCGTCACTCTGGGCGTAATAACCGATAAAAACAACCTGTCAACTATTACAGTAGCCATCAACATTGAACACTTCTAGTGTGGGGTCATAAAACCACGACGTTCACACCGTGCGAACGGGAGGGAGAACAACATGACTGCCGAAAATGTTTTTATTTCACGCCCTGGTACCGAGGACCGGTTTAACTGGAATTACGGCAGCGACGTTATAAACGCAACAACAGTGCTGCTGTTCGAAACCCAATTCCCCGGCAGCCCGATTTCATGGAATTTCCTTGGTATGACCGGTACGGATGGCGCCGGGAATGTGCACGGTTATCACTTAAGTATTCACAAAGCAGAAGACCTCATTGAGCGAACGTTTACGCTGGCAGATGGGCTCTTCTGCAGGTTTTTTAAATCCCAAAAAATAGGTAGCTCTTATGGTCGATCCTATACATCGCCCAACCGCGCTGAACTAACGCTTAGATTCGATCTGACCACGGGCATCGCTGTCGGCGATTACAACGCTTTTTTCAGATCCACTCCGGAAGCTCGCCAAGTACCAAGGGGGACCTTTAAGCTGAGCCTTTACAATCCCGAGCACTCTCAAAGGCCCAGTACCGAAGAAATATACAAGTTACAAACAGCGTATCGTCTTTCTGAAAGGCGTAATGATCGCAGCGAGCGATCATCACTTCGTAAAGACAGCCTAGATAACGGCACAACGTTGCTGTAGCCCTTGCGCCGTAACGATTTTTGTAGCTCAAACATGCTTTCCGAGTGATTTTAAAGCGCAGACGATGCCGCATATAGCTGGGTCTTGTGAATTGTCTGGAAGGCAGTTTTCGGGAGCAGGCTCGCTCCCACTTTGGAAATGATCGAGAACACAGTTTGTATCCGACGACAACCCCCTGTAGGAGTGAGCCTGCTCGCGAATAGGCCATAACAGCCGGCGAAATTATTGAGGCAACTTCAGCTTGTCCAGCAGTCGATTGACCAACAGTTCGTTGAGCATGATCACTTTTTGCAGCGCAAGCAGTGGTTTGCGTTCCGGGCCGCCTATTGAATTGGCGATGTTGCCGGCCATGGCGTGGGCGTATGAAAGCGACTCGCAGGCTTCGACCAACAGGGTCTCGTCATCCAGCGAAGGATCGACAACATAGACGGGGCGATATTTTGGCGAATTTGGTGGAGCCGCCAGGTCTTCGGGCCTGAGGTAGTAATCGAGGGCGCGGTCGGTGGCTTCTTTGACTTTTTGCGGGTCGAGCGCGCGGTCGTGGGGGATTGGCGGGTTGGGGGTTACTTTGAACATGGGCGTGCTCCAGTTTCGGATATCGGGAGCCAGCACCCTCGCTACCAAACGAAGGGTGGTGGCCATACGCAGGTTGGTAGACCGGTCGAAACGGGAAACCCGGCGCTCGCAAAGGAGCCCCACGCATGCCCACCATAAAAGCCGAGCCCCGAATCGGGACTGCATACGGTGACGCTAGACAACGGTTTCGACGCGGGCTACCAAACCCCATCACTGTTTTTCAGTGACAGACAAACGATATAGCCCACCGCCTAACCACGTAAGCCGGCGGATTCTGGCGTACGCGTAGGCAACGGCGCAAGGAGTTGTGGCCTGGATGGCGTAACGGATCGTGTAGTTTAAACGTGGTTATTTGATGATGTTTAAGTGCTGGGATTGCCTTTGACAGTCAGATGGCTTGATGTCGTCTGGAAGAGAGCTTTCGCGTGCAGGCTCGCTTCCACAGTTTTTGGCTGCTTGATATTGATGTCTCGATGCAGGACCTAGTGTGGGAGCGGGCTTGCTCGCGAAGGCGGTGTGTCAGGCAACCGAGAGGTTGGCTGTGCAGGCCTCTT
>NZ_JABWQQ010000026.1:0-70439 GCF_014268555.1 Pseudomonas sp. SWRI111 | reverse complement strand
GCGTCCCCTAGGGGACTCGAACCCCTGTTACCGCCGTGAAAGGGCGGTGTCCTAGGCCACTAGACGAAGGGGACACACTACAACATTCACTCCCTGCCGCGTTTCGCTGTGTGCTTTACGCTGCAAGTGGCGCGCATTCTATGGATGGATTGAGAGGTCGTCAACCCCCTGATATAAATTTATTTAAATCAATGACTTCGACCTGCTTTCCGGGCCGCGTAAGGCTTTTCCGTCGTCTGAATCCTGACGCCTATATTCCGCCACACGCCAAGGCGTTATAGTCCACCGCACAGTGATGGCAATCTGCACATCAAGCGCCAGCATTCATATAAGCAGGACGCGGCCGATACAGATTGCAGCAGCTGCTCCGACTCGTCGAGCGGCGCTAGGCGCCCCAATGCCCAGCCACTACACTCGCATGCGAACCCTATAAAGAGGTCTTACCGGTGACACCACTCATGATCACCCTGCTAGTTGTAGCCGGGATCGCAATTCTGATCGCCATTGGCTACATGAACCATGTGGTGGAAAACAACAAACTGGAGAAGGCCCGCACCAAAGTCGAACTCAACGACCGCCTGCGCCGTTGCGGCGAACTGACCGAGACATTCCCCGGCCAATTCATGACACCGGCGCTCAAGCTGTTGCTGACCCGGCTGGAACTGAACGTCTGCCAGCGCCTGCTGAATCTGGAGAAAACCAGTGCGACCACCAAGGCACGCATCAGCGAACTGAGCGCACTGGTCGCCCAGGGCGAATCGATACCGGTCAACAATCCACCGGCACCTATCATGACCGAAGCCAAAGCCAAAGACGTGCGCTTCCTGCTCGAAGCCCTTCACGGCCAAATCACCCGCGCCGCCCACGACGGCTTCCTGCCCCCGAACGAAGCCAAGCACTGGGTCCGTGAAGTCCGGCATATTCTGGTGCTGCTGCACATCGAATTCTTCAACAACCTCGGCCAGCAATCCCTGCAACAAAACCAGCCCGGCCAGGCCCGCCTCGCCTTCGAACGCGGCGTGCAATACCTGCGCAAACAACAGGATCCGCAGATCTACGCCGAACAACTGCAATACCTGGAAAAACTGCTGGCCCGCGCCAATGCCCAGGTCATGGACAAAATTGCGCCGGTTGAAGGTGAAGAGAATCAGCTGACTGCCGGCCTGAAAGATGTCGAAGCGGATGCGGACTGGAAGAAGAAAGTCATTTACGACTAAGCCTGCAAGCTGCCAGAGAAGCCACCGCGAGGTGGCTTTTTTGTGGGCGACGGAATTGACGCAGCAGTAATCCGAAGCCGCCATCGCGAGCAGGCTCACCTCCTACAGTTTGGGGCGGTGTATATCTGCAAGAAACAGGTCGGCTGTCAGGCCGTCTTCGCTGGCAAGCCAGCTCCCACAGAGGTTGAGGGTATCCGGGAGAAAGGAGGTGATTGTGAAGGCGCCATCGCGAGCAGGCTCGCTCCTACAGTTTGGGGCGGTGTACATCTGCAAGAAACAGGTCGGCTGTCAGGCCGCCTTCGCTGGCAAGCCAGCTCCCACAGGGATTGCGGGTATCCGGGATAAATTGGGGCGACTGTGACGACGCCTTCGCGAGCAGGCTCGCTCCTACAGTTTGGGGCGGTGTACATTTGCAAGAAACAGGTCGGCTGTCAGGCCGCCTTCGCTGGCAAGCCAGCTCCCACAGGGATTGCGGGTATCCGGGAGAAATGGGGTGATTGTTACGACGCCTTCGCGAGCAGGCTCGCTCCCACAGTTGAAATGAGTACATCCGCAAGAAACAGGTCGGCTGTCAGGCCGCCTTCGCTGGCAAGCCAGCTCCCACAGGGATTGCGGGTATCTCGAAGAAATGGGGTGATTGTGAAAGCGTCATCGCGAGCAGGCTCGCTCCTACAGTTTGGGGCGGTGTACATCTGCAAGAAACAGGTCGGCTGTCAGGCCGCCTTCGCTGGCAAGCCAGCTCCCACAGAGGTTGCGGGTATCCGGGAGAAAGGAGGTGATTGTGAAGGCGCCATCGCGAGCAGGCTCGCTCCCACAAAAGCAACGCAAAGCAACGCAAACCAGTCCAGCCCCTCGCGGCGAAGCCGCCCCACTCAACACAATGAGCGTTAGCTCGAGTACCGCTCTTGATCGTGGAGCCCGTCGGAAGGCTGAGCGCAGGGATTGATCCGGGCGTGGGAGCGCAGCGACCGTTTGGCGCAGCCAAACACAGCGAGAGGAGGTGCAGCGAAGCAAACCGGAGGCGCTGCGCCCGGATCGATCCCGGAGCGAAGGAACCCCGAGCCCCAGCGAGCGGGCCGAACGTCAGGGCAAAGCCTTTTGGTTCCTTTTTGGCGTCTGAAAAAGGGACTCGCCGTAAGGGCGAAACCGCCAGCCGCAACACCGCAAAAACGGATATTCACCCAAAACCCCAAGAGCCTGGTCGGCCCAAAGGCCGCCAAGTCAAAGCCGAAAATGCCCAACCATGGACTTCAGCTCAACCCCCAACTGCGCCAGTTCAACACTGGAAGCCGCATTCCCGCGCATCGCCACAGAAGAATGATCCGCACTCGCCCGAATACTGGTGACACTGCGATTGATTTCCTCGGCCACCGAACTCTGCTCCTCCGCCGCCGCAGCAATCTGCTGATTCATCTGCTGAATCAACGACACCGCCGCCGCAATGCTGCCCAGCGCACTCTCGGTCTGCAAGGCATCGCTGACCGCCAGCTTCACCAACTCGCCACTGCTGCGAATCTGCTGCACCGACGACTGCGCCGCCGCGCGCAAGGCACTGACCAGTCGCTCGATCTCCTCGGTCGACTGCTGCGTACGCCGTGCCAGCGCGCGAACCTCATCAGCCACCACGGCAAAACCCCTGCCCTGCTCCCCGGCCCGAGCCGCCTCGATCGCCGCGTTCAACGCCAGCAGGTTGGTCTGCTCAGCGACGCTCTTGATCACTCCAAGCACCGTACCGATATTCTGGATTTCGGCGCTGAGGCTTTCGATACTGGAACTGGCCGAGGTGGCCGAATCGGCCAATTGCTCAATACGCTCCATACTTTGCCGCACCACCTGCTGACCGCTCTCGACCTTGCCCTCGGCGGTCTGTGCAGCCTGCGCCGCTTCTTCGGCGTTGCGTGCAACGTCATGCACGGTCGCGGTCATCTGATTCATGGCCGTAGCCACCTGCTCGGTTTCCTCCTTCTGACTGCTGACTTCCAGATTGGTCTGCTCGGTGACCGCCGACAGCGATTGCGCCGAACCGGCCAGGCGCTCGATACCCGCCTGCAAGCCGCTGACAATCGTGCCCAGACCCGCGCCCATCTGCTGCATCGCCAACATCAATTGGCCCATCTCATCACGGCGGTTCACCTCAACCGTCGCCGTCAGATCCCCGGCCGCGATCTGCTGCGCCACCGCAATCACATGGCGCAATGGCGCGACGATCAAGCGTGTGATGACCCATGCAGCGATCAACCCGACCAACAGCGCCAGTGCCGAGGAAGCGATGATCAGCAGGGTGTTTTTCTTCAGCTCGGCCTGCATCGCGGCATCCTCGGCGACATAGGCCTGGTTTACCCGGTCCACCACTTGCGCGGCACGCTGATGCAGTTGTGTGTAAACCGTTTTTTCCTGTGCCAGCAAACCGGTGTACTCCGCCAGTTTGTCGTTGAATCCGGCAATGTGTCCCGACACTTCATTGAGCACGGTCAGATAGCCCTCATCCTTGACCGTGCCTTTCAGCGCTTCGGCCTGCGCCTGTGCCTGTGCGGCCTGTTCGATGTTGCCTTCGCCGGCATTGTCGGCGTCGCCCTTGCGGCTCTGATCGAGACGAACATGCGCTTCGTTCATCGCTTGCAGCATCAGCCGCGATACCTGGCTGACCTGATTCGCCTGCTCGATGAACTGGGCGCCGTCCTTGCCCTCGGTGTCTTTCAAGGTATAGGCACCATCATCGGCCAGCCCGGCTTGCAGCACATCGAGATTGTTGGCCACGCTGGACACCGACCAACTGGCCATTTCCAACGCCAGGTCCTTGGCCTGGCTCAGCGAGACGAACTCGTCAAACGCCTTGCGATAGGCCCCCAGTGCTTGCTCGACATCAGTCATCACCGGCACATTGGCCGGCGTTTGCGCCTTGAGTTCACCGGCCAGGGCCACCAGTCCGTCCACACCTTCACGCAAGGCGTCGGCGGTTTTCGGGCTGCCGCGCAAGGCATATTCCTGTTCGAGCAGGCGCACCTTGAGCAAACCGCTATTGAGCGACGACATCTGCTTCAGCCCGTCGAAACGCAGGCTGATGGTTTGCAGGGACCAGACGCCAATGGCTGCCACCAGTGCGGTCAGCAGTAACACCAGCACAAAGCCGATACCCAGTTTGGTTGCCATACCGAGGTTGGCGAAACGTCCTTGCACGGCGGAAATCATTGCGCGTAGTCCCCAGCCAAAGTCTATTGCCGAAGATTCGCAACGGGCTTGAACCAGCACAAGTCTCTGGCGTCGGAATAATGGCAAAAAGCTACGCCCGCGTCGTTTTCAGAACGCTTGAGGTCGATCCACAGCGGTACTGCGAAAAAACTGTCGGGCGCGCGGGTCACAGGCATAGGCCACATTGATGCGATGCCAATCGCCGGTTTCGCCACTGGGGCTGTAGGCGTCAGCGGCTGACAGCACGACACCGCAGCGTTGAGCCTGTTGGCGCACGCCTTCCTGGTCGTTCATCCGCGAGCGCGCCCAAATGAACAACCCACCAACCGGTTTACCGAAAATCTCCCACTCGGCGTCTTCCAGCGCCTGCAAGGCCGCGGCGCGATCGGCATTCAGGCGCTGGCGCTGGCGCTGCACCAGTTTTCGGTAAGCGCCCGTTGCCATCAGGCTGGTCAATACCGCTTCGCAAAACCTTGAGCAGCCCAGGCCACTGATCATCTTGACCTGAGCCAGCCGCGTGACCAGTTCGCTCTCGGCAACGACAAAGCCGACCCGCAAGGAGCTGCTCAGGGTCTTGGAGAAGCTGCCGACGTAAATCACTCGTCCATCGTCGTCCAGCGCCGCCAGACGCACGCCATTACCGGTGTGCCAATCGGCGTAGACGTCATCTTCGATCACCCGCAAATCGTAAGTCTTGCTCAATTGCAGAATGTGCTGGGCCACGGCAGGCGTGAGGCAACTGCCGGTGGGATTGTGGTGGTGGCTGTTGATGAAGAGCGCGCTGGGTTGATACTGACGCAATAAAGCTTCGAGCATGTCGAGGTCCGGCCCGCTCGGCGTACGCCGGACCTCAAGCATGCGCACCCCATGCAACCGCAGCAGCTCGAACAGCGGCGCATAGCCGGGGGTTTCGACTACCACGCAATCACCGGCATTGAACAAGGTGCGCACGATCAGGTCGAGTGCGTGACTGGCGCCGCCAGTGCTCAACAGCTGCGTGCTGCGCGCCTCGATATTCAAGGTCTTGAGGCGTTTGGCAATTTGTTCGCGCAATGCGGGCAGGCCCAAAGGCGAACTGTAGTTGAACAGACTGGCCATATCGGTACGCGCCACTTCACGCAGTGCATAGCTGAGGTCGTCGGGCTCGCGCCAGCTCTGCGGCAAGCCGCCGGCGCCCAGTTTCAACCCGCCTGCCACTGCGCAGACGGCATCGCACCAGGCGTGTCGCCCAAGGAAAGGCGCCAGCTCTTCATCGGCGTTGAGCGTCGATGGCGATGCCGCCACGACAAACCCCGCGCCCTGCCGTGCCGTCAAAACCCCCTGCGATACCAGACGCTCGCACGCTTCCACCACGCATGACTGGCTAAGCAGATTGCCTCGGGCGATTTGCCGAACGGAGGGCAGACGAGTGGCCGGCGGGACACCGCTCTGCAGGATCCAGTCAGTCAGCCCGTCCACAATCTGCTGTACGACCGGCACCATTGCCTGTCGGTCAATTCTCAATTCCATGAGCGCGCAAACTCCTGTCCGTTTTGCTGGGCGCAGTAAATCACAGCCACGCCGTACAGGCTGTGCGACAACGCCGCCAAAAGCGACCGTTCTAACTATTTGATACACATTGTTTAACGGATCATGGAACCTGGCAGGAACAAAAGACCCGCACGAATGCGGGTTCTGTATAGCAGCGTCGCTCAGAACGCGGTGACACCGCCATCCACCGCCAGCGAATGCCCCGTGGTGAAGGCTGCGCCATCGCTGCACAAGTACAGCACCGCGCTGGCGATTTCTTCGACCTTGCCGATGCGGCCGACCGGGTGCATCGCATTGGCGAATTCGCCTTTTTTCGGATCAGCCTCATAGGCTCGGCGAAACATGTCGGTGTCGATCACGGCCGGGCAAACGGCGTTGACACGGATTTTCTTCTTCGCATATTCAATCGCCGCCGATTTGGTCAGGCCGATCACTGCGTGCTTCGACGCCGCGTAAATACTCATCTTCGGCGCTGCGCCCAATCCGGCAACCGACGCCGTGTTGACGATCGCCCCGCCGCCCTGAGCCAGCAGCAACGGCAGTTGATACTTCATGCACAGCCAGACGCCTTTGACGTTGACGCCCATGATCGCGTCGAATTCATCCATGGAGCCCTCGGCCAGTTTGCCTTTCTCGATCTCAATTCCGGCGTTGTTGAATGCATAGTCGAGACGGCCGTAAGTATTGATGACCTCGTCCATCAGATTTTTCACTTCGCTTTCGACCGTAACGTTGCAACGCACGAAGGTCGCTTCGCCACCCGCCGTACGAATCAGCGCCACGGTGCCCTCGCCCCCGGCCGCATCGAGATCGGCGACCACCACTTTCAGCCCTTCGGCAGCGAACGCCTGGGCCGTGGCGCGGCCAATCCCGTTGGCGGCACCGGTGACGACGGCAACCTGACCGGAAAACGTCATGCTCATTGTTATGTCCTCGAACGCAAAGTGGCAGGGTGAGTAGCGCCACAGCATAGCGACAGGGGATTACGCCGCGTCAGCACTATCAGAAGGCTGTTTGGGTCCTCATGCGCCACAGTGATTAACCTGTGGCGGGGACTATCACTGCACTGGATCGGAATGCATTCGCCGCATCGGCCAACCTTGCGACATCGCCGCCGAAGGACTATCAACAAGGCTTCATTCCGTTCGAGTGCCAGTCATGACCAACCAGACCAATCGCCAGTTCCTGCTCGCCAAACGCCCCGTCGGCGCCGCCACCCGCGAGACGTTCACTTTTCAGGAAGTGCCAGTCGGCGAGCCGGCGGCGGGACAGATCCTGGTCAAGAACGAATACCTGTCCCTCGACCCGGCCATGCGCGGCTGGATGAACGAAGGCAAGTCCTACATTCCGCCGGTCGCTATCGGTGAGGTCATGCGCGCGCTGGGCGTGGGAAAAGTCGTCGCGTCGAACAATCCGGGATTTGCCGTCGGCGACTACGTCAACGGCGCCCTTGGCGTTCAGGATTTTTTCCTCGGCGAGCCAAGAGGTTTCTACAAGGTCGATCCGAAACTCGCACCGTTGCCGGTGTATCTGTCAGCGCTGGGCATGACCGGTATGACCGCCTACTTCGCCCTGCTGGATGTCGGCGCGCCCAAGGCTGGCGACACTGTGGTGTTGTCCGGCGCGGCCGGCGCGGTGGGCAGCATTGCCGGCCAGATTGCCAAGATCAAAGGCTGCCGCGTGGTCGGCATCGCGGGGGGCGCCGACAAGTGCAAATTCCTCATCGACGAGCTGGGTTTCGACGGCGCCATCGACTACAAATCCGAAGAGGTCGTGGCCGGCCTTAAACGCGAATGCCCGAAAGGTGTCGACGTGTACTTCGATAACGTTGGCGGCGATATTCTCGACGCGGTCCTCAGCCGCCTGAACATGAAAGCACGGGTTGTAATCTGCGGTGCGATCAGCCAGTACAACAATAAAGAGGCGGTCAAAGGCCCGGCCAACTACCTGTCACTGCTGGTCAACCGTGCGCGCATGGAAGGGTTTGTGGTGATGGACTATGCCGCGCAATTCGCCAGTGCCGCACAGGAAATGGCCGGCTGGATGGCCAAGGGGCAGCTCAAGAGCAAAGAACACATCGTCGAAGGCCTGGAGACCTTTCCGGAGACGCTGATGAAACTGTTCAGCGGCGAGAACTTTGGCAAGTTGGTGTTGAAAATCTAAAACCACCGCGGACCAAATGTAGGAGTGAGCCTGCTCGCGATAGCGGTGTGTCAGCCAACATTAACGTTGTTTGACCCACCGCGATCGCGAGCAGGCTCACTCCTACATTGTTTTGCGGTGTTACTCAGGCGATTTCGGCTACAACCGCAGCCAATGCCTTGGCCGGATCCGCCGCCTGGCTGATCGGACGGCCGATCACCAGGTAATCGGAACCGGCATCCAGCGCCTGACGCGGGGTCAGAATACGGCGCTGATCGTCCTGCGCGCTGCCCGCCGGACGAATCCCCGGGGTTACCAGTTGCAACGACGGGTGCGCGGTTTTCAGCGCCTGGGCTTCCAGCGCCGAACACACCAGACCGTCCATCCCGGCCTTCTCGGCCAGTGCCGCCAGCCGTAGCACCTGCTCCTGCGGCTCGATGTCCAGACCGATACCGGCCAGATCTTCGCGCTCCATGGAGGTCAGCACGGTCACGCCGATCAGCAGCGGTTGCGGGCCGCTGCGCTTGTCCAGTTCTTCACGGCAGGCGGCCATCATGCGCAGGCCACCGGAGCAATGGACGTTGACCATCCACACGCCCATTTCCGCGGCGGCTTTCACGGCCATCGCCGTGGTGTTGGGAATGTCGTGGAATTTCAAATCAAGAAAGACTTCAAAGCCCTTGTCACGCAGGGTGCCAACGATTTCCGCGGCACAACTGGTGAACAGTTCCTTGCCCACTTTGACCCGGCACAGCTTCGGGTCCAACTGGTCGGCCAGCTTCAGTGCGGCGTCACGGGTGGGGAAATCCAGGGCGACGATGATAGGAGTCTGGCAGGCGGACATGAATGGGCTCTCAGGCAGGTCGAAATCGGCGCGCATTGTAGCGGAACCGGCGGCGGCGCGGCACCCGATGATCGGTAAATCGTCGCGCCGACCGTGATCAGCATAGCGCCCGCTGCTATTGTGTCGACTCCGATACACAGCCGACATCTGGTCAACAAGCGTCGGCGCTAGCCTCGCCAGCCGCAACACGCCCTTACATCAGCACTTCCCGCCCCTTGGGTGGACGCCTATGCTGAAACCACAACCTCGCGGCCCATCTTTGTGGTTGGCGGCCTACTGGCAGATGAACATCCCATGCACAACAACCCTGCGACTGCGACGGACGAGCCGAAAGATGACAAGCGCTGGAGCATCCGCGCACTGATCGTCGACGACGACGTGCCGATCCGCGAGCTGATGATCGACTACCTCGCCCGCTTCAACATCCACGCCAGCGGCGTCACCGACGGCGCGGCGATGCGGCAGGCCATGCAGGCCGAGCGCTACGACGTGGTCGTCCTCGACCTGATGCTGCCCGGCGAAGACGGCTTGTCGCTGTGCCGCTGGCTGCGCGCCGAATCGGACATCCCGATCCTGATGCTCACCGCACGTTGCGAACCGACCGACCGCATCATCGGCCTGGAACTGGGCGCCGATGACTACATGGCCAAACCGTTCGAACCGCGCGAACTGGTCGCACGCATCCAGACCATTCTGCGCCGGGTGCGCGATGACCGCAGCGAACAGCGGTCGAACATCCGGTTCGACAACTGGCGCCTGAACAGCGTGCTGCGCCAACTGGTGGCCGACGATGGCCTTGTGGTCCCGCTGTCCAACGCCGAATTTCGCTTGCTCTGGGTCTTCATCGAACGCCCGCGCCGAGTGCTGAGCCGCGAGCAACTGCTCGATGCCGCCCGTGGCCGCTCGATCGAAGCGTTCGACCGCAGTATCGATTTGCTGGTCTCGCGCTTGCGGCAGAAACTGGGCGACGACCCGAAAGCCCCGCACCTGATCAAGACTGTACGCGGTGAGGGTTACCTGTTCGACGCGCGGGACATCGGCTGATGCGGCTGCGCCTGGACACGCTGTTCGGCCGCCTGTTTGGCGTGCTGTTTGTCGCCATCGTCCTGGCGCATCTGCTGGCGTTCACCTGGTTCAAGCTCTATGGCCCCCCCCCGCCGCCGCCCTCTGCGCCGTTTTCCCAAGGGATCGATGGACAAGCACCCGCACACGACCCCCGCTATCCGCCGCGTCCGCGTCCCTGGTTCGGTGGCCCGGTCGTACCGCTGACTTTCCAGTTCATCACCTTGATGATCGCGGCCTGGTATGGCGCCAAACTGCTCAGCCGCCCGATCCAGCGTTTGAGCGACGCCGCCGAACGCCTCAGCGAAGACCTCGACAGCCCGCCACTCGACGAATCCGGGCCACGGGAAGCGCGGCAAGCGGCGTACACCTTCAACCTGATGCAACAGCGCATTCGCGAGCAGGTACAACAACGTGCACGCATGCTCGGCGCCGTCTCCCACGATTTGCGCACACCGCTGTCACGCCTGAAACTGCGCCTGGAAAACATCAGCGACGACAAACTGCAAAGCCAGATGCGCCAGGACCTCGACGACATGATCGACATGCTCGATGCCACCCTGACGTATCTGCACGAACAACGTACCAGCGAAGCACTGCAGTTGATGGACGTGCAGGCACTGGTCGAATCACTGTGCGAAAACGCCCAGGACCAAGGCGCGGACGTTCAAGTCAGCGGCCATTGCCATCCCTTGCCGGTGCAACCGATGGCGCTGCGCTCGTGCATCAACAACCTGATGGACAACGCCCTGCGCTATGCCGGGCAGGCGCGAATCGAACTGCAAGACCTGCCTGGGCAGCTGCTGATCCGCGTGATCGACCACGGCCCGGGGATTGCCCAGGACAAGCGCGAAGCCGTGTTCGAACCGTTTTATCGGCTGGAAGGTTCGCGTAACCGCAACTCAGGAGGGGTGGGCCTGGGCATGACCATTGCCCGAGAGGCGGCGCAGCGGCTGGGTGGGCAATTGAATCTGGAAGAAACTCCGGGCGGCGGTTTGACCGCCATTGTTCGCCTGCCACGGGGCTGAGCCTCACCCAGTCATGTGAGAGCGAGCCAGCTCGCGAAGGCATCGGTTGATTCAATATCTCTGTGGGGTTTGACGGCCTCTTCGCGAGCAGGCTCGCTCCCACACTTGAAATGAGTACATCTGCAAGAGGCAGGTCGGCTGTCAGGGCGCTATCGCTGGCAAGCCAGCTGCCACAGGGACTGTGTTTATCTTCGAAGAAAATGGTGTCTGTACCGGCGCTATCGCGAGCAGGCTCACTCCTACAGTTTGGAGCGGTGTACATCTGCAAGAGACAGGTCGGCTGTCAGGCCGTTTTCGCTGGCAAGCCCGCTCCCACAAAATCGCAAAACCAAAGCAACCCGCTTTTGCCTCTCACCACTCAACACAATGAGCGTTAGCTCGAGTAAGGCTCTTGATCTTGATGCACGGCGCCCGTCGGCAGGCTGAGCGGAGGGATTGATCCGGGCGTGGGAGCGCAGCGACCGTACGACGAAGTCGTACACAGCGCAAGGAGGTGCAGCGAAGCAAACCGGAAACGCTGCGCCCGGATCGATCCCGCAGCGAAGGAACCCCGAGCCCAGGCGAGGGGCCGCACGTCAGGGCAAAAGGCCTTTGGTTACTTTGGGCCCCCAAAGTCACCCGCCGTAAGGGCGGAACCCTGAGCAGCCGTTACCGCAGCAACGGATATGTACCCCCAAAAAACCCAAAGCCTGGCCGGCCCAAAGGCCGCCAAGCCCTAAACCACCCGAGCCTGACTCTTGCTCCAGTCGGTCAACAGACTATAAGCCACCGCCAACAACGTAGGCCCGATAAACAACCCGATAAACCCAAACGCAATCAACCCGCCAAACACCCCAAGCAACACAATCACCAGCGGCAGATTCCCCCCGCGGCTGATCAGATACGGCTTGAGCACATTGTCCACGCCACTGATGATGAACGTCCCCCAGATCCCGAGAAACACCGCCATCCCGTACTCGCCCTTCCATGCCAGCCAGGCGGTGGCCGGGACCCACACCAGCGGCGGCCCCATCGGAATCAGACTCAACAGAAACGTCACGATCCCCAGTACCAGCGCCCCCGGCACCCCGGCAATAAAAAAGCCGATCAACGCCAGCACCGCCTGCGCCGCCGCGGTCCCGATCACGCCATTGACCACCCGTTGCACCGTACCGGCCACCAACTCGATGTAGTACCCGGCACGATCACCGATCAGCCGTTCGAGCAGGCTGTGCACGAAAGCCGCCAGCCGCGGCCCGTCACGGTAGAAAAAGAACACGAAGACGATACTCAGCGTCAGCTCGAGAATCCCGCCGCCAATCTGCGCACTGCGCGCCAGCAACCAATTACCGACCTGACCCAGATAGGGTTTGATCGAGACCATCAACGCCGCGCCCTGCTGATCGATGCTGTCCCACATGCCCACCAGCCGCTCACCGACGAAAGGCACACCGCCGAGCCAGGTCGGCGCCTCCGGCAGACCGTCGACCTGCACATCCTTGATGAACGCCGTGGCATCACGGACATGATCGGCCAGGTTGAACCCCAGCCACACCAGCGGCGCCGCCACCAGCAACATCCAGCCCAGCGTCAGGATCGCCGCGGCCAGCGATTCACGGCCATTGAGCCAACGGGTCAACAGCCGCATCAGCGGCCAGCTGGCGAATGCCAGCACCGCGCCCCAGAACAGCGCCGACCAGAACGGCGCCATCACCCACAGGCTGGCACCAAACAACACCAGCAGCAGAATCTGCACCAGCAGGCGATCGTTATTGAGCATGGAGGGTCTCGAAAATAGTCAGTCAGGCCAAGAATAGGCGAACACCTCGCGGGTATTCGCCGATACAGCTTATCGCAACAGGTGGATGCGCAGTCCGGCGCCTTCGAGATTACCGGTTTCCATGCGTGCCGCGCGTACGCCCTGATTGATCAGCGCCTGGCGCCAGGCTTCGGCCTTGGGCCCGGAGACCGTGACCCGTAAGGTAGTGTCGAGATTGAGGCTGCGGGAAATCAAGCGTAACCAGGGCTCACCCGGCTCATCCACTCGATCGGGGAAATCCAGCTCGCCGGTACTCTTGAGCTGACGCAACAAGGTCGCCGAGGTCGGCAGCAACTCGCCCAACGGCGCGTTCGCCTCGAACTGTTCGACGTGCAGATAGGCTTTGCGATTGCCGCGCGTGATGCTGTAGAGCGCCACGAGTGTGTTGTCCCTCGGCGCCGCCAGCCTCAGCAACAGGTACGCCTGTTGCTCATCGGAACCGTACAGCTTGGCATTGCCGAATACCTCGTTGGCCCACAGGCTGCTCTCACCGCAGTCGCGGGCCTGACACCAGAACAGCAACTCGGCGTCCTGCTTTTGCAGGGCCTGGCGAGCGGCGGTGAATGCTTCGGTGGCGGAATGTTCGGGCGGCAACTCGTAGGTCACCGAAGTGGTCTGGCCACGCGCGGTCACTTGCCCGTCGAAGCGCAGTTGGCCGCTGATCTTGCGGATCGAACCCAGCGGATAGATTCTTTCCAGCTCGACGGCAGGCCGATAGTCGACGATCTGCGCATCGGCCAGACGCGGCACGATCGGCAAATCCTGACTGCCCGGCACATCCGCGGCAAACGAAAAGCAACTGATAGAACACAGCGCCAGCAGACTGAGTGAGCGCTTGGTCAGGCTCATCGGATCGCCAAGGCGTGGCAAATCGGGGGTGCAGCGGTGTAGACATCCATCGTGGTTATCTCCCATTTCAACCCGCCCAGCCTCGGCAGTTGCCCGCAGCAAGTCAAGGAATGGCGAAGAAGCGATTGAAACAGTCTGCGACAAGATCCGCGCCGGCCTCGTCGTTCAGGTGCAAATGGTGCCCGCCCGGCAGCGGTTTATGGCTAAAGGGCAGACGCTCCAGCAGTTCGGGATGCCTGGCCAGCATGCCGTCAGCCGCAACCACCAGGTGCGCCGGACAACTGACTCGAAGCGCGAACGCCATCGCCTGTTCCTCGGTCAGGCGCAGCGGCGATGGCAGGGTCAGGCGATTATCGGTGCGCCAGGTATAACCGCCGGGCACCGGCATCAGACCGCGCTGGGCCAGCAGCTCGGCCGCTTCGCGACTGACCGCCACCAGGCCTTTCATGCGCGCTTCGATCGCTCGGTCGAGTGTGGTGTAGACCGGTTTGCGTTTTTCCCGCAGATCCAGTTGGGCTTGCAGGGCCATGCCCATCCGCTCGGCAGCGTTTTCGCCTTTGTCGGTCGGTGGAATCACCCCATCGATCAGCGCCAGATGGCTGATCCGCTCCGGCAGCGATCCCGCCAGCACCATCGACACGATAGCGCCCATCGAATGCCCGAGCAGGCCGAAACGCTTCCAGCCCAGTTGCTCGGCGACCTGCAAAACGTCGTGGGCGTAATCCCACAGCGCATAGCCGGCGCCGTTCGGCCGGTGCCCGGAATGTCCGTGTCCGGCCATGTCCAGCGCAATGATGCGCAAGCCTTTGAGTTTGGGCGCCAGGCGGGCAAAGCTGTTGGCGTTATCGAGCCAGCCGTGCAGGGCGATCACCGGCAAGCCGTTCTCGGGGCCGAACAAATGCGCCGCCAGTTCGATATGCGGCAAGCTCAGACGCACTTCTTCGAAGGTCGGGCTCATGCGCAATCCTGAGCCTGACGGCTTTCCCAGCGAGCGAACAGACTCTTGAGCAACCGCGCGGTGTCCTGCGGGCGCTCAAGCGGAAACATGTGCCCGCCGGGCATGCTCAGCGCCTCGCCTTGTGGCAGACGCGAAACAAAACGGGTGTGGTGACGCATCACCACACGGCTTTTGTGGCCGCGCACCACGGCCAGCGGCACCTGCAATTGCCGGGTGCGCCCGGGACTGGTGTGCGGCACGCCGCGATAAATGCTGATTTCAGTGGCCGGGTCGAAACGCAGCCGCAGCTTGTCGTCTACCCGATGCAGCCCGTGTTGCAGGTAGGCATCGAAGCATTCGGGGTCGAAACCGCGAAACAGGCTTTTGCCGGCAAAGTAACTGCGTGCGCTGTCAAGATCGGCGAACTCTTCACGACGCCCGAGCGTGCGCCCGGCCGGGGTCAGCCGGTCGATGAACCCGAAGCGCTTGGCCGCACGAATCACCCATTGATCGGTGCGGGTCAGCACTGGCGAATCGAGCATCACCACCCCGCGATACAGCTCAGGACAACGCAACGCCGCGTGCAAATGGAGTACGCCACCAAAGGAATGACCGACGCCCCACACCGGTTGGTCCTGCTGCTGCAAGTGATGGATCAGTTCATCGACCAGGTTGTACCAGTTGTCATCCGCCGGAAAACGCGGGTCATGGGCGTGCTGCTGTAGATGTGCAACCCGGTACTCGGGCGCCAGCGCCGCGAACAACTTGCCATAGGTGCCCGAGGGAAAGCCGTTGGCGTGGGCGAAAAAGATCGGTTGCGACATGCGGGCAAATCCAGTGGGCGAAAACATGAGGATGATTGTCCGCAAGACCCGCGCGGACAGCAATGACCGTAACGGCCACGAATAGTGGCGATGTTGTTTTATCCATACTGACGTCAGGCCAGTCGTCGCAAACTTCGACGACCTGTAATTTATGACAGTTGACCGCTGGCTTCCTGTGCACGATAAACGAATCAGGTCCACGAACTCGGGATGGCTGCTTCATGCACACGCATACACCGACGGTTTCCGTGATGGATTCACGTGGGCTGAACATTGCCACGGTGTCCTATTGTCGTGAAACGCCCGGTGGGCCGACCGCCCCGCGTATTTATCGCCAACGCTACAACGCTGCCGGTCGACTGACTGACGCCTGCGATCCACGCCTGTATGCGCTGCAACAGCGCGAACCGGATGCCCGCCCAAACCTGAAGTTGATTTCCAGCCTCACCGGCCGGTCCCTTTCAAGCGACAGTGTTGATGGCGCACTTCGGCTGACCTTGCCAGGCGCGGCAGGACAACGCCTCATCGAGTGGGACGGGCAGATGACGCAGACGCTGACCTTCTATGACTTGCGGCTGCGTCCCATCAGTCTCGTTGAACAGGTACTGGGCACAAGTGCCAGAAACAGCGGTTTTTTCAGTTACGGCGACACCTCGCCATCGTGCGCAGCGCACAACCAATGCGACCGCATGATTCGCCATGATGACAGTGCTGGAAGCGAGTTTTTTCCTGAATACACCCTCAACGGTGAGCCAATCAGGTGTGTACGGCATTTTCTCAGTGAAATTAACGAGCCGGACTGGCCGCCAGCCTTGGCGGAAAGAGACCTGCTCCACGAGTCCGGGAGTGGTGCAACTACCCATGTCTGCTATAACGCCTTGGGGGAGACGATCAGCCAGCAAGACGCCATGAGCAATCAAAAGCGACTCCAACTGAACGTCGCCGGACAACTCAAGCAAATCAGTCTGAAAGTCGCGCAAGACTCGCATCCCAGACTGTTGCTGCACGACATCCAGTACAACGCGGACGATCAGGTGGTGCGCCAAGCGGCCGCCAATGGCGTGATAAGCCAGAATTTCTACGATCCACAGAGCGGTCGACTTGTTGAGATCATTGCCGGAACGGACGGGCGCCCTGCCCTGCAACATCTGCTCTATCGCTACGATCCAGTCGGCAACATCCTCAGTGTCGAGGATATGGCCCAGCCCACGCGCTTTTTTCGCAACCAGACGATCAACCCTGTTTCGTCGTTTATTTATGACAGCCTCTACCAATTGATCGGTGCCACGGGCTGGCAGCGAAGCAGCACGGTCAATGGTCCCGCGGAGCCGATCTTCAGCTCTCCACCAGATTCCGCCCAGCTCGAAAACTACCGCCAGACGTACACCTATGATGAGGCCGGCAACCTCACCACCCTGGTTCACAGTGCCGCAAGCAAGAGTTGGACGCAGCGCACGGCGATTTCCAGATACAGCAATCGCGGCCTGGAACAAACGATCAGCGGCACACTGCCCGACGAACTGGAAATTGCCGCCGGCTTCGATATCAACGGCAACCGGAAAACGCTCCAGCCCGGCCAGATGTTGCAGTGGAGTGCTGGCGGACGATTGCTCCAGGTCGATCAGGTCAGGCGCAAGGATGCTGCAAACGACTGCGAACGCTATGTGTACGACGGCGCGGGTCAGCGCAAGCGCAAAGTCCGCCTCGTACAAACGGCAGCAATCATGCAACTGCATGAAACGCGCTATCTGCCAGAGCTGGAAATACGCAATAGAGCCGATGAAACCTTGCACGTCATTTCAGTGCAGGCAGGACGTTGTGCTGTTGAAGTCCTGCACTGGGCTACCGAGGGCATGGTTGCCGATCAGTATCGCTACCAGTTCAGCAATCATCTGGGCTCGAACATGCTGGTGCTCGACGATCAGGGCAACACTATTTGTGAAGAGAACTATTTTCCCTACGGTGGCACCTCGTGGTGGGCAGGGCCCGATCAGGTACAGGCACGTTACAAGACCCGCCGCTACGCAGGCCAGGAGCTTGATGCCACGGGCCTTTATTTTATGGCCAGCGCTTCTATGCGCCTTGGTTGATGCGCTGGATCAGCCCGGATCCGGTGGGCATCACCGATGGTATGAATCGGTACTTGATGGTGCGCGGCAATCCCGTCAGGTTTGTCGACCGCCAAGGACTGACCGGATTGGATACCGCCAGGGCAGCGGGTGCGACAGCCACGCGAGAGTTTGTCAGCGCAGCTTTTGCCACCGCCGCGCAAGCGGCCTTCGTGGGTTTCCTGCCGCCGGCGAACGTTGCGGTGAGCATTGGAGGTGCTTTGGCGGGTGCCGTAACGGGTGGCATAAGCGGCTATGCCGGCGCCAACTGGGCGCAAAGCTCTATGCACATCAGTTCCCCGGCAGATTGGGGACCTCTGGCTGCGAAAATCGGCGGTGCTGTAATAGGTGCGGCCCTGGGCGCCGCGCCGTCCCTGCTCGGCATGCTCGATCCACGCGGGAATGCAGCCGCGGCGGGCCAGATTGGCAGCGCCTTCGGTACCCTGTTTCGTGAAATGTCGGCGCAGTATCTGGCCAATGCCGGCCCGAGCAACCCCGCTGTGGGCCGTGTCGATCCGCTCACGGGAGCGGCCAGCGTAGCTGGCGCAGGGTTGGCAGCAGGCGCCACCGGGTTCGGCGGCTCAACGCTGTTTGGCACGGATGCAACCGGAAATGTGTTGCAGTCCGTTCTTTCCGTCTCGGCAGTCACGGCTGCCAGTGCCGCCGCTGCCTCAGTCGTGAGAGGGCTGAGGGGAACCCCGACCATCCCCTCGAATGATCGCGAACCGACCTTCAATCAGGAGAACGCCGTGGTCGGCTACAGCAGCCGTCATTTCTTTTTATCGCTGGGGCGGGTCGCCAATCTGGCTTTATCACAGATCCCTGGCTACGACACGTTGGACCCACACACCCGAACGGCGGTGAGCCGTGCAGTCGTGAGCGCGATCGGCGACATACGCTCGACGTTTGTCACGATTGCCAAGCCCGGCCTGAGCGCAGAACTGGGCACAACGGCCTGGGACCTTGAAAAAAACCAGGTCGGCGCCGGTATTGTCCGCGAAAGCCCACCAACCGACGTCGACCAAGTCTACTTTGTTAGCGAAACCAGTCCTGGTCAGCGAAAATATTCCCGAGCGCAACTCAACTTTTAAGCAGGTGATGCTATCGCCTTACCGCTGCCCTCACCGCAGTGGCGGCTGCTCTCCCAGCGGCACCACCGCCATGGTCAGGCGTGACACGCAACTGGCCTTGCCTTCGTCGCTGGTCAGGCGGATATCCCAGACATGGGTGGTGCGGCCAATGTGAATCGGCGTGGCCACCGCCGTCACCCGTCCACTGCGCAATCCGCGCAGGTGGTTGGCGTTGATCTCCAGCCCCACGCAGTAAAACTTGCTGGCATCGATACACAGATAACTGGCCATCGAACCGACGGTTTCCGCCAGCACCACCGAGGCGCCGCCGTGCAGCAAACCGTACGGTTGGTGAGTGCGATGATCGATGACCATGCTCGCCGTCAGCGACTGCTCGTCGAATGCTTCGAAGCGGATGTCGAGCACTTCACCAATGGTATTTTTCTGGATCGCGTTCAACTGCTCGATGTTTGGAATGGTACGCCACAGGCTCATTGCAGACTTCCCTTGTTGTTTTAGTCGTCGCTCAATCCTGCCACAGCACTGCCTCGCGGCGCTCGCTCCATTCTTCGAAACGGGCGCCATAACGGTCTTCGATCACGTTGCGCTTGATTTTCAGGGTCGGCGTGAGAAAGCCGTTTTCTACGGCCCAACTGTCCTTGACCACCACCAGGCGGTGCAGGCGCTCATGCTTGTCGAGCACAGCATTGACCTCCTCCAGCAGTTTTTCCAGGCTCGTCTGCAGACTCACCCGCCCCTCGTCCTGGCTGACCGAGGACAGCACACACAAGCCTAACGGCGCACTCAAACCATCGCCCACCACACAGACCTGTTCGATTCGCGAATGCACCGCCAGGCGATTCTCGATGGGCGCCGGCGCGACATATTTGCCTTTGCTGGTCTTGAAGATTTCCTTGAGCCGCCCGGTCAGGCGCAGGCGCCCTTCGCTGTCCTGCTCGCCCTTGTCGCCGGTGCGCAGAAAGCCGTCTTCGGTCAGCGTCTCGGCGGTTTTTTGCGGTTCCTTGAAATAGCCGAGCATGTTCGCCCGGCTGCGCACTTGCACTTCGCCGGACGCATCGATGCGCACTTCAACCTCCGGACAAGGTTTGCCAATCCAGCCTTGTCGGTACTCGCCGGGCAGGCAGATATGCGAGTAGCCGCAACCCTCGGTCATGCCGTAGACCTCCAGCACATCGAGGCCGAGTTTCTGATACCAGGCGAGCAGGGTCGGCGGCACGGGCGCGGCGCCGGACAGCGCCACGCGCAAGGCATCCAGCCCCAGACCCGCCAGCACCTTGTGCCCGACCCGTTTGCCAATCAACGGCAGGCCGAGGAGAAAATCCAGACGTTTCGCCGGGATCTTGCTGTACACGCCCATCTGGAACTTGGTCCAGATGCGCGGCACGCCGAACATCGCGGTCGGCCGCGCCCGCTTGAGGTCGATGATGAAAGTATCGAGGCTCTCAGCGAAAAACACCGTCTGCCCGGTGTAGATCGACGCCAGCTCGACAAACATGCGCTCGGCGACATGGCACAGCGGCAAATACGACAGCAGTCGATCGTTCTCGTTGAGACCGAACAACTGCGTGCCGCGACTGGTGGCGAAACCGAGATTGGCGAAACTGTGCATAACGCCCTTGGGCAGGCCGGTGGTGCCGGAGGTGTAAATAATGGTCGCCAGTTGCTCGGCGGCGGGACGCGGGTCGTCCTGAATCGGCGAACAACCTTGCAGGTCCGCCCAACTGAAATCGAACGCGCCGGACGGATGCAGCGGCAGGCTGATAGTCGGCAAGCCCGCCGGCACGCCCTGGGACATGCCCGCCCAGTCATCGAGTTTGCCGATGAACGCCAGCGCGCTTTGCGAGTGAGTGAGCACCTGCGCCACCGATTCGGCCGTGAGGTTGGGGTACAGCGGCACCGAGACGTGTCCGGCCATCCAGATCGCCAGGTCGGCAATGATCCAGTGCGCGCAGTTTTTCGAGATCAGCGCGATGTGACTGCCGGGCGGCAACTCGCGGGCGCGTAGCCAGTGCGCGGCGCAACGGGCCTGATGGCCAACGTCGGCCCAGGTCAGTGTCTCGACCTGCCCGCCGCCGATGGGCTGCACAAGGAAGCGCTGGCGCGGGTGCCGCGCTTCGCGTTCGTAAAACACATCCAGCGGCAAACGGAAGGCGGCAGACATGCGACTCGCTCCTGTTTTTTTTGGTCTGGAGCAAGCGTAGTCAACCAAGCAAGTGCTTGGTTGGATTTTTCAAACAAATAATTTCATAAGAATTGCGCAACTCAAATGTGGGAGCGGGCTTGCTCGCGAATGCGGTGTATCAGACACATCAACCGTGAATGACACACCGCATTCGCGAGCAAGCCCGCTCCCACAAGGGATCAGCGTTACGGGTGTTTCAGGCTGTTAAGGTTCATCGAGCCAATCAGCAGTTCACTGTGCTCAAGCTCCGCCAGCCCCGCCGTACTGACCCGCTCCGGCGGATGCCCGGCGCCATGCTGCAGATAGCTGAGCAGATTGCCCACCAAAGGGTTATGGCTGACCAGCAATACATTACTGACCGAGACCAATTGTTCGGCGACTTTGTCCGGATCGCTCTCCGGTGTCAGCCAATCGACGGTGCGAATCTCCGGCTCGAAGCCCAACGCCTCACGAACAATCTGCGCGGTTTGCTGCGCGCGCAGATAAGGGCTGGCGTAGATCGCCGTCAACGGTTGTCCCATTAAATGAGCGGCGCTGCTCAGGACTTCTTTGCGGCCGTGTTCGGTCAGTTCCCGCTCGGAATCGATCTTCGAGCCGTAAGGCACCGCCTCACCATGACGCAGCACCCAGAGTTTCATAGCTTGGGCTCCTCATCGCGCACCGGATGCGCGGCCGGGGCGACGGTGTGCGGCGCTTCGCCTTCCGGGGCGCGCGGCGTTGGCCAGTCGGCGAACGGCCACGGCTTCTGGTCACTGTGAAAACTGCCGAAACGGCCGATCTGAGCGAGAAACTGGCTCAGGCTGTCGCCAAAATTCATCAGGCTGGCGCTCGGCGCGCCGTAGATCAGACGGTAGATCAGTTGCACCAGCACCACGGCGCCGAGGATGAACTGGGTCACTTGCCAGACCAGCACATAGATAACCATCCACAACACCCGCAGGAGGATGGATTCGTACTTGGCTTCGGTTTTCGGATCGTTCATGGCTCTTCCCGTTGACTCAGTTGAAACCGCTGGTGGAAATGAAATCGACGTCGGTTTTTGGCTCGGCGCGCATCAGTAGACCGATCACCTGCTCCAGCGTGCGTCCTTCGAAGAGTATCGCGTGCAGACCGGCGACCAGCGGCATGTACACGCCAACCTCTTGCGATTTGGCCTTGAGCACTTTGAGCGTGTTGACCCCTTCGGCGACCTCCCCCAGGCGCGACACGGCTTCGTCGAGGCTCAGGCCCTGGCCGAGGGCGAAACCGACCTGATAGTTGCGGCTCTTGGGCGAGGAACAGGTAACGATCAGATCACCGACCCCGGCCAGGCCGAGGAAAGTCATCGGATTGGCCCCTTGATTCACCGCGAAACGAGTCATTTCCGCCAGAGCGCGGGTGATCAGCATGCTCTTGGTGTTCTCGCCCATGTCCAGCGCCACCGCCATGCCGGCGATGATCGCGTAGACATTCTTCAACGCCCCGCCCAGCTCGACACCAAAGCGGTCGGCGCTGGCGTACACGCGAAAAGTGCGACCGTGCAGCGCGGCTTGCACCTGCTTGCACAGCGCTTCGTCTTCACTGGCGACCACCGTGGCGGTCAGCGCATGTTCGGCGATTTCCCGCGCCAGGTTCGGCCCGGACAACACGCCAATGCGCGCCTGCGGGGCGATCTCTTCGAGGATCTGGCTCATCAGTTTGAACGTCTGGGCTTCGATGCCTTTGGTCAGGCTGACCAGCATCTTGCCGCTCAACCGCTCGGCGTGGGCGGCGAGCACCGTGCGCAGCGCGCTGGACGGCAGCGCGACGAAGCACAACTCGCAGGCGTCGAGGGTGGCCTGCAGGTCGGTGACGGCAGTCACGCCCGGCAGAATCTTGATGCCTTTGAGGTAACGCGGGTTTTCGCGGTTGACCCGGATGGCCTCGGCCTGCTCGGGGTCACGCATCCACTGCCGGACTTGATGGCCGTTCTCGGCCAACAGATTGGCCACGGCGGTACCAAAACTTCCGCCTCCCAGGACCGCAATCGGGCGCTGTTCAGTCATATGCAATCCGTTAATCCATACCAGTGGCGATGCCGGCATTATACGGGGCGACCCGGTCGCGGCCAGCCCCTGCGTCAATTACCGGCACTTGTAGGAAGAAGACCAATAAAACCTAGGAAAATGCCTACAACGTGACTGGAAAAGTCGCTGCCCTCGGTTAACATGCGCGCCAATTCTTCGCTCTATAGGCTGCGTTGTGTTTTTTGGCCCTCCCCCACCGCGTTCGTCTGTGCTGCTGGCGCTGCTGTTCAGCCCGTTGCTGCAGGCCGACGATCTGTTTGTCGACAGCCAGACGCTGCCGCAGGTGCTGACCGCCACGCGCCTGAAACAGACGCCGGCACAAGTGCCGGGGAGCATGACCGTACTCGACAGCGAACTGATCGGCGCCAGCGGTGCCCGTGACATCAGCGAGCTGCTGCGCCTGGTTCCGGGGATGATGGTCGGCCACCTCAACGGCAATCAGGCCGCGGTCAATTACCACGGCACCAATGCCACCGGCGCGCGGCGCATGCAGGTGTTGATCGATGGCCGCTCGGTGTACCGCGCAGGCCTGGCCACGGTGGACTGGAGCGATATTCCGGTGGCTCTGGAAGACGTCGAACGCATCGAAGTGTTTCGCGGGCCGAACACCGTCAGCTACGGCGCCAACGCGCTGATGGCGGTGATCAACATCATCACCCGCCACCCCGCGGACAGCCATGGCACGCGACTGAAGTACACCCGCGGCCAGCGCGGCATCAGCGACTTCTACGCCAGCCAGGGCACCGGCTGGAACGGCGGTGATCTGCGCCTGTCGTTGTCCGGCCAGGAAGACGACGGTTTCGACAGCGATCGCAGCGGCACCGACTACCGCGACAGCCGCCGCTTGAATCGCCTGAGTCTCGCCGTCAGCCACACCCTGAGCGATGACCAGAGCCTCGACTGGCAACTCAACGCCAAGGACGGCAGCAATCAGCGGCCCTATACCTACCGCCCGGTGTTCTCAGGGATTACCGCCGCCGGGAACAATTCCGACGTGGTGGCCAAGGATTACGCCGGCTCGGTGCGCTGGAACCTCGACATCAACCCCGAACACAGCCTTTATGTACAAGGCTCGGCCCAACACTGGGATCGCCAACAGACCTGGCGCGCCTGCGACGCCGAGGTCTCGTTCAGCCCGCAACTGGCGCAACTGTGGCAACTGAACCCCAACTACACCGAACGCCTGGCGCGCAACATCAGCCAATTCACCGGCCCCGGCGCGGCACCCGGCACACCGCAGGAGATGGCGCTGGCCAATCAAGTGCTCGGTCAATGGCGCAACGGCGCCAGTCGAACCCTGTGCGGTGACATCGACCAGAGCGCCCGCGAATCGCGCTACGACCTTGAACTGCAAGACACCCTCAGCCTGTCCGACGGCCTGCGCCTGGTCAGCGGCATGAACTATCGCTACGACCGCGCCGACTCCGAAACCTATTTCAACGGCACGCTCGACGACACCACCTGGCGCGCCTTCGGCCAACTGGAGTGGCGCGCCAGTGAACATTGGCTTTTACAGGGCGGGGCGATGTTCGAGGACACGCAACTGGTCGGCAGTTCGCTGACCCCTCGCTTCGCGATCAACTACCTGATCAACCCGCGCCATGGCCTGCGTGCGGTGTACTCCGAAGCGATTCGCTCGCCGGACATGTTCGAGAACAACGTCAACTGGAGCTATCAGGTCAGCAAGCTGCGGCCCTCGGCGTATGGACAGTCGTCGGCGCGTTATTTCGTCCAGACCCGCGGCCCCGGCGATCTCGATCAGGAACACATGCGCTCGCGGGAATTGGGTTACAACGGCTACTTCGCCGAACTCGGCCTGGCACTGGATGTGAAGCTGTTCTATGACGAAATCACCGGGATGATCAGCGAGCCGCTGCGCAACAACCAGTACATTGCCAGCAACGCCAACAGCTCACGCTTTCGCGGCACGGAAACCCAACTGGATTGGCGCGTGAGCGTGGCCGACCGCTTGCGTTTCACTTATGCCTTTGTCGATGCCCAGGCGAGCAATCCGCTGGATCAGCAGTTCACCTCGCGCAACAGCGGTTCCGCCGGCTGGCTGCGCGATTGGGGGCATGGCTGGAACAGCGCCGTCTTCTATTACGGCGACAACGCCCTTAATGGCTACCGCTTTGAACGGATCGACACGCGCATCGCCAAACGTATCCCGCTGGGCAAGGCGCAGTTGCAACTGGCCGGGGTGTTGCAGCAGCGCCTCGATCACGAGCCGAGCACTTTTGTCGATAACAACGATGACGAGCGCCGATTGATGTACTTCAGTGCCGAGCTGGAGTTCTAGCATGCGCAACGGCCTGTCACGGAAGATGCCAAGCGCCGGCCACTGGCTGGCCGGACTCTGTCTGTTTGTGACGGCATGGCTGCACGGCGTCGCGGTGCAGGCAGCCGATATTCTGCTGACCGGTGCCGAGGAAAGCCCCGGCGTGCAAGCGTTCGTTCAGGCGCTCAGCGAATTGCGCCCCACCGATAACGTGCGCTTCCAGCCGCTGGCGAGTCTGCCGGCGGCGGGCAAATTGCCGGCGAGCCTGCGCTTGATCCTGCTCGACCTGCCCGCGCTGGATTGGCGCCGGCAAGACTCACAAGGCCCGGCGACGCTGGTGCTGCGCATCAGCCGCTTGCAGGCGCGGCAGCGCTTTGGTGATTCACAGCCGGCGCGCTTGAGCCTGCTGTGGAGCGATCCGCCGCTGGGCCGACAGTTGCAACTGATCCGGCGGATATTGCCGCAGGCCCGACGGGTCGGCGTGCTGTTCGATCAGCACAGCGAGTTCCTGCTCAAAGAGCTGAACCTGGCCGCGCAACCGTTGAACCTGCACATCGTCAGCGAGCGCTGGGACGACACCCATGACAGCCGGCCCCTGCAAGCGCTGTTGAAAAACAGCGATGTATTGCTGGGGCTCGACGACCCCGATCTGTACAACCCGAAAACCGCGAAAAACCTGTTGCTCAGCAGCTACTCGCGGCAAGTGGCCCTGGTCGGCCCCAACGTTGCGTTCGTACGCGCCGGCAGCCTGGCCAGCACCTACAGCGATCAGAGCGATTGGCTGAGCATCCTCGACCGCTTGCTCGACCAGCCGCCGGCAACCTGGCCGCGCGCGCTCTATCCCGAGCGATTCAAAGTCTCAAGTAATGCGCAAGTGGCTCGTTCCTTAGGCATCGAACCGCTCAATGAAGCGTCTGCCGCCACTGCGCTGGCCGAAGGAGAACCGCGCCCATGACTTTCCGTCGCCGTTGGGACATCAATACCCGCACCCAACTGATCAGCCTCGGCCCGGCCTTGCTGCTGACCTTGCTGCTGATCAGTTTCTTTACCTTCGTGCGGATTCAGGATCTGCGCCAGGAGCTGAACCACACCGGCCAACTGATCGCCAACCAGTTGGCGCCTGCCACCGAATACGGAGTGATTTCCGGTAACAACGAAGTGCTGGAGAGCCTGCTGAAAGCGACCCTGGCCACGCCCAATGTGCGTTTTCTGGAAGTGCAGGACAGCGCCAACCGGATTCTCGTGTACGTCGAGCAACCGGCGGCGGCCCACAGCCGTCCGCATCAGGTCGAAGTGTTTCAGGCGCCGGTGCGCCTGCAACGGATTGCCTTGCACAATGATTTTTTCCAGGACGCCAACGTTAGCAAAAGCGGGGCCAGCGAAGATTATCTGGGCCGGGTAATCGTCGGCCTGTCCAACGATGCATTCAGCCAGCGCCAGCAGGAAATCGTGTTCAAGGCCGCGATCCTCGCGCTGTTCGCATTGCTCTTCACGTTTATTTTGGCGCGGCGCCTGGCCGGCAGCCTGTCGCAGCCGATCCGCGACATCGGCGATGCCGTCAAGGCGATTCAGGAAGGCGACTATAAAACCCCGTTGCCGATTGTCGATGACACCGAACTGGGCGCGCTGTCGCAGCACATCAACAACCTCGCCCAGGCGCTGGAACAGGCCAGCCGCGAGCAGCATCAGGCGATGGCGCAACTGATCCAGACCCGCGAGGAAGCGGAAAAGGCCAACAACGCCAAGTCCGATTTCCTGGCGATGATGAGCCATGAACTGCGCACGCCCATGAACGGTGTGCTGGGCATGTTGCAATTGCTCGAAACCACCGAGATGACCGAAGAGCAGGTCGAATACGCCGCACTCGCGTCAGAATCCACCGAACACCTGCTGAAGGTCATCAACGACATTCTTGATTTCTCGCGGATCGAGCGTTCGGAACTGGAGCTGGAACACATTCCATTCAACCTCGCCGAACTGATCGGCGCCTGTGCGCAGTCGTTCCAGCACAGCGCTGTGCAGCGTGGCCTGGCGCTGAATCTGCGGGTCCCGGACGACATGCGCGGCTTGCAGGTTCAGGGCGATCCGACCCGAATCCGGCAGATTCTGGTCAATCTGGTCGGCAACGCGCTGAAGTTCACCGAGCAGGGCCGGGTCAGCATCGAAGCACAATGGCAGTCGCTTGATCATGAACTGCTGTGGTTCACCTGTTCGGTGCGTGACAGCGGCATCGGTATTTCTTCCGAAAGCCTGGAGTTGATGTTCAACGCGTTCCAGCAGGCCGACAGTTCGATTTCACGGCGTTATGGCGGCACCGGCCTGGGTTTGCCGATCGCGCGCACCCTCGCCGAACGCATGGGCGGCACCCTGCGCGCGCAGAGCGAGGAAGGTCGCGGTTCGGTGTTCACGCTGGAAATTCCTTTGGCGCTGTATAAACAGGCATTGCCGCCACAGGCTGCGCCACGGGCCTTGAACGGCAGTGCTCAGGGTGAAGGACGGCAGGTGTTGCTGGTCGAGGACAATCCGGTCAATCAGACCGTGATCGAAGCGATGCTGCGCAGCCTCGGTTTTGCCGTCAGCGTGGCGACCGATGGCGCGCAAGCGGTGCGCAGTGCCGAGGGCGGCGAATTCGAGGTGATTCTGATGGACTGCCGCCTGCCGATCATCGACGGCTATGAAGCCACGCGGCAGATTCGCGAACTGCCCGGACGCCGCGACGTACCGATCATCGCGCTAACCGCCAACGCCTTGCAGGGCGACCGGGAAGCCTGTCTGGCAGCGGGCATGAACGATTACCTGGCGAAGCCGTTCAAACGCAACGACCTACAGCAGATTCTGCAGCGCTGGGTGCGGTAGTGACGGTTTTTCGACCATCTGCGACTGGCGTGAAAAGCGAAAGTGCGGCAGTCTTAGGCACCCGAACGAGCCTCGAAAGGGGCTTGTATAAAAATTTCAGTGCACAAGTGTACATTCATGTCCTTGGTGCTGTGACTTTCACCACAACGCAATAGTCTATGAGTAGGCTGCCGGTTCGAGGCATGAACGCTTTGAACGGTCGGGAAGATTTGCCCCACCTGCCGCATGGGATTATTGAGGAGCTCGCATGACCAAACAAAACGCCTTTACTCGGGAAGACCTGCTGCGCTGCAGTCGCGGTGAGCTGTTCGGCCCAGGTAACGCGCAATTGCCCGCCCCGAACATGCTGATGGTGGATCGCATCACCCATATCAGCGAAGAAGGCGGCAAGTACGGCAAAGGTGAATTGGTCGCCGAGCTGGATATCAACCCTGACCTGTGGTTCTTCGCCTGTCATTTCGAAGGCGATCCGGTGATGCCGGGCTGCCTGGGCCTGGATGCCATGTGGCAGCTGGTCGGTTTCTTCCTCGGCTGGCAGGGTCTGCCGGGCCGCGGCCGTGCGCTGGGTTCGGGCGAAGTGAAATTCTTCGGCCAGGTGCTGCCGACCGCCAAGAAAGTCACCTACAACATTCATATCAAGCGCGTCCTCAAGGGCAAGCTGAACATGGCCATCGCCGATGGTTCGGTCAGTGTCGACGGACGCGAAATCTACACCGCCGAAGGCCTCCGGGTCGGCGTGTTCACCTCCACTGACAACTTCTAAGGGTTATTCGCATGCGCCGCGTCGTTATCACTGGTCTGGGCATTGTTTCGTGCCTGGGCAATGACAAAGAGACCGTCTCCGCTAACCTGCGTGCAAGCCGCCCTGGCATCCGGTTCAACCCGGAATATGCTGAAATGGGTCTGCGTAGCCAGGTTTCCGGCTCCATCGACCTCAACCTTGAAGAGCTGATCGATCGCAAGATCTATCGCTTCGTCGGCCACGCAGCGGCTTACGCCTACCTGGCCATGAAAGACGCGATCACTGACTCCGGCCTGACCGAAGAGCAAGTGTCCAACCCGCGTACCGGCCTGATCGCCGGCTCCGGCGGTGCTTCCACGCTGAACCAGATGGAAGCGCTGGACATCCTGCGTGAGAAAGGCGTGAAACGCGTCGGCCCGTACCGCGTTACGCGGACCATGAGCAGCACCGTTTCCGCTTGCCTGGCCACACCGTTCAAGATCAAGGGCCTGAACTATTCCATCGCTTCTGCCTGCGCCACCAGTGCTCACTGCATCGGTACCGCCATGGAACAGATCCAGATGGGCAAGCAGGACATCGTCTTCGCCGGTGGCGGTGAAGAAGAGCACTGGAGCCAGTCGTTCCTGTTCGACGCCATGGGCGCCTTGTCCAGCAAGCGCAACGACACCCCGGAACAAGCCTCCCGCGCCTATGACAAGGACCGTGACGGTTTTGTCATCGCTGGCGGCGGCGGCATGGTTGTCGTTGAAGAGCTGGAACACGCGCTGGCCCGTGGCGCTAAAATCTACGCCGAGATCGTTGGCTACGGCGCGACCTCCGACGGCTACGACATGGTCGCCCCAAGTGGCGAAGGCGCGATCCGCTGCATGCAGCAGGCGCTGTCGACTGTCGACACCCCGATCGACTACCTGAACACCCACGGCACCTCGACTCCGGTCGGCGACGTCGCGGAAATGAAAGGTGTGCGTGAAGTGTTCGGCGACAAGGCTCCAGCCATCAGCTCGACCAAGAGCCTGTCCGGTCACTCCCTGGGCGCCGCCGGCGTTCACGAAGCGATCTACTGCATGCTGATGATGGAAGGCAACTTCATTGCCGGTTCCGCCAACATCGACGAGCTCGACCCGGAAGTGGCCGATCTGCCGGTGCTGACCAAGACCCGCGAGAACGCCACCCTCAACACCGTGATGAGCAACAGCTTCGGTTTCGGCGGCACCAACGCCACGCTGGTGTTGAAGCGCTGGGAAGGCAAGTAATTCCCCGCTGCTGAGCGACACGTGAAAACGCCCCGACTGGTTCGGGGCGTTTTTTTTGGCTGATATAAAACTCATGGCCGACACACATCTGTGTAGGAGTGAGCCTGCTCGCGATAGCGGTGGATCAGTCAATATCAGCGGTGACTGACACTCCGCGATCGCGAGCAGGCTCACTCCTACAAGGGATTTGCGGTGTCCTTAAAATGAAACCTTTGTCATGAAACCAATCGTCCTGCGACCGAATGTCGCGGTTTACGCGGCCTGCAGCACTGTTGCGAAATGCGCAACAACACCTTGCGCCCATCGGCGGTTTACTTAGCTGGCTAACAAAATCTATAACAGAGTCCTGCACATGCCTTGCTGCAGAACCTGAAAAAATTGGAGCTAGCAGATGACTGTAAAAGTAACTGAACGCGACGATTCACACATGTCCCACGAAGGCCTGGCCGCCGGCATCCGTATCTGGGATGTGCATCAACAAGACTTGCTGGTCGGCATGTTCCACAACGAGATCGATGCCCACAACTACAAGGCCGAACTGGAAGTGCAGGAACAGCAAAGAGATCTGAAGTCCGCCTGATCAGGCGAACATTGCACATTGTGGCGAGGGAGCAAGCTCCCTCGCCACAATCGCTTACCACATCAGATCGTCAGGGATCTGATAGGCCGCGTACGGATCGTCCTCGGCGTTGACCTCTTCAGTCTGCACGTTGAGCTGAACGATGCGCTGCGGATCGCGCTCCTGGATCTTCAGCGCCGCTTCACGGGGGATCACTTCGTAGCCACCGTTATGGTGCACGATCGCCAGCGAGCCGCTGCTGAGCTTGTTGCGCATCAGCGTGTTGACCGAGATGCGCTTGACCTTCTTGTCATCGACGAAGTTGTAGTAGTCCTCGGTGGTCAGCTTGGGCAGACGCGAGACTTCGATCAGCTGCTTGACCTGCGCGGCGCGGGCCTTGGCTTCAGCCTTCTCTTTCTGCTGACGGTTCAGTTCCTGATCGCGCTTGACCTTCTCGGCCATGGCTTCCTGGGCTGCGCGCTGCTGCGAATCATCCAGTTCGATCTGGCCTTTGTGAGCCAGACGCTGCTGCTTCTGCTTGTCTTTGCTGACCTGCTTGGCCTGCTTTTGATTGACCAGTCCTGCCTTGAGCAACTGGTCGCGAAGGGAAAGGCTCATTAATGCTTACTCACTTGGGCAACGGCTCAGCCGCAGCTGGGCTCATTCTTTTCCTGGCGTTTGGCTTCGCCCCACAGGGCGTCCAACTCTTCGAGGGTGCAATCTTCCATGGGACGGTGGGTGTCGCGCAATGCCTGTTCGATAAAACGGAAACGTCTTTCAAATTTACCGTTGGCGCCACGCAGCGCGGTTTCCGGATCGACCTTCAGGTGCCGGGCCAGATTGACCACGGAAAACAGCAGGTCGCCGATCTCGTCCGCCACGGCCACCGGATCATTTTCCGACATGGCTTCGAGCACTTCATCGAGCTCTTCGCGCACCTTGTCGAGTACCGGCAAGGCATCCGGCCAGTCGAACCCGACCTGTCCGGCACGCTTTTGCAACTTGGCCGAGCGCGACAGTGCCGGCAACGTCGTCGGCACATCGTCGAGCAAGGACAACTGTTCGGGCGCCGAGGCTTTCTCGGCACGCTCTTCGGCTTTGATTTGTTCCCAGTGCTGTTTGACCTGCTCTTCGCTCAAGCGTGGCACGTCGAGCGGCGCATACAGATCGCCGGTGGGGAACACGTGCGGATGGCGGCGGATCAGCTTGCGCGTGATGCTGTCGATCACCCCGGCGAATTCGAACCGCCCTTCTTCCTTGGCCAACTGGCTGTAATACACCACCTGAAACAACAGATCGCCCAGTTCGCCCTGCAAATGATCGAGATCGCCGCGCTCGATGGCATCGGCCACTTCGTAGGCTTCCTCCAACGTGTGCGGGACGATGGTCGCGTAGGTTTGCTTGATGTCCCACGGGCAACCGAACTGCGGATCGCGCAGACGGGACATCAGGTGGAGCAGATCTTCCAATGAATACATCTGTTATGTCTCTACACTAGATCAATGTGGGAGCGGGCTTGCTCGCGAATGCGGTGTGTCATTCAGCGCAAATCTCGACTGACACGACCTCTTCGCGAGCAAGCCCGCTCCCACAGTTGATTGGCGTCGATCTTCACGGGGTACGGTTACGCCGCGTTTCGATGATGTTCGGCAATTGCGAAATCCGCCCCAACAAGCGGCCCAGCGCATCCAGCCCTGGGATCTCGATGGTAAGGGACATCAGCGCCGTGTTGTCTTCCTTGTTCGAACGGGTGTTGACCGCCAGCACGTTGATGCGCTCGTTGAGCAGCACCTGCGAGACGTCACGCAGCAGCCCGGAACGGTCGTAGGCGCGGATGATGATGTCCACCGGATAGGTGAGCACCGGCACCGGCCCCCAACTGACCTGAATGATCCGTTCCGGCTCGCGCCCGCCCAGTTGCAGCACCGAGGCGCAGTCCTGACGGTGAATGCTCACACCGCGACCCTGGGTGATGTAGCCGACAATCGCGTCGCCCGGCAGCGGCTGGCAGCAGCCGGCCATCTGCGTCATCAGGTTGCCGACGCCCTGAATCTGGATATCACCACGCTTGCCCGGTTTGTAACCGGTGGCCTTGCGCGGAATCAGCTCCAACTGCTCGTTGCCGCGCTCCGGCTCGACCAGTTGTTGCGCGAGGTTGACCAGGTGCGCCTGACGCAGGTCGCCGGCACCGAGGGCAGCGAACATGTCTTCGGCGGTTTTCATGTTGGCTTTTTCGGCCAGCTTGTCGAAATCCACCGCCGGTAGACCAAGGCGATTGAGTTCGCGCTCGATCAGGGTTTTACCCGCTGCAACGTTCTGATCGCGAGCCTGCAACTTGAACCAGTGAACAATCTTCGCCCGCGCCCGCGAGGTGGTGACGTAACCGAGGTTCGGGTTCAGCCAGTCGCGGCTCGGCGTGCCGTGCTTGCTGGTGATGATCTCGACCTGCTCGCCGGTCTGCAGGCTGTAGTTGAGCGGCACGATACGCCCGTTGATCTTCGCGCCCCGGCAGTTGTGGCCGATCTCGGTGTGTACGCGATAGGCGAAATCCAGCGGCGTCGCGCCTTTCGGCAAGTCGATGGCGTGACCGTCAGGGGTGAAGATATAGACGCGATCCGGCTCGATATCGACCCGCAGCTGTTCGGCCAGACCGCCGATGTCACCGAGTTCTTCGTGCCATTCGAGGACCTGACGCAGCCAGGAGATTTTCTCTTCGTAATGGTTCGAGCCGGATTTGACGTCGGTGCCTTTGTAGCGCCAGTGCGCGCAGACGCCGAGTTCGGCTTCTTCGTGCATCGAGTGGGTGCGGATCTGCACCTCAAGCACTTTGCCTTCCGGGCCGATCACGGCAGTGTGCAGCGAGCGGTAGCCGTTCTCTTTCGGGTTGGCGATGTAGTCGTCGAATTCTTTCGGAATATGCCGCCACAGGGTATGGACGATGCCAAGCGCGGTATAGCAATCGCGCATTTCCGGGACCAGCACGCGCACGGCGCGCACGTCGTAGATCTGGCTGAACTCCAGACCCTTGCGCTGCATTTTGCGCCAGATCGAGTAGATGTGTTTGGCCCGGCCGCTGATGTCGGCGTCGACGCCGGTGGCCTGCAATTCGTCCTTGAGCTGGGTCATCACGTCGCTGATGAAACGCTCGCGGTCCAGACGCCGCTCGTGGAGCAACTTGGCGATCTGTTTGTATTGATCGGGCTCCAGGTAACGGAAGGACAAATCCTCCAGTTCCCATTTGATATGACCGATGCCGAGCCGGTGCGCGAGCGGCGCATAGATGTCGAAGACTTCCCGGGCGACGCGGTTGCGCTTTTCATCGTCGGCGGTTTTCACCGCACGAATGGCGCAGGTGCGCTCGGCCAGTTTGATCAACGCGACGCGCACATCGTCAACCATGGCGACGAGCATCTTGCGCAGGTTTTCCACCTGCCCCTGCGTGCCCATGACCATCGATTGCCGCGGGCTGAGGCTGGCGCTGATGGCCGCCATGCGCTGCACGCCGTCGATCAGCTTGGCCACCACCGGGCCGAAGCGCTGGCCGACTGCGGCGAGTTCGATCTGGCCTTCGCGCACGCCGCGATACAGGACCGCCGCGACCAGCGAATCCTGATCGAGCTTGAGGTCGGCAAGAATCTCGGCGATTTCCAGGCCAGTACTGAAACTGCCGGAGCCTTCGGCCCACAGATTCTTCTTGGCATTGGACTGTTGTTCGGCCTCGCGAGCGAACTCGCAGGCTTCTTTCAAGGCCTCGCGATCCAGTGCCAGATCGACACTGACCGCATGATCGAGCCAGGCCTCGAGGTTGATACTGCCGTCAGTGTTGATCGGCTGGTGTGCTCTCACCTGTACCATGCTGCTTTACCTTCCCTACGACGCAGATTCAATGCGTCAAATCGCTGACCTGTACTGCCCGTTTGCGCTCGCGGGGCTCAAGCGAGCGCTGCGCGGACAGATCAGACGGATTCAGACGAGCCATCCTGGCCCGCTTCAAATAACGCCATGGCCTCGACATGTGCCGTCTGAGGAAACATATCGAGAATCCCGGCACGTTTTAACCGGTAGCCCTGCTTGATCAATTCCACCGTGTCGCGCGCCAGCGTTGCCGGGTTGCACGACACATACACCAGCCGTTTGGCACCCAGGGTCGCCAACTGGCGTACCACCTCGAAAGCACCGTCACGCGGTGGGTCCAAGAGTACCGCAGAAAAGCCGTTTGCGATCCACTGGGCAGCGCTCAAAGGCTGGGATAAATCGGCTTGAAAAAACTTTGTGTTATGCAAATTGTTACTGACGGCGTTGGCAGCGGCCCGCTCGACCATGGCCTGCACGCCCTCCACCGCCACCACTTCACGCACGCTTTGGGCCAGCGGCAGCGCAAAGTTGCCCAGCCCGCAAAACAGGTCCAGTACCCGTTCCTCGCGCGCCGGTTTCAGCCAGTCCAGCGCCTGCGCAACCATTGCCTCGTTGACCGCGGCATTGACCTGAACGAAGTCCCCCGGCCGGTAAGCCAGGTCCAGATCCCACTGCTCAAGGCGATAACCGAGCGTCTGACCCGCCTCGACCGGTTGAGGTTCACCCTCGCCATGCAGCCACAGTTGCGCCTCATGAAACTGGCAAAACTCCTTGAGGATCGTCAGGTCCGCTTCGGACAACGGCGCCATGTGCCGCAGCAACAGCGCCAATGACGAGCCGCTGAACAACTCGACATGCCCCAGCGCCTGCGGTTTGCTCAAGCGCCGCAACATCTCCGGCAACCGGGTCATGATCGGTTGCAAGGGCTGTACCAGCACCGGGCATTCACTGATCGCGACGATGTCCTGACTGCCGGCAGCGCGGAAGCCGACTTCCAGCTTTTTCGCTTTCATGTCCCAGCGCACGGCGATGCGCGCACGGCGACGGTAGCCGAATTCCGGACCGGTCAACGGTGCTGCCCATTCTTCTGGTTCGACACCGGCTACCCGCGACAATTGCTCGGCGAGCATGCGCTGTTTCAGGGCGAGCTGTTCGTCGTGGGGCAAATGCTGAACGCTGCAACCGCCGCAACGGCCGGCGTGCGGGCAAGGCGCCGGGCGACGCAACGCACTGGCAGCGAACACGCGTTCGGTGCGCGCTTCGACCACTTTGCCGTGAGCGCCGAGCACCCGCGCTTCGACGTCTTCGCCCGCAAGGGCGCCGAGGACGAACCAGGTCCGGCCTTCGAAAAACGCGATACCGCGACCGTCATTGGCCAGGCGCTCGATGCTCAAGCGCTGCTTTTTTCCGGTCGGGACTTGCGGGGCCTTGCTGCCGCCGGTGGGCTGGAAGCGCAGGCCTCTCTCGTGTTTGGCCATCAGTTGGGTGCGTCGAAAATGCCGGTCGACAGGTAACGGTCGCCACGGTCGCAGATGATCGCGACGATCACCGCATTCTCAACTTCCCGAGACAAACGCAGCATCGCCGCCACCGCACCGCCCGAGGACACACCGCAGAAGATGCCTTCTTCACGCGCCAGGCGACGGGTCACGTCTTCGGCTTCGCTTTGCGCCATGTCGACGATGCGATCGACGCGCTCGGCCTGATAGATCTTCGGCAGGTATTCCTGAGGCCAGCGGCGGATGCCCGGGATGGCCGAGCCTTCCATCGGTTGCAGGCCGACGATCTGCACGCTGTCGCTCTGCTCCTTGAGGTAGCGCGAGACGCCCATGATGGTGCCGGTGGTACCCATCGAGCTGACGAAGTGCGTGATGCTGCCCTGGGTCTGACGCCAGATTTCCGGACCGGTGGTGGTGTAATGCGCCTCAGGATTATCGCCATTGGCGAACTGGTCGAGCACCTTGCCGCGGCCTTCGGCTTCCATACGCTGGGCCAGATCCCGGGCGCCTTCCATGCCCTCTTCCTGAGTCACCAGAATCAGCTCGGCGCCGTAAGCGGTCATCGCCGCCTTGCGCTCGGCGCTGGAGTTGTCCGGCATGATCAGGATCATTTTGTAACCCTTGATCGCAGCGGCCATGGCCAAAGCGATACCGGTGTTGCCGGAGGTCGCTTCGATCAACGTGTCGCCGGGATTGATTTGCCCGCGCAACTCGGCGCGAGTGATCATCGACAGCGCCGGACGGTCCTTGACCGAACCCGCCGGGTTGTTCCCTTCGAGCTTGAGCAATAGGGTGTTGCTGGTGGCGCCGGGCAGGCGCTGCAAACGCACCAGCGGCGTGTTGCCGACGCAATCGGCGATGGTTGGGTACTGCAGGGTCATGGCGTATTCGCAATCCAGACGTGCGGGGGCGCCTATCATACCGGCAAACCCGCGCAGGCCATATCACGCAAAGTGCGGTGCTTATGGTTTATGGGAATAAGGGACAGCTAGTCTGTGTTTTCCGTATGGGCCGTATCCAAGGCATAAAACTCATGCAGCTTGGCTTGCAGCAACTGTTTATCCGGCAAGCATGTTTGATATTGCGCGATCAAGGCTGGCGAGAGGCTGCGGTTGAGGGCGTACTCCACGACCTCGTCCTCTTTACTGGCGCAGAGCAACACACCGATGGCCGGATTTTCGTGGGGCTTGCGGACATTGCGGTCCAGCGCCTCCAGATAGAAATCCAGCTTGCCCAGATACTCTGGCTCGAAACGCCCGACCTTGAGTTCAATAGCGACCAGGCAATTGAGCCCTCGGTGCAAGAACAAAAGGTCCAGCGCAAAATCCCGACCGCCGACTTGCAGCGGATATTCGGAGCCGACAAAGCAGAAGTCCCGACCAAGCTCGATGAGGAAGTCCTTCAGCCTTGTCAGGAGCCCTTGGTGCAGATCGGTTTCAGAATGAGCAGAAGGCAGGTCGAGAAATTCGACCATGTAGGAGTCGCGGAATATTTCAAGCGCTGCCGGGTGCGTTTGTTTGAGCGCGGCGGAGGTTTTCGCTGGATCGGCAATGGTTCGCTCAAAAAGCGCCGTTTTGAATTGGCGCTCCAACTCTCTAGTAGACCACTTTTGCTGAATGGCCATCCGCAGATAAAACTCGCGCTCTTGGGAGAGCTTACTCTGCGTCAAAATGAGCAAATTATGGGTCCACGGCAATTGTGTCAGCAGTGCTGACACTTTCTCATCACCCCGATAGGCCTCGTAAAACTGGCGCATCCGAAACAAATTTCGCCGAGTGAAACCTCGCAACCCCGGTTGCGTTTTAGCCAGATGTTCAGCCAACTGGCCAACCACCGAATCCCCCCACTCCGCCCGCTCAATCTTGCGACTGATATGCGCGCCCACCTGCCAGTAAAGCTCGATCAGGTGAGTATTGACCGCCTGCATGGCCTTGTGTCTGGAACTGTGGATCAATGCGAGCACTTCATTGAAACGGTCGCCATCTGAGCTGCCGGTAAGGCTGGATGCATTCATGCGCAATTCCTTGAAGGTTAGGTGAAGCACGAGCCTAAACCGTTCGGGAAGCTCAAAATGACCGCTGGTGCAGCTTGGGAAATGTCATACAGAAAAAGACGAGCGCTCCGTCAAGTCAGCAGGATACGGCGCGCGAATGGACTACATCGCGAGCAGGCTCACTCCTACAAGGGGATTTATGTTGTTCAACTGATCTGCGGTGAACGCAAATCCATTGTAGGAGTGAGCCTGCTCGCGATAGCGTCCGCGTGAGCAACACCATCATCAGCCAACAACTGCAAATTCAACCGCAACCCCTCCCCGCTGTTCTGCGCCCAAAGCAACCCACCCTGCCGTTGCACCGCATTGCGCGCAATGCTCAAGCCCAGCCCAAACCCACCATCCCCCGGCCGCGAGCCGTCGAGTCGAATGAACGGCGAAAAGATCCTCTCCAGATCCTCTTCAGCGACTCCGCCACCCTGGTCCTCCAGCCACAAATGCCAATACTCGCCATCGCGCCGACCATCGAGGCGCACGATCCCACCCTCGGGTGAGTGACGAATGGCGTTGCGCAGGATGTTTTCCAGCGCTTGCGCCAGTGTATTGAGGTTGCCGCGCACCCAGCACGACGCTTCAACCGTGCATTGCAACTGCAAGCTCGGCCAGCCGCTTTCATAACAGGCGTTGTCGGTGAGCATTTCCCACAGTGCCTGAATCTGTATCGCTTCGTCCGGCAACGGCGAGCGGTCGGTGTCCAGCCAGGCCAGTTGCAGGGTGTCCTCGACCAGCCGCTGCATGCCGTCGACTTCACGGCCGATGCGTTGACGCAATTGCAGCAGCTCTTGCTCGCTCTCGCTGGCCACGCGCAAGCGACTCAGCGGCGTGCGCAGTTCGTGGGACAGGTCGCGCAATAATTGCTGTTGCAGGGTGACGGTGGATTGCAGACGTTCGGACATGGAATCGAACGCTCGCGCCAGCTCGCCGAGTTCATCCGGGCGCTGGGTGATGCCGCTCGACAGGCGCACGTTCAACTGATCGGCGCGCCAGGCGTTGGCCTGTTCGCGCAGGTTGTTCAGCGGCACCACCAGCAGCCGATACAGGCCGACGCAGAGCATCAAGGTGAACAGCCCGGGAATCACGCCGTTGGTAATGACCCGCCAGAACACCCGGTATTTGCCCGGGATAAAGCGCTCCGGCAATTCGATAACGAGGATGCCGGCGGCAGGATCCTGGGGAAACGGCACGCGCAGCCACGGCCGGCCTTTCTTGTGAATCGGCCAATCGAGGCCGCGCAGAAACGTCAGGTGCTGCACTTCTGCCGCGTTCAACGGCTCGCTGCTCAGCGACTGCAAATCAGCGCCAATGACGCCGACCCAACTGGCCTCGCGCAGTTGCATGCCCTGCAACCAGTCGTCGACGCCATTGCGCCCGCCGCGCTGCCACGCCTGCTCGGCCTGTGCGGCATAACGGCTGAGGGTGCTGCGCGCTTCATTGGAAAGAAACTGATTGCGCTCCTCCATGTAGCGGCCCCACGACCAGCTCAGCCAGATCATCAGCAGACAGAACGCCACCAGCAGACATGCCAGCTTCCAGAACAGCGAATGCCGCCCCGGCAGCTCAGACAGTTTCATCGGCGGCGCTCAAGACATAACCCTTGCCCCACACCGTGCGCACTTCGCGCTCGGTGTAACCGATGGCTTTGAGTTTGCGGCGAATCTGGCTGATGTGCATGTCGAGGCTGCGGTCGTGGGCGGCGTAGCCGCGCTGCAAGACATGTTGATAAAGGAAGGCTTTGCTCAGCACTTCCTCGTTGTTGCGGTGCAGGGTTTCGAGCAATCGAAATTCGCTGCGGGTCAGCCCGGCCGCCTGTTCGCGGAAAAACACCTCGCATTGTTCCTCATCGAAACGCAAGGTGCCGCTGGCCATCGCAGCGGCCACGACGGGCGGACGCCGATCCAGCGCCACCCGGCGCAGGATCGCCTCGATGCGCACGTGCAACTCGGCCATGCTGAACGGCTTGGGCAGGTAGTCGTCAGCGCCGAGACGAAAACCACTGATGCGATCGGCCTCGGCCCCCAGCGCCGACATCAGCAACACCGGCGTCGAATGACTCTGGCGCAGTTGCGTCAGCAGGTTCAGGCCATCGAGCCCCGGCAGCAGAATATCCATGAGCACTACGTCGAACGGCTGGCGCTGGGCGATGTTCAGGCCTTCCTGGCCGTTCTGGCACCAGGTCACCTCAAAGCCGCTACGGCCCAGATGCTCGTGCACATAGGCGCCGAGGACCGGATCGTCTTCAATGGAAAGGATGCGTGGCTGGGTGGCGGAAACAGGAGTCATGAGTATCTGCAAGTAATTCTCAGTTGGCGGATTATTCAAGATTGTCCGACAGCGGGCAACACAAGGTTCGTCTGCCGGACGAACGAGCGCGAACGTGACCCTGCATTTTCCGCAAGATTGCCCGCCTGCAAATCGCTACACTGCGACCATGTCGCGTGCCGGATGCACGCATGTGTCAACAGATCAGCGGGATGCGGGAGATAGGCGTGCTCAAGAAACTGGGAATCAAAGGTCGCGTACTGTTGCTGACCTTATTGCCGACCAGCCTGATGGCGCTGGTGCTGGGTGGCTATTTCACCTGGACGCAGCAGACCGACCTGCAGAGCCAATTGATGCAGCGCGGCGAAATGATTGCCGAGCAACTGGCGCCGTTGGTGGCACCGGCGATGGGGCACGGCGATGCCAATCTGCTCGAACGCATCGCCACTCAATCGCTTGAACAACCCGACGTGCGCGCAGTAACTTTCCTCGCTCCGGACCGCTCGCCCCTGGCCCATGCTGGCCCGACCATGCTCAACCAGGCGCCGAACGGCGACAGTGCGCAACTGCAACGGCGCAGCGGCAACGATGCGACCCGTTACCTGATGCCGGTCTTCGGCAAGCACCGCAACCTGGCCGGGGAAGTCATTCCCGCCGAATCCGACCGCCTGCTCGGCTGGGTCGAGCTGGAACTGTCGCACAACGGCATGTTGCTGCGTGGTTATCGCAGCCTGTTCGCCAGTCTGCTGCTCATCGCTGCCGGCCTCGCCGGTGCCGCCCTGCTGGCATTGCGCATGGGCCGAACCATCAACCATCCGCTGAGCCAGATCAAACAGGCCGTCGCGCAACTGAAGGATGGTCACCTGGAGACCCGTTTGCCACCGCTGGGCAGCCACGAACTGGATGAGCTGGCCTCGGGGATCAATCGCATGGCCGGTACCCTGCAGAACGCCCGCGAAGAATTGCAGCACAGCGTCGATCAGGCCACCGAAGACGTGCGGCAGAATCTGGAGACCATCGAGATCCAGAACATCGAACTGGACCTGGCCCGCAAAGAAGCCCTGGAAGCCAGCCGGATCAAATCAGAATTCCTCGCCAACATGAGTCACGAGATCCGCACGCCGCTCAACGGTATCCTCGGTTTCACTCACTTGTTGCAGAAAAGCGAACTGACCCCGCGTCAGCTCGATTACCTGGGCACCATCGAAAAATCCGCCGACAGCCTGCTGGGCATCATCAACGAGATTCTCGACTTCTCGAAAATCGAGGCCGGCAAACTGGTGCTCGACCACATTCCGTTCAATCTGCGCGATCTGTTGCAGGACACCCTGACCATCCTCGCCCCGGCCGCGCATGCCAAACAATTGGAGCTGGTCAGTCTGGTGTACCGCGACACGCCGCTGTCGCTGGTCGGCGATCCGCTGCGGCTCAAGCAGATCCTCACTAACCTTGTGAGCAACGCGATCAAGTTCACCCGCGAAGGCACCATCGTCGCCCGGGCGATGCTTGAAGACGAACGCGAAGACAGCGTGCAATTGCGCATCAGCATTCAGGACACCGGCATCGGCTTGTCGAGTCAGGACGTGCGCGCGTTGTTTCAAGCCTTCAGCCAGGCCGACAATTCGCTGTCGCGCCAACCCGGCGGCACCGGTCTGGGGCTGGTGATTTCCAAGCGCCTGATCGAGCAAATGGGCGGCGAGATCGGCGTCGACAGCACCCCGGGCGAAGGCTCGGAGTTCTGGATCAGCCTGAGCCTGCCCAAGACCCGCGACGATGCCGAAGACTTGCCCGCCGCGCCGCTGCTGGGACGGCGCGTCGCGGTGCTGGAAAATCACGAACTGGCGCGTCAGGCGTTGCAGCATCAACTGGAAGACTGCGGCCTCGACGTCACGCCGTTCAACACCCTGGAGAGTCTGAGCAACGGGGTCACCGGCGCGCACCAGACCGATCAGGCGATCGACCTGGCGGTCATTGGCATCACCAGCAACGACATGCTGCCGGAGCGCTTGAATCAGCATATCTGGGACCTCGAACACCTCGGCTGCAAAGTGCTGGTGCTGTGCCCGACCACCGAGCAGACGCTGTTTCACCTGTCGGTGCCCAACCCGCACAGCCAGTTGCAGGCCAAACCGGCCTGCACCCGCAAGCTGCGGCGTGCCCTGTCCGATCTGGTCAATCCGCGCCAGCCGCGCAATGAACCGAGCGAGCCGTTGTCGAGCCGGGCGCCGCGGGTGCTGTGTGTCGACGACAATCCGGCCAACCTCCTGCTGGTGCAAACCCTGCTTGAAGACATGGGCGCGCGGGTACTCGCCGTGGAAAGCGGCTACGCGGCGGTCAAGGCGGTGCAGACCGAGTCCTTCGATCTGGTGCTGATGGATGTGCAGATGCCGGGCATGGACGGCCGGCAAAGCACCGAAACCATTCGCCAGTGGGAAAGTGAACGGCATTGCACGCCTCTGCCGATTGTCGCCCTTACCGCCCACGCCATGGCCAACGAAAAACGCGCGCTGCTGCAAAGCGGCATGGACGATTACCTGACCAAGCCCATCAGCGAGCGGCAACTGGCGCAGGTGGTGCTGAAGTGGACCGGGCTGGCCTTGCGTAATCAAGCGCCGGAGCGGCCCGGCGACAGTGCGGCGGGCAACCATGAGCTGCTCGTCCTCGATCACGAAGAAGGCCTGCGTCTGGCGGCCGGCAAGGCGGATCTGGCCGCGGACATGCTGGCGATGCTGCTGGCGTCACTGGAAGCCGACCGCGAAGCCATCCGGGCGGCGCGTGACAGTCACGACCACAACGCCCTGCTCGAACGCGTGCATCGCCTGCATGGCGCCACCCGCTACTGCGGTGTGCCGCAATTGCGCGCCGCCTGCCAGCGCAGCGAAACACTGCTCAAGCAGGACGATCCGAAATCCGCCGCCGCCCTCGACGAACTGGAGCGTTCGATCAATCGCCTCGCGGCGCAGGCCAGGATCGGCGCCTGATCCACGGCAATGCCGGCTGCGCCGATTGCACTACAGTGGGCGCGGACCTTTCCGTCCGCGCCGATGTTCCAGGAGGATTCCATGCGCACCCTCGTTTTCAGCAGCCAGACCTACGACCGCGACAGCTTTCTCGCCGCCGACTGCCCGGCCGCCATCGACCTGCATTTCCAGGCCGCGCGGCTCAGCCTCGACACCGCCGCACTGGCCGAGCAGCACGAGGTGGTCTGCGCCTTTATCAATGATGACCTCAGCGCTGCGGTGCTGGAACGTCTGGCAGCCGGAGGCACGCGGCTGATCGCGTTGCGCTCGGCCGGGTACAACCATGTCGACTTGCTGGCCGCGAAACGTCTGGGATTGTCGGTGGTGCGCGTTCCGGCCTACTCGCCCCATGCCGTGGCCGAACATGCCGTGGCGCTGATTCTTGCCCTCAACCGGCGTCTGCATCGCGCCTACAACCGCACCCGCGAAGGCGACTTCAGCCTGCACGGTCTGACCGGATTCGATCTGGTCGGCAAAACCGTCGGCATCGTCGGCACCGGACAGATCGGTGCGACTTTCGCGAAGATCATGCACGGTTTCGGCTGCGAGCTGCTGGCCCACGATCCGTATCCCAACCCTGATGTCCTGGCCTTGGGTGCGCGGTACCTGAGCCTGCCGGAGCTGCTCGCGCAATCGCGGATCATCAGCCTGCACTGTCCGCTCAACGAGCAAAGCAGACACCTGATCAACCGCGACTCGCTGGCGCACATGCAGCCGGGCGCCATGCTGATCAACACCGGACGCGGCGGTCTGGTGGACACACCGGCGCTGATCGACGCCTTGAAGGACGGCCAGCTCGGTTATCTGGGACTGGATGTGTATGAAGAGGAGGCGCAGCTGTTTTTCGAGGACCGTTCCGATCTGCCGTTGCAGGACGATGTACTGGCGCGCTTGCTGACTTTTCCTAACGTGATCATCACCGCGCACCAGGCCTTCCTGACCCGCGAAGCGCTGGGCGCGATCGCGGCGACCACGCTGCACAACATCGCAGCCTGGGCGGCGGGTGAGCCGCAGAACCAGGTCGAGGGCTGAGCGCCTTATTTGCTCAGCGAGGACGCCAGGATCAGCAAGCCCAGCCAACCGAAACCGAGCAGGCGCTGCTTGCTCGAATGGCCCTTGCGCAACAGGAACCAGACGAAAAACGCCGGCAACAGGAACACCATGATTTTCAGCCAGCCTTCCACCGGACGGCTGCCGTCGGCGTTGACCGGTTGCTGCGCCTGAAGCGCCTGCTCTGCGGCCTGCTGACGGCGGCGGCGCCCGGCCGCTGCCGGCATCACTTTGGGCAGAGGTTCGGCCAGCGGCGCGACAAAAGCCTCGGGCACGGCATTGTTGCGTGGCAGGCTGCCGAACGAAATCGTCGACGCCTGGGGGGATGCCGCAACGGACTGCGCTTGCATGGCGGCGTGTTCGGCCATCGGCGCGCCGCAATGAATACACACCAGAGCTTCGGAACTGATGCTCCGCTTGCATTCATAACATTCGATCAGCGCCATGTTCCGTTCCTTCAGATTCGGGGCCGGCAGTTTGCCATGACTGTCGGCTCATTTGAACCGGATCGAAGGTCGCACGTGCCCCTCATTCTGTCATCGAGCCCGTGCTAGCATGTCGCGCATATTTGGAGGACCCATGGTCGAACACGATTTTCGCTACACCCTGATGAACCCGCAACACACCCTCACCGAATGCCGCGCCCTGGTTCCGGGCCGCTATCAGGTCACCGGCAACGGTGGCTCGATCCGCATCGGTGATGTCCTGCTGGTCACGCTCAAAGGCAGCAAGGATTTGTCCATGCGCCTGACCGTCGACACCGTCCGCCACCTGATCAACCCGCCGGGCCAATGGACCGCGATGACCACCGGCCCGCTGTTCGGCGAACTGGCGATTCACACCTGGCAGGTCAATTGCGACAGCTGCGCCAAGGAACTGAGCTTCGAATTCGCGGTGGACGCCAAGCTGGGCAAATCCGCAGAAAAACCGGCAGCCACGGCGCGCATCGCCGAGCTGGGCTGGAAAGCCGTCGATGACAAGCACCTGTGCCCCAAATGCCAGGAGCCTGCATGATGAAACGCTTGGCCCTGGCCGCTCTGGTCGGTGCTGGTCTCGCCGGTTGCGCCGCCGAGCCTGTACAACTGCAGCAGAACCGCAGCTACATTCTGGAATGGATCGGCGAACGGCCGCTGATGGACTACAGCCATCTGACCGTGACCCTTGGCGACGATGGTCGCGCCTACGGCAACGGCGGCTGCAACCACTGGTTCGCGCCGTATACGCTGGAGGGCGACAAACTGACCTTCGGCAAGATCGGCAAGACCCGCAAACTCTGCGCGCCGGCGTTGATGGAGCAGGAGCAACGCTTCCTGCAGGCGCTGGAAAAGGTCGAGCGCTGGGACATCTCGCCGATCGAACAGATGCGTTTCTGGCCGGCAGAAGGCAAGCCGCTGCGTTGGTGGCTGGAAGAGGGTTAAACCCCTTTTATGCCCACAGGGGTTACTTGTGGCGAGGGGATTCATCTCCGTTGGGTCGCGAAGCGGCCCCCTGCGCAGTTCCAGGCAAACTGCAAACTCAGGGCTGCGACGCAGCCCAACGGGGATAAATCCCCTCGCCACAGAACTCGTCCGGCTTATTGGCTGGACTGTAAAGCCTCCAGCTTCGCCATCACCCCCGCCGCCGTCTGCTCACCCAGCAACTGTTCACGCACCTTGCCCTTGTTGTCGATGATGTACGTCACCGGTAACGCTTCACTGCGCGGCAAGTCAAACAACTCCGCCGGATCCTGCGCCAGCACGGTGAACTTGATGCCCAGTTTCTCGCTGGCGCTTTTCAATTCCTCACCCTGTACGTTGTCGAAATTGACCCCGAACACACCCACGCTCTTGCTCTTGAGTTCCTCAGCCAAATGGTTGAGTTCAGGAATTTCCGTGCGGCACGGACCACACCACTCCGCCCAGTAATTGAGCACCACCCATTGTTTGTCCAGACGCTCGGACGCGACCTTCTGGCCGTTCTGGTCGATCCCGTAATCATTGCCGCAGCCCCCCAGCATCAACGCCCCGAGAATCGTCAATGCCGCTGCCAATCGCCGTGTCATGCCGTGTTCCTTGTGAAAATGAGAAAGCGCCTGCGACCCATCGCCTCTGACGGTTCTGGATTGCGCGCCGCACAGTTAGAATAGCCGCCACTTTACGCCAGAAGCGACCCGCCATGACCGATCTGACGCTTTATCACAATCCGCGCTGCTCGAAATCCCGCGGCGCGCTGGAGCTGCTCGAAGCTCGCGGCCTGACGCCGACCGTGGTGCGCTACCTCGAAACACCGCTGAACTCCGAGCAGATCAAGGCCCTGCTCGGCAAGCTCGGGATCAGCGCGCGGCAGTTGCTGCGCAGCGGCGAAGAGGAATACAAAACCCTGAACCTGGCGGATGCCAGCCTCAGCGAGCAGCAATTGATCGACGCCATCGCCGCGCACCCGAAACTGATGGAGCGGCCGATTCTCGAAGCCGGCGACAAAGCCATCATCGGTCGCCCACCGGAAAACGTATTGGAGTTGTTGCCATGATCACGCCGTACATTCTGGTTCTGTATTACAGCCGCAGCGGTGCGACCAACGAGATGGCCCGGCAGATTGCCCGTGGTGTCGAGCAGGCTGGCCTGGAAGCGCGTTTGCGTACCGTGCCGGCGATTTCAACCGAATGCGAAGCCGTGGCGGCGGACATTCCTGATGAAGGTGCGCTCTACGCCACGCTCGATGACCTGAAAAACTGCGCGGGCCTCGCCATGGGCAGTCCGACACGTTTCGGCAACATGGCCGCGCCGCTCAAGTACTTCCTCGACGGCACCAGCAACCTGTGGCTGACCGGCGCCCTCGTTGGCAAACCGGCCGGCGTGTTTACTTCCACCGCCAGCCTGCACGGCGGTCAGGAAACCACCCTGCTGTCGATGATGCTGCCGCTGTTGCACCACGGCATGCTGATCACCGGCCTGCCCTACAGCGAATCGGCCTTGCTGGAAACCGAAGGCGGCGGTACGCCATACGGGGCCAGCCATCACGCCGGTTCCGATGGCAAGAACGGGCTGGATCAGCACGAAGTGGCGCTGTGCCGCGCACTGGGACTGCGTCTGGCGAAAACCGCGCAGAAGCTGGTGGGCTGAGATGGCGAAGAAGGCAAAGATTTTGCCCTCGGTGGCGTGGCTTGAACCACGGGTGAAGGCCATGCGCGTGCTCAGCCTGCTGAGCTTTTTCGCCCTCGCCGGGTTGCTGGCGGCTTATTACCTGCTGTTCGCCGACCTGCATGGCGCCCGGCCGTGGGTGATTCTGCTGGTCGAGCTGATCCCGTGGCTGGTCCTCGCCCCGGGGATGATCATGGGCAGCGCCCGCGGGCATTCGTGGATGTGTTTTGTGGTCAACCTGTATTTCATCAAAGGCGCACTGGCGGCGTATGACCCGCACCGGCAGCTGTTCGGCCTGCTGGAAATGGCGGCGAGCCTGGCGGTGTTCTGCTCGGCGCTGTTGTATGTGCGCTGGCGGTACCAGTTGAATCGCAAATTGGCTGGCGAGGGTGAGGTCAGCGTCGCCTGATCTGACGCCTTCGCGAGCAGGCTCGCTCCCACAGAAGAACGCATTCCAAAATGTGGGAGCGAGCCTGCTCGCGAACGGGACGACGCGGACTCAATGGTTGACGGTATAGGCCAGCATCATCGAAATCTGGCTCATCGGCCGCCCGCCGCTCTGTTCGTGCCACTGATTGAACGTTTCCTGCACAATCGCCAGGTCACGCTGACTGGTCGGCACCTTGTCGACGATCTTCTGCGCATTGAGTGCCGCGACCACGTCGTAGCTCGGCACGAAGGTGTCCTTGCCGACCATGCGCAAAAACCGCGGTGCCGACAGCCCGCCCAATTGATGGCCGTGCTTTTTCAGGTAGGTCCACAGACCGACGATATCGGTCACCGGCCAGTCGGCGATCAGTGCGCCGAAACTGCCTTTGTCCTTTTCCACATCGAGGATGAACTGCGCATTGCGCGGCACGCTCTTGAGCTTGCCCAAGTGGCGAATGATCCGCGCATCCTGCATCAGGCGCTCAAGGTGTTCGGCGCTCATGAGTACGACTTTTTCCGGATCGAATTTGAAGAACACTTCTTCGAACGCCGGCCACTTGGCGTCGACCAGACTGTGCTTGAGCCCGGCGCGAAAGACCCGCAGCGCCATGGTCGAGAGGTAGCGGTCGTCGCTGATCTTGCGCAGTTGTGCAGGCGTCTTGGGAACGGGCAGATGGGCTTCCAGTTCAGCCGCCGAACCGAAACGGTTCAGACAGTATTCGTGCAGCCACTTGTAATCGCGCATGCCCTCTCCTATTGAATGAAACTGATAAATCTCTGTGGGAGCGAGCCTGCTCGCGAAGGCGTCGGGTCAATCAACATATTTGCTGAATGACACACCGCCTTCGCGAGCAAGCCCGCTCCCACATGTTTAATCGGGTTTACAGGTTGACGACATTGACGAAACGCGAAGCCGCGGTCTCGTCGATCTTCAGGCTGGCGAAGTCGAATAGATTGCGGTCGGCCAGTTGCGACGGCACCACGTTCTGCAGGCTGCGGAAAATCGACTCGGTGCGACCCGGAGTTTTGCGATCCCAATCCTGCAGCATTTCCTTGACTACCTGGCGCTGCAGGTTTTCCTGCGAGCCGCAGAGGTTGCACGGGATGATCGGGAATTGCTTGAGGTCCGAGTAGGCCTGGATGTCCTTCTCGTTGCAGTACGCCAGCGGACGGATCACCACGTTGCGGCCGTCGTCGGCGCGCAGTTTCGGCGGCATCGCCTTGAGCGTGCCGTTGAAAAACATGTTGAGGAAAAACGTCTCGACGATGTCGTCGCGGTGATGACCGAGGGCCATTTTCGTCGCGCCGATTTCATCGGCAAAGGTGTACAGCGTGCCGCGGCGCAGGCGCGAGCACAGCGAGCAAGTGGTCTTGCCCTCCGGAACCAGTTCCTTGACCACCGAGTAGGTGTCTTTTTCGACGATGTGGTATTCGACGCCCAGCTCTTTCAGGTAGGCCGGCAGCACGTGCTCGGGGAAGCCCGGCTGTTTCTGGTCCATGTTCACCGCGACGATCTCGAACTTGATCGGCGCCACCTTCTGCAGGTGCAGCAGCACGTCGAGCATGGTGTAGCTGTCCTTGCCCCCGGACAGGCAGACCATGACCTTGTCGCCGTCTTCGATCATGTTGAAATCGGCGACCGCTTCGCCCGCCAGGCGGCGCAGGCGCTTTTGCAGTTTGTTCTGATTGACCGTAAGAGTGCCCATGACGCGAAATCCGTGAGGTGTGACGAAGGGCCGGCATTTTACGCAAAAACCCCAGTAGCGCGAAGCATCTGTGGCGAGGGGATTTATCCCCGCTGGGTTGCGAAGCAGCCCCAAAACCTGAGAACTCGTATTGCCTGACACTGCGCGGTGAATGGCTTGGCGACTGCTGCGCAGCCGAACGGGGATAAATCCCCTCGCCACAAAAGTATTTCAACCTCAAAAATGCCTTCCCCGCAAGACCGCGAGGCGATTACTTCCGCCGTTTACAGCGCGATTTGCTCTAAGCCCCGGATACCGGTGCGATTAAGACCTTTCTATACTGCGACATAAGGTCGCACACATCTGAAGACCTGTATTTGCTCGGCCACCTTGGCCCGTAGGCGCTCCGCTGGGGGGCGATGGCAATAACAAGAGGAGTGAATGGCATGATCCATCACGTAGTGGGACTGTTTACCCACCCCGATCAGGAATGGAAGGAGATCCGTGGCGACCAAGAAGAAAGCATCAGCCACATGTACTTGACCCACACGCTGATTCTCGCGGCGATTCCTGCCGTCTCGGCGTTTATCGGCACCACTCAGGTCGGCTGGGTGATCGGCAACCGCGCGCCGGTGATGCTCACTCTGGAGAGCGCGCTGTGGATGACGATCATGTCGTACCTGGCGATGCTTGGCGGGGTCGCGGTCATGGGCGCTTTTGTGCACTGGATGGCGCGCACCTATGACGCCAATCCGAGCCTGGCCCGTTGCGTGGCCTTTGCCACCTACACCGCCACGCCACTGTTCGTCGGCGGTCTGGCGGCGCTGTATCCGCACATGTGGCTGGGCATGATCGTCGGCACGGCGGCCATCTGCTACACGGTGTATCTGCTGTATGTGGGATTGCCGACATTCATGAACATCCCGCCGGACGAAGGTTTTCTGTTCTCCAGTTCGGTGCTGGCGGTGGGCCTGGTGGTCCTGGTGGCGATCATGGCGTTCACCGTGATCGTCTGGGGCCTGGGCGTTGGCCCGGTGTATACCAACTAGCTTGATTCACGCCTGAAAAAAACAACATCTGCCCACACAGGCCGCCGCAAGGCGGCCTTCTTCTTGGGGCGATGACCATTCGGCAGGTCAGCGATTCGCAAGTCGGCGGGGTTGCGGCATACTCGACGTCTCTGGAGATCCATCAAGCATGCCCGAGCAACTCAATACCCGCGTCGAAGACTGTTACCAACTCGCTGAATCCTTTTTCAAACGTTCCTTCAAACGCCCCGTGGTCAGCCTCAAGCTGCGCGGGCAGAAAGCCGGTGTCGCGCATCTGCACGAGAACCTGCTGCGCTTCAATCCGCAGCTGTACCGCGAAAACACCGAACATTTCCTCAAGCAGACCGTGGCCCACGAAGTCGCACACCTGATCGCCCATCAATTGTTTGGCGACCGCATCCAGCCCCACGGCGAGGAATGGCAACTGATCATGCGTGGGGTTTACGAACTGCCGCCGGACCGCTGCCACACCTATGAAATCCAGCGGCGCAGAGTCACCCGCTACATTTATAAATGCCCATGCCCGGACAGCGACTTTGCGTTTTCGGCACAGCGCCATAGCCTGGTCAGGCAAGGGCGGCGGTATTTCTGCCGGCGGTGCCGCACGACGTTGGTGTTCAGTGGTGAGATGCGGGTGGAATAGCTGGTTTCTGTGTTGTCTTGGCTGGCCCCATCGCGAGCAGGCTCACTCCTACATTTGGAATGCGCTCCACCTGTAGGAGTGAGCCTGCTCGCGAAGGGGCCAGCACATGCATTAAAGAATCACTTTGGTGGAACGCAGCTCAGCAATCCGCTCAGCACTAAACCCCAACTCCCTCAACACCTCATCGGTATGCTGCCCCAACCCCGCGCCGACATGTCGCGGCGCCGGCAGCGCTTGAGAAAACTTCAACGGACAAGCCATCTGCGCCTGTGTCGTGCCATCGCCGCGCGGCACTTGCGTCACCAGCCCCCGCGCCTGCAACTGCGGATGGCGTACCGCCTCGCCCAGACTCAGCACCGGTTCGACACAGGCATCAACCCCGGCAAACAACTCACACAGTTCGGCAAAGTCATGCCGCTCAAACTCGACCTGCAATGCGTGCTTCAGCGCCTGTTGCTGCTCAGCCCTTTGCGACAATCCCTGCGCCGCCAGCTCCGGCCGGCCAAGCGCTGCGCACAATTGCTGCATGAACGCCGGTTCGAGACTGCCCACCGACATCCAGCGCCCATCCCGCGTACGGTAATAATCATAAAAGCTGCCGCCATTGAGCATCTGGTCTTCGCGGCCCGGTTCCGCGCCGCAGGCCAGGTAACCCGCGCCGGCCATGGCATTGAGGCTGAATGCGCAGTCGGTCATGCTCACATCCAGGTGCGTGCCCTGCCCGCTCTGCTGCCGGGCGATCACCGCCGCCAGCAAGCCGATCACCCCGTGCAGCGAGCCTCCCGCCACATCCGCCACTTGCATGCCCAAAGGCACCGGCCCGCTGTCGGCGCGGCCGGTGTAACTGGCAAGTCCCGCCAGCGCCAGATAATTGATGTCATGCCCGGCGCGATCACGATACGGCCCGGTCTGGCCGTAGCCGCTGATGGACACGTAGATCAACTGCGGATTGATCGCTTTCAACGCTTCATAGCCCAGGCCCAGTCGCTCCATCACCCCGGGCCGAAACTGCTCCAGAACGATGTCGTACTCGCCCAGCAATTGCTGGATGATCTCGAGCGCTTCGGGCTGTTTGAGATCCAGCGCCAGACTGCGCTTGTTGCGGTTCAGATACGCATGGCTGGCCGATGTCCCGCCATCGTGGGGTGGCAGTACGCGCAGCAGGTCCATGCGCGTCGGTGATTCGATGCGCAGCACCTCGGCGCCCATGTCCGCCAGCAGCAACGAGGCGAACGGCCCCGGCAGCAGGGTCGAGAAATCGAGAATTTTCAGTGAGGCCAGCGGTGCGGACATGGGCGAACTCCTTGGGCGATCCATTCAGCCTAGGCAGCCATCGTCGATGCGGCAATCACCGCAAATGTCAGCGAGTGTGACCGTTGTGCTCAAACCCTGTGTTTAATCGCAGGCAAGAAAAAACCCGCCGAAGCGGGTTTTTTCTATTCATGTGGCGAGGGAGCTTGCTCCCGCTGGACTGCGGAGCAGGCCCCTTTTTGAAAGCGGGCCGCTGCGCGCGCCAGCGGGAGCAAGCTCCCTCACCACAAGGTATTACCAGATACAGCTTATTTCACATTGCTCGGGGTTGGGCCTTCAGCCACACCCAGGTCGTCTTCTTCACGCTCTTCGGAGATACCACGGCCACCGGAAGCCAACTCGGCTTGCAGCACGTCGGTGTCCAGTTCCTTGACCCACTTGGCCACGACGATGGTCGCTACGGCGTTACCGACCAGGTTGGTCAGCGCGCGGGCTTCGGACATGAAGCGGTCGATACCGAGGATCAGCGCCAGACCGGCAACCGGCAGGTGGCCGACCGCCGACAGGGTAGCGGCCAGAACGATGAAGCCCGAACCGGTCACGCCCGCCGCGCCTTTGGAAGACAACAGCAGCACCAGCAACAGGGTGATCTGGTGGGTGATGTCCATGTGGGTGTCAGTCGCTTGGGCGATGAACACGGCCGCCATGGTCAGGTAGATCGAAGTACCGTCGAGGTTGAACGAGTAACCGGTCGGGATCACCAGACCGACAACCGATTTCTTCGCGCCCAGACGCTCCATCTTGATCAGCATGCGTGGCAGCGCCGATTCCGACGAGGACGTACCCAGGACGATCAACAGCTCTTCACGGATGTAACGCACCAGCTTAAACACGCTGAAACCGTGAGCACGGCAGATCGCGCCCAGCACCAGCACGACGAACAGTATGCAGGTGATGTAGAAGCAGATCATCAACTGGCCCAACTGCACCAGCGAGCCGACACCGTAGGCACCGATGGTGAACGCCATGGCACCGAACGCACCCAGTGGCGCCAGCTTCATGATCATGTTGATGATGTTGAACATCACGTGGGCGAAGCGATCGATCATGTCCAGCAGCGGACGACCGTACGAGCCGAGGCGATGCAGGGCGTAGCCGAAGATCACCGAGAACATCAGCACTTGCAGGATGTCACCGGTGGCAAACGCGCCGACGATGGTGTTCGGGATTACGTTGAGGAGGAAACCGACAATGCTCTGGTCTTTACTGGCCGTCACGTAGGTGGCGATTTTCGAGGCATCGAGGGTGGTGACGTCGATGTGCATGCCGGCGCCCGGTTGCACGACGTTGACCACGATCAGGCCGATCAGCAGGGCGATGGTCGAAACGATTTCGAAGTACAGCAGCGCGTAGCCGCCGGTCTTGCCCACGGATTTCATGTTCTGCATGCCGGCGATGCCGCTGACAACGGTACAGAAGATGATCGGCGCGATGACCATTTTGATCAGTTTGATGAAACCGTCACCCAGTGGCTTGAGGGCCACACCGGTCTGCGGATAAAAGTGACCAAGCAGGATGCCGATGGCGATGGCAACGATCACCTGGAAATACAGGGATTTATACAGTGGCTGACGAGTCGTCATTGCAGGTTTCCTCAAGCGTCCAGCGGGCGACATCCATCTGTCGAGCGCCGAACCTTAATTGCGAACCCTCCTGCACTGGAGGGATTTGTTGTTGGAGCGGCGTTTTCCGCGAAGGAGAAATGCACGCTTCTGTCGCTTCTATCGCAAACGCCGTGCCAGATTGGTGCGATTGCCAGCAAGCCTTTTGATATCAGGGTCTGCGGGATTTTCCATGTCACCGGACGGTGACCTGTGTGTGGCGGATTTCCGCCAACTTGCCGTTTCGCGTCCTGCAATTTGGCGGAAATCCGCCTTGTTGCGAGCAGCGCCACCCGGCTACCATCCGGGCGCCTGAGGAAGGATCTGCCGCTTATGCGTGAACGCACCATCGCCAGTCATTTCGCCCGTGCCGCCCTCGGTGGCGCGCGCCGTCTGGGCTTCGATTATTCGGGCCTGCTGCTGCAACTGGGCATCAGCCCGGAGCTGCTCGACGAACCGCGCGCGCGCATTGCTCCAGAGCAATTCACCCGGCTGATTCAAGGTCTGTGGCTGGCGCTGGATGACGAGTACCTGGGCTTCGGCAACGCGCCAAGCAAGCCCGGCACTTTCGCCATGATGTGCCACGCCTCGATTCATTGCCGCAATTTGGAAAAGGCCCTGCAACGCGGTTTACTTTTTTATAGCTTATTCCCCGATGCCCCGCGCCTGACCTTGAATCGCGAAGACGAATGGGTGCGTTTGAGCCTCGACGATTCGCCGCTATGGGACCCGGATCACTTCCTCACCGAGAGCCTGCTGGTGATCTGGCATCGCCTCGGCAGTTGGCTGATCGGCCAGCGGATTCGCCTCGAACAGGCAACCTTCAGCTACCCGCGCCCCGACCACGGCGCCGAATACGACCTGCTGTTTCCCTGCCCCATGGTTTTCGGCACCGAACGAAGCAGCCTGCTGTTTCACAGCCGCTACCTGCCGATGCCGCTGTTGCAGGACGAACGCACGCTCAAACACTTCCTCGAACGCTCCCCCGCCGACCTGCTCTCGCGCCCGGACGACGGCGACAGCCTCAGCAGCCGCTTGCGCCGCCTGCTCAGCCGCGACAGCGCGCACTGGCCGGATCTGGAAGCCGTGGCGGCTCACATGCACATCAGCCCGCAGACCTTGCGCCGGCACTTGCGTGAAGAAGGCACCAGTTTTCAGGAACTGAAGGATCAGCTGCGGCGGGATATCGCCATTTACCATTTAGGCCGGGCGGAGATGTCGTTGCAGCAGATTGCCGAGCAGCTCGGATTTTCCGAACCGTCGGCGTTTCATCGGGCGTTCAAGAAGTGGACGGGGCTGACGCCGGGGGCTTATCGGGCGCAGGAGCAATGAGGCAGCCTCGAATCTTGCGTTGAAGCGCCCGGCGCTATCGCGAGCAGGCTCACTCCTACAAGGGTACGCATTCCAAATGTAGGAGTGAGCCTGCTCGCGATAGGGTCATAAAGGGCACCACCTAAACCGCAGGAAAATGAATCCTGAACGCCGCCCCGCCCATCGGCGAATCGCCCAGGGCCAGCCGGGCGTTGTAGCTTTCGATGATGTCCTTGACCACCGCCAGCCCGATGCCCTGCCCCGGATGCTGCGCATCCAGGCGTTCGCCGCGTTCGAGTATCCGTGCGCGTTGATCGAGTGGCACACCCGGCCCGTCGTCTTCTACGCACAACTCGACCCCGGCGAGCGACTCGCGCACGCTGACGCGCACTTCGCCCAGGCACAGGCGATAGGCGTTTTCCAGCAGGTTGCCGAGCATCTCCAGCAAGGCACCCTGTTCGATCGGCACATAGCAATGCTCCGGCAGATCAAACGTGACACGCACGTGTTTGTCGCGGTAGACCTTGTCCAGCGTGTCACAGAGGCTTTTGAGTACCGGTTGCAGGCGCACCTGATGGCGCACCAGGCCGCTTTTGCGCAGGCTGGCCCGTTGCAGTTGGTAGCTGATCTGCTGGCTCATGCGCTCGATCTGGCTTTGCAACACCCAGGCCTGATCGCGCTCTTGAGGCCGCTGCGCCATGTCTTCGCTGACGCCTTGCAACACCGCCAGTGGCGTCTTCAGGCTGTGAGCAAGGTCATCGAGCGAATCGCGGTAACGGCTGCGCTGCTGACGCTCGCTGAGCAGCAAGCGGTTGAGCGAACCGGTCAGGCGCAGCAGTTCACGCGGGTGTTTTTCAGTCAGGCTTTCGCGGGTGCCACCTTCGATTTCGTCGAGTTCCTGGCTGAGTCGGCGCAAGGCCTTTAGGCCCCAGGTCAGGCCGATCCACAACAACGCGAGCAGCACCAGCAACGCCGCGCCGAAGCCCAGATAAAGGTTTTCACGCAGGCCTTCGAGGGTGGTTTCGTATTCGCGCACCGGTTGCAGGGCGACAATGCTGAACGCCGCGCTCTTGCCGCCGAGCAGTTTGACTTCGACGTCGTAGACAAAGAATTCCTGGCCGTTGCTTTCGCGAATCCGCGCGAACTCGTTGCCGAGACCGTCATAGCGCGGCTTGTAGTTGATCTGCTCTTCCTGGGTGGCTTTCGACCGCCAGACCAGATGTCCTTCGCGGTCGTAGATATAGCCGAGCAGGCGAAAATCGGTGAGGTTGAAGCGCTCATCGGGCAATTGTGAAGGCATCACCAACCGACCGTTTTCCACGCGCGCGGCGGAGATCAGCGTGGTGACGTCAGAGGCCAGGCGTTGCTCGATCGAATCCTGCAAGGCGAGGCTGAACGCGCCCTGCATCGCCGGGAGCAAGGCGAGCATGAACAACACCGCCAACGTGGTGGCGGCGAGCATCAAACGAACGCGAAGGGAACGAATCAAGTGCAGCGCTCGTTGAACAGATAACCGAGACCGCGCACGGTGTCGATCGGTTTGAACCCCGCCGGCGCTTCAAGCTTGCGGCGCAGACGGCCGACCAGCACTTCAATCACGTTCGGATCACGCTCGTCGTCATCCGGGTAGAGCTGCTCCATCAAGCGATCCTTGGGTACCACTTGCTGGTGGTGACGCATCAGGTATTCGAGGATGCGGTATTCGTAGGCGGTCAGCGCCAGCGGTTGTTCATCGAGGCTCGCCTGTTTGCGATTGAGGTCCAGCAGCAACGGCCCGGCAACAATGGTCGACTGAGTGAAACCGCTGGAGCGGCGCAGCAGCGCATTGAGGCGTGCGTCGAGTTCTTCGAACTGGAACGGCTTGACCACGTAATCGTCGGCGCCGGCGGCGAGGCCTTCGACCTTGTCCTGCCAGTTGCCGCGTGCGGTGAGGATCAGGATCGGAAAGCTCTTGCCGCCCGAACGCAACTGCCGGATCAGGTCGAGGCCGCCCATGCCCGGCAGGCCGAGGTCGATCACCGCCAAGTCAAAGTTGAACTGTCCGGTCTGGTACAGCGCTTCTTCGGCATTGGCCACGGATTCGACCACGTGACCGCTCTCCGTGAGGCGGGTTTGCAGGTGATGGCGCAACAGCGCTTCATCTTCGACGACCAACAGTTTCATGCCTTTCTCCCCATCACTTGAGCTCTACATACACAACCTGTGGGAGCGAGCTTGCTCGCGAATACGTCTGTTCAGTCAACGATGTGTTGAATGAACCATTGCCTTCGCGAGCAAGCTCGCTCCCACACAGGCCAGGCGAAACTTAGAAATAGTAGTTGGCCGACAGGTACGTCTGGGCGCTGCTGGTCAGGTCCAGCGAGCCTTGCTTGCTGCCGCCGCGCTCACTCATCTCGGTGCTGGCGTTGCTGCGCAGGTAACGGTAACCGAGTTCTACCGAGGTGTTTTGCGACACTTGCTGCAACACACCGAACTGCCCACCCACTGCATAACCGATGTCGCTGTCACGGCTGAAGCCTGGCGACTCCTGGGTCAGTTTGGTCAGGCCCGCCGTGGCGCCGCCGAACAGTTTGGTGCTGCCGCCCACCGGGTAGAACAGATCGTAGCTGCCCAGCAGGTTTTCCTGGCGCAGTTTAACGCCATTGTGCGAACCGGATACGTTGTCGTAGGTGGCGTAGTAGCGGCCTTGGCTGTTCTGCTGACCGAGGCGCACGCCGTAGGTGTTGTTGCCGTCGATGGCCCCGGTGGCGTTGGGGTGGTCGAGGTTGTCATTCAAGGCGTGGGACTTTTTGATCTTGTCGCTGGTCTGGCCGAAGCTCAGGCCGGCGAAGTTCGAAGTGGTGTCGGCGTGGGCCGCGATGCTGGCGCTCATTACGGTCAAAGCCAGCAGCAGTTTGTTTAAACGAGTCATGGGTATTTCCTCTTTCACAGTGCTGTTTGGGTATGGCGCAAGGTTACTGACCCGCCCCTGTACCGCCCCTGAACCGTCTCTGAACCCAAGCTGAACCAGATCGTCTAGGCTGTTCTGACCACTTACATCAAGGAGACCCGACCATGCGCCTGTTCCTCGCCCTCACCTTGCTGGCCGTCAGCAGCCTGACCCAGGCTGCGATCAAGACCGCAGAAATCCCCTATCAAAGCGCCGACGGTACAAAACTGATCGGCTACTACGCCTATGACGACGCGATCGAAGGCCCACGCCCCGGTGTCGTTGTGGTCCACGAATGGTGGGGGCTGAATGACTATGCGAAGCGTCGCGCACGGGATTTGGCTGAACTCGGCTACAGCGCGCTGGCTATCGACATGTATGGCGAAGGCAAGAACACCGAGCACCCGAAAGACGCGATGGCGTTCATGCAGGCGGCGACCAAGGACGCCGATGCAGCCAGCAAACGTTTTGCCGCTGGCCTGGACCTTCTGAAAAAACAGCCGCAAACCGACGTCAACAAACTCGCTGCCATCGGTTATTGCTTCGGTGGCGCCGTGGTGTTGAATGCGGCGCGTCAGGGCGTGCCACTGGCGGGTGTAGTGAGTTTCCATGGCGCGCTGGCGACCAAGACCCCGGCAACCCCGGGCAGCGTGAAAACGAAGATCCTGGTCGAGCATGGCGCGCTGGACAGCATGGTCACTCAGGACAATGTCACCGCGTTCAAGGCGGAAATGGACAAGGCCGGGGCGGACTATAAGTTCGTCAGTCTCGAGGGTGCCAAGCATGGCTTCAGCAATCCGGACGCCGACCGTTTGAGCCATGGCGAGCATGGTGGGCCGGACATTGGTTACAACAAGGCGGCGGATGAAAAGTCCTGGGCGGATATGCAGGCATTCTTGAAGAAGATTTTCGGTTAATCAGAGACACCGCGGCGCGGCGATCGCGAGCAGGCTCACTCCCACACCGGATCTGTGTCGCACAGAAAATCCCCTGTGGGAGCGAGCCTGCTCGCGAAAGCTTCCCCGCCGATCTCGACCTTGCCCCGACTAACCGGCAAAATGCCAGCCATGAATCTCACCCCCGCCCTGCCCGCCTGCTGCACCGCGCTCGACAGTCGTTGGCCATTGCCAACGGTGTTGCCTGGCACCGTACTGCTCAGCACCCGGTTTGATCCGGCGCGACTGCTCGCCGATGACTTTCAGCGCAGCGCCGTCGTCGCGCCGCCCAGCATTCAGCGCTCGGTGGCCAAGCGTCAGGCCGAGTTCCTTGCCGGACGGATCTGCGCCCGCGCCGCGCTGGCGCAACTCGACGGCACGGACACGATCCCGGCCATCGGCGAAGACCGCGCCCCGGTCTGGCCGGCGCACATCTGCGGCTCGATTACTCACAGCACCGGTCACGCCGCCGCGATCGTTGCCAACAAGCAAGACTGGCGCGGCTTGGGCATGGATCTGGAAAATCTGCTGAGCCACGAGCGCGCCGAGCGCCTGGCCGGGGAAATCCTCACGCCGACGGAGATCCAGCGCATGGCGGCCGGGTCGCAGGATCATCTGGCGTTACTGGTGACCCTGACGTTTTCGGTCAAGGAAAGCCTGTTCAAGGCGCTGTACCCAATCGTGCAGCAGCGCTTTTATTTCGAGCACGCCGAAGTGCTGGAATGGACTGAGGCGGGTGAGGTACGGCTGCGGTTGTTGACCGATCTGTCTTCCGAGTGGCGCAACGGTACTGAGCTGGAGGCACAGTTTTCGGTTGGGGATGGGCAGTTGTTGAGTCTGGTCAGCATTGCTGCCTGAAGATTTGTGTTGTCGGCACTGGCGCTATCGCGAGCAGGCTCACTCCTACAGGGGAAACGCATTCCAAATGTAGGAGTGAGCCTGCTCGCGAAGGGGCCATCCCGGATCTCAACGGCGCTCCTGATTCCTCGGCCAGCTCAAACTGAAACAAGCCCCACCCAGACTCTTGCTCTTGCCGATGATTGCCCGGCCGTCATGCCAGTGAATGATTCGCCGCACAATCGACAGCCCCAGGCCATGGCCGCCCGATGCGCGCGTGCGGCTGTCGTCCAGGCGCAGGAACGGCGTGAAAATCCGCTCCCACGCCACTTCTGGTACGCCCGGCCCGTCATCCTCGACGTCGACGCGGCACCGTAACTGCCCGACCTGATAGCTCACCGTGACCTTCGACTGCGCATGGCGCATGGCGTTGCTCACCAGATTCTGCAGCGCCCGGTGCAGGTAACGCGGTTCGGCTTCGACCCAGGCGTCGTCGTTATCGGCAGAAGACAGGCACAACCCGCGCTGCACGGTGACTTCGGCGCGCAGCGGCGCCAGCTCTTCGATCACTTGATTGACCAGTGCATCAAGGTCGATGCGCTGGAACGTCAGGGCCGGCGAACCCTGTTCCAGCCGGGCGTAAGTGAGCATTTCGTCGACCAGCTTGTCGAGGTCCTCGATATCGTGGTCCATGCCTTCACGGTACTTTTCCAGCGCTTGCGGGGTGGTCGCCGAGCCGATCATTTCCAGACCAAAACGCAGCCGCGCCACCGGCGTGCGCAATTCGTGGGACACCGCGCGCACCAGTTCGCGCTGGATCGCCAGTAACTGCTGCAAGTGCTCGGCCATGCCATTGAAGGCCGACGCCAGACGCCCCACCGAGTCGGCTCCGCGCGCCGGCACGCGGGTTTCCAGGCTGCCCTTGGCGATGCGCGTGGCCGCTGCTTCCAGCCCGCGCAAACGCCGCTCCAGTTGCCGCACCAACAAATAAACGATGAGACCGATCAAGGTCAGGCCCAGGGCGGCAATCAGCACCAGCCATTCCGGTGGATAGGGATTCATCTGATACAGCGGGCCGATTTCCAGCACCCACGGCGTGCCGACCATGCCGGCAAACACGCGGATCGAATCGCCGCCCTTGCCCAACGCCATCACCGTATCGCCCTCGGACACACGGCGACTCTGATCTTCGTCCATGTCGGCGTCATTCGCCGTGACCAGACGCAAGTCGAAGCCGAAGCCCTTTTCTTTCTTTATTTGCGCCAGACGTTTCGGCTGATCAGCGACCGGCACGCGCACCAATTCATCGGCCAGCAGATAAATCGTCGCCCGGGCCAGTTGCTCGCTGATTTGCTGCACCTCGCCCACCAGCATCATCTGTTCCTGTTCGCTAACCAGCCGATAGACCTTCGCCGCGTGCGGACCGGTCTGCTCGACCAGTGCCTGACCGCGCAGCACACGGGTGCGCTGGGTCATATCGAGGTCGGTTTCGGCGAACTTTTTCAGCGTCAGCGGAATGCCGAGCAAGCGCTCCCACACCAGCAGCGCACGATGGCGCTCGGTCTGGTTCATGGGTTGCAGGTTGTCTGCCATCAGCGAGAACGTGCCGTGCGCGAGACGCTCGCGGTATTGCTCGCTGCGCACCTGATTGAGCAGGTGCAGCGCCAGTACGCCGAGCACCGCCACGAGGATCAGTGCGGCGCACATGCCACCGTAGATGCGCAGGAAGATCGAGTTCACAGGGCCAGGTCTGCGCAGGCTTCCGGGACGAACAGATAGCCCTTGCTGCGGATGGTCTTGATCAGGCGCGGATGGTCGGGGTCATCGCCGATTTTCGGACGGATGCGCGAAATGCGTACATCGATCGAGCGGTCCTGGCCGTCATAGCCGATGCCGCGCAGTGCGGTGAAGATTTCTTCGCGGGACAGAATGCGCCCGGCGTTGGATACCAGCAGCCAGAGCAGGTCGAACTCGGCACTGGTCAGCTCGATGCCGTTGTCGCTCAGCCAGGCTTCGCGCAAGGCGTTATCGACGATCAGCGGGCCGAATTGCAGGCGGCGGGACTTTTCAGCGAGTGGCTCCGGTGTGTCACTGCGTCGCAGCAACGCCTGGATCCGCGCCAGCAGCAGACGCGGCCGCACCGGTTTGCAGACGTAATCGTCAGCGCCCAGATCGAGGCCGTGGATCTGATCGGCATCGTCGGTGCGCGCGGTGAGCATCAGAATCGGCCCGTCGTACTGGCTGCGCACCTTGCGGCAGATGCTCAGACCATCCTCGCCGGGCAGCATCAGATCGAGGATCACCAGATCCGGCTGCTGCTTGATGATCCGCGCCGCCGCCAGCGCGCCATTGCCTTCGATTTCCACGCGCAGTCCATTGGCTTGCAGGTAATCGCGCGTGAGCTCGGCCAGCCGCTGGTCATCCTCGACGATCAATACCTGCCAGGTTTGTTGCTCCACCGGTGACCTCTGCTTGCTGTTTTTATTGATGAAAGAAGAATATCTGGCTAACACGGTCACTGTAGGAGTGAGCCTGCTCGCGATAGCGGTGGATCAGCCAATAAGGATGCTGTAGGGAAAGACGCTATCGCGAGCAGGCTCACTCCTACAGTTTTTTGCGCAATCCTCCCGTCTTTTTGTCATGTTTCAGGAGGATAAAAATGCCTGCACACCCAGCGATTGTATAAACGGCGATCACTCGGAAAACAAGTCGGTAAATGCGTTCGGACACCGCGGAATTCTGTGATAGGGTTCGCGCCCTTAAAAAACCGCTGAAGCGTTTTTCCGGATGAAAAAACAGTGACAAACGGTCTGGCTCAGCAGGTTCGCGGCCTACACGCGTTTTCCCTGTTTCTTACACAAATTACGCACAGGCTTATCCACAGGTAGTACGTTGCAATCCTCCCCTGAAACGCATTATCTTGTAGCACGGCGAAAACGGAGACCCTACATATAGGGTTTTCGACCAAAACGCCCAACCACATTTCAAGCCTGAAACTCAAGCGCTTTATGGCGAGTTTCCGGTTGAACGAGCAAGTTTTTTGAAGCCCAAACCGCACTGGCGGATGGCGCCGTTTTTTTAGTCCGAAACGGACAAAACGGTATGGGTGTTGCAGTCACGACTGTCACCCGCGAAGGAATCCGGTTGCGAGCATTGGCTCGCAGCCAAAACTTCGGCAAGGATGCGGCGTTGCAGCCTTTTTCCTACTGTTCCGAAGTTTGTAATGCCGACGCCCGTCGGTTGCAGTGCTTCGGTACAGAACGGTGAGCACCATGACGGTGCCAAACAAACATAGAGAATGTGGAGACCACCCCCCATGCAAACCGACACAACTCGCGAGAACCCGCAGGGCACCTTGCCGCAGGCCGCCGATTCGACTTCGGATCTGGCAGCCACCGCGCCTGGCCAACTGCGCGTGATCAAGCGTAATGGCACTGTCGTTCCTTACACCGATGACAAGATCACCGTCGCTATCACCAAAGCGTTTCTCGCAGTTGAGGGCGGCACCGCTGCCGCTTCGTCGCGAATCCACGACACGGTTGCGCGCCTGACCGAACAAGTCACCGCAACCTTCAAGCGTCGCATGCCATCGGGCGGCACCATCCACATCGAAGAAATCCAGGACCAGGTCGAACTGGCCCTGATGCGTGCCGGCGAGCAGAAAGTGGCGCGCGACTACGTGATCTACCGTGACGGCCGTTCGAAAGAACGCGCAGCTCACGCCCCGGCCGAAGCCGCAGTCAACGCACATCCGTCGATCCGCATCACCCGCGCCGACGGCAGCCTCGCGCCGCTGGACATGGGCCGCCTGAACACCATCGTTACCGAAGCCTGCGAAGGCCTGGAAGAAGTCGACGGCGACCTGATCCAGCGCGAAACCCTGAAAAACCTGTACGACGGCGTGGCCCTGACCGACGTCAACACCGCCCTGGTGATGACCGCCCGTACGCTGGTCGAGCGCGAGCCGAACTACTCGTTCGTCACCGCCCGCCTGCTGATGGACACCCTGCGTGCCGAAGGCCTGAACTTCCTTGAAGTCGCCGAAAGCGCCACCCATCACGAAATGGCCGACCTCTACGCCAAGGCCCTGCCGGCCTACATCGCCAAGGGTATCGAGTTCGAACTGCTGAACCCGGTGCTGGCCACCTTCGACCTGGAAAAACTGGGCAAGGCGATCAACCACGAGCGCGATCAGCAATTCACCTACCTGGGCCTGCAGACCCTGTACGACCGCTACTTCATCCACAAGGATGGCGTGCGTTTCGAACTGCCGCAGATCTTCTTCATGCGCGTGGCCATGGGTCTTGCGATCGAAGAGAAGAACAAAGAAGACCGTGCGATCGAGTTCTACAACCTGCTGTCCTCGTTCGACTACATGGCTTCGACCCCGACCCTGTTCAACGCCGGCACCCTGCGTCCACAGCTGTCGAGCTGCTACCTGACCACCGTGCCGGATGACCTGTCGGGCATCTATCACGCGATCCACGACAACGCCATGTTGTCGAAATTTGCCGGTGGCCTGGGCAACGACTGGACGCCTGTTCGTGCACTGGGCTCGTACATCAAGGGCACCAACGGCAAGTCGCAAGGCGTGGTGCCGTTCCTCAAAGTGGTGAACGACACCGCTGTGGCCGTAAACCAGGGTGGCAAGCGCAAAGGCGCTGTGTGTGCCTACCTGGAAACCTGGCACATGGACATCGAAGAGTTCATCGAGCTGCGCAAGAACACCGGTGACGATCGTCGTCGTACCCACGACATGAACACCGCCAACTGGATCCCTGACCTGTTCATGAAGCGCGTCTTCGATGACGGCAAGTGGACCCTGTTCTCGCCATCCGAAGTACCGGACCTGCACGACCTGACCGGTAAAGCCTTCGAAGAGCGCTACGAGTACTACGAAGCGCTGACCGAATACCCAGGCAAGGTCAAGCTGTTCAAGACCATCCAGGCCAAAGACCTGTGGCGCAAGATGCTGTCCATGCTGTTCGAAACCGGCCACCCATGGCTGACTTTCAAAGACCCGTGCAACCTGCGCAGCCCGCAGCAGCACGTCGGCGTGGTCCACAGCTCGAACCTGTGCACCGAGATCACCTTGAACACCAACAAGGACGAGATCGCCGTTTGCAACCTCGGCTCGATCAACCTGCCGAACCACATCGTCGACGGCAAACTCGATACCGCCAAGCTGCAACGCACCGTGAACACTGCCGTGCGCATGCTCGATAACGTGATCGACATCAACTACTACTCGGTGCCGCAAGCGAAGAACTCCAACTTCCGTCACCGTCCGGTCGGCCTGGGCATCATGGGCTTCCAGGACGCGTTGTACCTGCAGCACATCGCCTACGGCTCCGACGCTGCCGTCGAGTTCGCCGACAAGTCGATGGAAGCGGTCAGCTACTACGCGATCCAGGCGTCCTGCGACCTGGCTGACGAGCGTGGTGCCTACGAGACGTTCAACGGTTCGCTGTGGTCCAAAGGCATCCTGCCACTGGATTCGCAACAGATCCTGATCGAACAACGCGGCCAGCAGTACATCGATGTCGACCTGAAGGAAACCCTGGACTGGGCACCGGTTCGCGCCCGTGTACAGAAAGGCATTCGCAACTCGAACATCATGGCCATCGCACCGACCGCGACCATCGCCAACATCACCGGCGTGTCGCAGTCGATCGAACCGACCTATCAGAACCTCTACGTGAAATCGAACCTGTCGGGCGAATTCACCGTGATCAACCCGTACCTGGTTCGCGACCTCAAGGCTCGCGGTCTGTGGGACTCGGTCATGATCAACGACCTGAAGTACTACGACGGTTCTGTTCAGCAGATCGAGCGCATCCCGCAAGAACTCAAAGAGCTCTACGCGACTGCGTTCGAAGTGGATACCAAGTGGATCGTTGACGCCGCCAGCCGTCGTCAGAAGTGGATCGACCAGGCTCAATCGTTGAACCTGTACATCGCCGGCGCATCGGGCAAGAAGCTTGACGTGACCTACCGCATGGCCTGGTACCGTGGTCTGAAAACCACTTACTACCTCCGTGCCCTGGCCGCGACCAGCACCGAGAAGTCGACCATCAACACCGGCAAGCTGAACGCTGTTTCCAGCGGCGGCAACCACGGCGACGATTCGGTTCTGGCCGCTCCGGCAGGTCCAGCGCCAGTGCCAAAGGCTTGCGCGATTGACGAGCCGGATTGCGAAGCTTGCCAATAAGCTGAGCTGATTTTCAGGCGTTGCGAGACGCTTGAATGAGAACCCCCCGACAGACTTCTGGTTTGTCGGGGGTTTTCTTTTATCGAGAAAAAAGCGAAACCCGAATGACAGGTTTCGCCGTTTTTATTGTCGCAAACTACCTTCAGACCATGAACGACTCGGCCATCGCCTGCCCTACAACCGGAATGGTGAACGTATCACCATTGGCGGTAGCGAAGGTTTCAATGGTGTTTGAACCTGCATACCAGTCTGCAAGGATCACCGCATTGTTCTGATTGCCAGCGTTCCACTCCACTGCATTGAATATGTAGGCATTGATGCCATCGGTCTTGATCAGCACATCCGCATACGAGGCAATATTCTGCAACTCGACCCTGTCACCACCCTGAACCCCGTCATCCTTGATCAACACATTGGTCGACGAACTGACTTTATAAGTATCGCTGCCCTCACCGCCGTAGGCGTATCCACCGCCGCCCATGATTAAGGTGTCGGAACCGGCGCCGCCGAACAGTTGATACTCAGGCCCCGTCCCTACCAGCGAATCACTGCCATCATCACCAAACGCGATGCCGGCGTAAACGGTAATGTCGTCATTACCGGCATCGCCATGCAGGACGCTGCCAACATCGTTGTTGGCACCGAACATACTGTCGTTGCCATTGCCACCAAACAGCTGATCCGCTTCGGCGGGTCCGCTTCGATCCGGGCCGTTGATGGCATAAGGCTCGTAGCTGCCCCCATAAATCGAGTCGTTACCGTCGCCCCCATAGATCAAATCATGTCCCGCTCCGCCGTAGAGCGTGTTCCAGGCGGCGTTGCCTGTCAGGGTGTCGTTGAATGACGAACCGTGCAGCCCTTCGATATTGACCAGCGTATCGCCAGTCGCATCGCCACCAGTGACCGTGTTGGCTTGCAGGTCGATTTGCACTGCTGCCGAGCTGCCGGTGTACCAGGCTTCATCCAGAACGCCTGCACCACCATCGATAAAGTCGGCGCCCTTGCCACCAATAAACGTATCGGCGCCACTTGCGCCGATCAAGGTATCGTTGAATGCGGTGCCTTCCCAGTTTTCGATGTTAGTGTAAGTGTCACCCGCTGCAGCACCGGTCAGTGGCTGAGTGAGGTCGAGGGTGATCGCCGAGCTTACAAAGGCAAAGCTGACAGTGTCACGCCCAAAGGAGCCGTCGAAATTGTTGGCCTGATCATCACCGATGAAGGTGTCATCGCGTCCCGAGCCGACGAACTTCTCGATACTCTGGAAGGTATCGCCCTTGGCAATCGCGGTGTGTTCACCGGTCTTGAGATTGATGACCACACCTACCGGCCCGATGTCGTTATAGCTGACAGTGTCGAAACCATCGCCACCGATAAACGTGTCACCGCCATCGCCCCCCATCAAGATGTCGTCACCGGCACCGCCAGTGATAACGTTATCCAGTGCATTCCCTCGTGCCTGGAATGCACCCGTACCGGTATAGGTCAATCGCTCGATCCCGGCATTCATCAGGTAGTAAGACTGATTGGTACGCACCTCATCGTTACCGCCGCCTGCCAGCTCGATGATCGCGCCATAGTTTGCATTATTGAGAACGTAAACATCGTCGCCACTGCCACCCTGCACAGTGAATCCGGTCGAGTTGGCACTGGTGATAAAGACGTCGCTGTAGGCCGAACCGATGATGGTCTCGATGCCATAAAAGCTGTCACCCTCGGCATCGCCACCGGTGCCCGTGCCAGAGCCGACCCCGGAAGCACCCAATGTCAGCGTCACTCCCTGGGCGGATCGCGAGTAATCCGCCACGTCAACGCCGGTCCCACCGTCGAACTTGTCCGCCCCCGCACCTGCAATAAACGTATCCGCATACTGCGTGCCGCGTATCAGTTCGATGTCGGTGTAGGTGTCACCTGCCGCGATGCCGCTGTATACGCCAGTCTTGAAATTCAGCGTAACGGCCACAGTGCTGTCGTCATAACTGACGGTGTCCGTTCCGGCGCCACCGACAAAGCTGTCGGCACCTGCACCACCCAGCAAGGTATCGTTGCCCACACCACCTGTGATGATGTTGTCGCTGGCATTACCGCGACCGGTAAAGTTGCCGGTGCCGGTGTAAGTCAGGCGCTCGACATTGTTGTGCAGCCCCATGCTGAGTTGGTTGGTACGTACTTCGTCGTCGCCGCCGCCCTGCGCTTCGATGATAACTGCCGATGCACCGGTGTTGACGATGTAGACGTCGCTGCCTGCCCCTCCCTGCAAGGTGAAGGAGCCGGAGGTGGAGGAAGTGAACACGTCGTCGTAGGCCGAACCGATTATCTTCTCGATACCCGAGAAGGAATCGCCTTCGGCATCACCACCGGTGCCGGTGCCGGTTCCGGAGACCAGCGTCAGGTTGATGGCTGCACCAGACTGCGAGTAGTCGACGACGTCCATGTTGTCGGGGCCAACCGTACCGCCGTCGAACTTGTCGGCACCGGCGCCAGCCACGAACGTGTCACTGTATTTCGAGCCACGAATGACTTCGATCCCCTCGTAGGTATCGCCGGCAGCAATGCCCGTGTGAGCACCGGTCTTCTGGTTGATGGTCAGGCCCACGGTGGAGTCGTCGTAGGAAACCGTATCGATTCCCGCGCCACCGATGAAGATATCGGCACCCGCGCCGCCCAGCAGCAGGTCGTTGCCCACGCTACCGGTGATGATGTTGTTGCCCGCATTGCCTGTCCCGGTGAAGTTACCGGTACCGGTATAGGTCAGGCGTTCAACTTCGGCACTCAAGGTCATGGTATTCAGCGAGGTGCGTATTTCGTCGTCACCACCACCCGCCGATTCGATCACCGACTGGTTGGCCGAGCCGTTGATGATGTACAGATCGTCGCCCGCTCCGCCCTGCAGCAAGAACGCCCCAGAGCCGGTAGTAAATACATCGTTCAGCGCCGAACCGACAACTTTCTCGATATTGGTAAAGGTGTCGTCCTGTGCGTCGCCGCCCAGGCCACCGCCGGTGCCGAGCGTGGTCAGAGTGATGTTCACGGATTGCGCCGACAACGAATAATCGACGGTATCGACGCCACCTGCAGCGCCGCCATCAAAGATGTTGGCTTCTGTGCCGCTGAAAAACGTGTCACCGTTCTTGCTGCCACGAATGATTTCGATACCGGAGTAGGTATCGCCCGCGGCAGACCCGGTGTGCACACCGGTTTTCAGATTAACCGTTACCCCCTCAGCGAGGCTGTCCTCATAACTGGCTACGTCGATACCGTTGCCGCCAATCAACTGGTCGGCACCTGCACCACCGATCAGCAAGTCGTTACCGGCGCCACCGGTGAGGATGTTATCGCCGGCATTGCCACGCCCGGTGAAATTGCCGGTGCCGGTGTAGGTCAAGCGTTCAACTTCACCGCTCATGCCCGTGCTGGTCTGGTTGGTGCGGATTTCGTCGTCGCCACCGCCAGCGGCCTCACCAATGCCACCTGTCCAAGGACCGTTGATGATGTAAACGTCATTGCCGGCACCACCACTGACGCTCGTGCTGCCAGAGTTCAGGGTATAGGTGTCATTGAACGCCGTGCCGATGACCAGATCCATGTTGCTGAATGCATCGCCCTGCGCATCGCCGCCCAGACCCGTGCCGTTGACGCCGGTCAGCGTCAGGTTGATCGCCTGCTCGGAAGTGGCGTAGCTCAGGGTGTCATAGCCGATCACACCATCGAAGGTGTTGGCCGAAGCATCGGCGACAAAGTTGTCGGTATAACTGGTGCCGCGAAACGCTTCGATACCATTGAACGTATCGCCCGCCGCGAGACCGGTGTTAACGCCGGTTTTCAAGTTGATCGTCACGCCGGTTCCCTGATTGGCATCTTCGTAGCTGGCAGTGTCGATACCTGCGCCACCGATCAACTGGTCGGCACCTGCACCGCCGATCAGCACATCGTTACCGACGCCACCGGTGATGATGTCGTTGCCAGCACTGCCACGCCCGGTGAAATTGCCGGTGCCGGTGTAGGTCAAGCGTTCGACTTCACCGCTCATGCCCATGCTGGTCTGGTTGGTGCGGATTTCGTCGTCGCCACCGCCAGCGGCCTCACCAATGCCACCTGTCCAAGGACCGTTG
>NZ_JABWQQ010000025.1:0-75814 GCF_014268555.1 Pseudomonas sp. SWRI111 | reverse complement strand
ACCATCAAAGCTGGCGAAACCAGCGGTAATGTCACCGTTCCAGCACCAACCGATGACGTCTACAAAGACGCCGGCTCCGTGCAGGCAACGATCAGCAACGCCACCGGCGGCAACTTCGAGAAACTGGTCACCAGCAGCACACCAGCCGTCACCAGCGTCACCGATACGATCGACACCACCACCGTAAAACTGACCGCGACCGCTACGGCGGCCGAAGGCGGCAATGTCGTCTACACCGCAACAGTAGGAGCCCCCGTCACCGGCTCGCCAGTGGTCGTAACCCTGGCTAATGGTCAGCAGATCACGATCGACATCGGCAAGACCACTGGCACCGCGACCGCCGTCGTGCCGAACGATGTACTGACCGGCCACGCGCCGCTGGTTAACTCGATCACCAACGCGACCGGTGGCAATTTCGAAAACCTCGTCGCCGACAAAACCCCGGTCAGCACAAACGTGACCGACACCGTCGACACCACCAACCTGTCGCTGTCCGCGACCGGGTCCGTGGCCGAGGGCGGTCAGATCACTTACACCGCGACGTTGACCAACGCCGCCGGTTCGCCAGTCACCGTGACGTTGAGCAACGGCGCTGTGATTACCATTGAAGCCGGTAAAACCACTGGCACCGTGACTGTTCCCGCACCAACCGATGACGTCTACAAAGACGCCGGTTCTGTGCAGGCAACCATCAGCAGCGCCACCGGCGGCAACTTCGAGAACCTGGTGCCGAGCACAACGCCAGCCGTGACAACCGTCACCGACACCGTCGACACCACCACCGTCAGCATCAGCGGCAGCACTTCGGTGACTGAAGGCCAGACCGCCAGCTACACCGTCAGCCTGAATCACCCGGCGCAAACCGAAGTGACCCTGAAAATCGTCTACAGCGGCACGGCCGCCGACGGTTCGGACTTCACCGGTGTGTACACCGTGAAGATCCCGGCGGGCGCCAGCAGTGCGCAGTTCAACGTCGCTACTCTCGATGACAAGATCACCGAAGGCACCGAGAACTTCGTGGTCAAGATCGATTCGGCCACCGGCGGCAACTTTGAAAACCTCGCCGTCAGCGCCACCAATGGCAGCGTCAGCACCTCGATCATCGACAACGACGCACCACCCGTGCTCGACCTGGACGCCAACAATTCCAGCGGCGCCACCGGTGCCGACTACAAGGTGACGTTCACCGAGAACATCCCGGGCGCTGGCGTGTCGATTGCCGACACCGACCTCAGCATCACTGACCCGGACAGCCCCCTGCTGACCGGCGCCACCGTGGTACTGACCAACCGTCAGGACGGCGATGCGCTGAACCTGGGCAACAGCGTCAATGGCATCACTATCAATGCCAACAGCACCAACGGCACGGTGACCCTGACGCTGTCCGGCAACGCGACGCTGGCCGACTACATGCAGGTCATCAAGAACATCAGCTTCACCAACGGCACTGAAAACCCGAGCACCGTGCCGCGCATCATCACCGTGACGGTGACCGATGGCAGCAATTACTCCAACACTGCGACCACCACGGTTAACGTGGTGGCGGTCAACGATGCACCGGTCGCCGCGCCGGGCAACGTCACCGGCACCGAAGACACGCCGCTGGTGCTTGGCTGGTCGACCTTCGGTGTGAGCGATGTCGACAGCCCGGCCAGCAGCCTCGGGGTGAAAATCACCCAGCTGCCAGGCGAAGGCAAACTGCAGTATCTGGACGGTTCGACCTGGAAAGACGTCGCCACCAACCAGACCTTCAGCAAGGCCGATATCGACGCCGGCAAACTGCGCTTCCTGCCCGATGCCAATGAATCCGGGACCAACGGTTACGGCGGCAGCGGTGTGGGCAACAACCAGGCGGACTACGCGCAGATCAAGTTCCAGCCCACCGACGGCCAGGCGCTGGGCAATACCGGCACAATCAAGATCGACATCACCCCCGTGGCGGACGCACCGACCGTGGGCGTGGCCGATAACAGCGTGAAGTCCACCGGACTGATCAAGGAAGTCTGGACCGGCCTGTCGGGCCTGGGCACCAGCGGTAACGGCGCCGACTCGACCACGTTGAAAAACGTCATCGACGGTGCCGGTAAACCGAACACCAGCGGCAGCGTCTCCAATGTGCAGTCGGACGGCAGCGTCGCCGCCGGCACGGCATCGAAGACCTCGGGCCTGATCTATCTGGAAGCCGGCAAGACTTACACCTTCAGCGGCATCGCCGATGACAGCCTGCTGATCACCATCGGCGGCAAAAGCGTGGCGTCGGGGACCTGGGGCGCGGGCGGCGCGATCAACGGTTCGTTCACTCCGACCACCAGCGGCTACTACACGCTGGACATCTACCACCACAACCAGAGCGGCCCGGGCAGCTACGACGTCAACCTGTCAGTCAATGGCAGCGCGCCGATCGACCTGAGCAACGCAGGTGTGCCGATCTACACCGGCGTGCAGGATCTGATCAATGCCGGCGTGACCGTTTCCGATCTGCACGGCAGCAACGGCGAAGGCTATTACGACGGCTACAAACTCAACACGGGCGCCGAAGGCACCACGGTGAAACTGTCGGCCATCACCACAGCGCTGACCGACACCGACGGCTCGGAAACCCTGAGCCTGAAAATCAGTGGTGCCCCGGTTGGTTCGGTCCTCAGCGATGGCGCCGGCCATAGCTTCACCGTCACTGCGAGCAATGGCGAAGCCAATATCACTGGCTGGAACCTCGGCTCCCTGACGGTGACCCCGCCAACCTATTACAACGGCCAGTTCAACCTGACCGTGACATCGACGTCCACCGAACAGGTCGGCGGCTCGGCCAGCAGCACTGCGACCATCCCGGTGACCGTGGTGCCTGCGGTCTACAACGCAACGGTTGCGACGGCGGGCGACGACACCTTCAACGGCACCGATGGCAACGACATCATGGTCGCCGACATCGGCGGTCTGACGGTGGTGCCGGGCACCAATTACAACATCGCGTTCATGGTCGACAGTTCCGGCAGCATGAGCAGCACCTCGCTCAACGCCGCCAAGGACTCGCTGACATCGGTGTTCAACAGCCTCAAGCAAAGTCTGGGCGGCAGTAACTCGGGCACCGTGAACATCTTCCTCGTCGACTTCGATACCCAGGTCAACAAGTCGGTGTCGGTGAACCTCAATGATCCGAACGCACTGGCGCAACTCAAGGCGGTGCTGGACTCGATGGGTTCCGGCGGCGGCACCAACTACGAGGACGTGTTCAAGACCACGGCCAACTGGTTCCAGAGCGCTGACGCTGTGGCCAACACCGGAGCGAAGAACCTCACCTACTTCATCACTGACGGCCAGCCGACCTACTACCAGAGCGGCGAGCAGACCAACCCGACGCTGTACGGCAATGTGAAGCTCGATGATGTGGTGAAAACCAGCAACTACAAGCCGGGCGACACCTTCAGCACTTACATCGACAACACTCACGCGTTGACGATCAACAGCGCTGGCACCGTGACCCTGCAAACCTACAACTCGTGGTGGGGCTGGAGCAGCAGTAACCTGGGGACCATTCATGCGCAAGGCGACGGCACTTACGAGCTGTCGAACCTGGCCGGTACCGGCAACAGCACCAACACGTCGACGACCAGTAACTCGGCCAGCGGCTTTGCCTTGCTCAGCGGATTGTCGAGCGTCGAAGCAATCGGCTTGAACAACGACGTCAGCCTCAGCGACCTCAAGCCGTACGATTCGGACAAGACGCCACAGACCAACATCGATCCGAAGGACCTCGCCAACTCGATCATCGGTCACACCGAAGCAACGCTGCCGGGCAGCGACACCGTCAACGGTGGTGAGGGCAATGACATCCTGTTCGGCGATCTGGTGAGTTTCAACGGCATCGCCGGCGAGGGTTATCAGGCGATGCAGGCCTTCGTGGCCAAGGAAACCGGGGTCGAGGTCAGCAAAGTCAGCACCAGCAACGTGCACCAGTACATCACCGAACACTATCAGGCGTTCGATGTGTCCGGCGCGCATGACGGTAACGACACGCTGCTGGGCGGCGCGGGCAATGACATCCTGTTCGGCTCCGGCGGCAACGATCTGCTCGACGGCGGCAAAGGCAATGACATCCTGCTCGGCGGTACGGGTAACGACACGCTGATCGGCGGTCGGGGCAACGACATCCTCATCGGCGGTTCCGGTGGCGACACCTTCGTCTGGAAGTCAGGCGACACCGGTAATGACGTGATCAAGGACTTCAAAGCCAGCGAAGGCGACCGCATCGACCTGCGCGACCTGTTGCAGGGCGAGACCGGCAGCACCATCGATAACTTCCTGAAGATCTCCACGGTCGATGGCGTGTCGTCGTTGCAAGTCAGCTCGGGCGGCAAGTTTAATTCGGCTGACGCCGCCGCAGCCACGCCGGACGTGACGATCAAACTCGAAGGCAACAACTGGTCGAGCGCCAGCCTGCACAACCTGATCGCCGGCAGCGACCCGACCATCAAGGTCGACCACAACAACAGCTGATGCCTGGACGCAGCGGCCGCCCTCGAGGCGGCCGCTGCATCTGTGCCGATCACCCCCGGTGACGATTTCGCCGTCGCACCGCATACTGACGCGCAGTTGGCTATGCTGCTGACAGCATGACGCTGGTTCACTTCCGAGGGATGCTCAATGTTTTACGTGCAACGCGATGCGCAAGGTCAGTTGATTCGCGTGGAAGCCGCGGCCTATGCCGAGGCCACGGAAACGCTGCCCGCCGATAACCATGAAATCCAGGCGTGGTACGCCAACGAGGCGGTGGAAAACAGCCTCAGGCAGCTCAAGCAGAGCGACTTTGAAATGATTCGGGTCCTCGACGACCTGATTCAGGTGCTGACCCAGAAAGGCGTGATCCGCGTCACCGACCTGCCACCGGCGGCCCAGGCCAAATTGATGGACCGCACGCAGGCGCGTGAGGCGCTGGGCGGGTTGAGCCAGTTGATCGACGAAGAGGAAGGCGGCTTGATCTGACGCTTCGCCGTCGGAAACCTCGCGCCCGCTCTAGGCGGCGAGAGAGCGGGCGCGGGCATCATTTATTCCGCCGTCGACGGTTTTTCCCAAAGATTGATCCCGCCCTCCTGGGCAAACCGGTCAATCTCCGCCAGCTCCTCAGCGCTGAAGCTCAGGTTGCTCAAGGCCCCGACGTTCTCGATGATCTGCTGCGGCCGGCTTGCGCCGATCAACGCCGAGGTCACTCGCGAATCACGCAGTGTCCATGCCAGCGCCAGTTGCGCCAGGCTCTGACCACGACGACGGGCGATTTCATTCAGCGCCCGGACATGGGCGATATTGGCCTCGGACAAATGCGAGGCCTGCAACGAACCGCCGCCCGGACGATTGACTCGCGCATCCGCCGGCACGCCGTTGAGGTATTTGTCGGTCAGCAGGCCCTGCGCCAACGGTGTGAACGCAATCACGCCGGTACCGAGTTCATCGGTGGTGTCCAGCAAGTCCTTTTCCACCCAGCGATTGAGCAGGTTGTACGCCGGTTGATGAATCAACAACGGCACTTTCCACTCTTTCAGCAGTGCAGCCATTTCACGGGTTTTCACCCCTGAGTAAGACGAGATACCGATATAGAGCGCCTTGCCCTGTTGCACGGCAGTGGCGAGGGCGCTGGCGGTTTCTTCCAGCGGCGTGTCCGGGTCAAAGCGGTGCGAATAAAAGATATCCACATAGTCCAGACCGAGGCGTTGCAGGCTCTGGTCGAGGCTGGCCAGCACGTACTTGCGCGAACCACCGCCCTGGCCGTAAGGGCCGGGCCACATGTCCCAGCCGGCCTTGCTGGAAATGATCAGTTCGTCGCGGTAGGGCTTGAAGTCTTCGCGCAGCAGGCGACCGAAATTGGTTTCGGCGCTGCCATAGGGCGGACCGTAGTTGTTGGCGAGATCGAAGTGGTTGATCCCCAGGTCGAACGCGGTGCGCAACAAGGCGCGCTGGGTGTCGATCGGCGTGCTGTCGCCAAAGTTGTGCCACAGGCCCAGCGACAGCGCCGGCAACACCAGACCGCTGCGGCCGACGCGGCGGTAAGGAATGGAGTCGTAGCGGTTTTCGGCAGCGGTGTAAGTCATCGAATCCTCTCTTGTTTGATACAGCAAATTGAGGGGTGAAACCAAACTATGTGGCGAGGGAGCTTGCTCCCGCTCGGTTGCGCAGCAACCGCAAATCCATCCACCCCGGTACTACCTGAATGAGTGCACCCTGCAGGTTTTGGGTCTGCTTCGCAGCACAGCGGGAGCAAGCTCCCTCGCCACATAAGCGATTACACAAATCTGTTTCGGGGTCGGCCCAGACCCAGATTCTGCCGCAACGTCCGGCCTTCATATTCAGTTCTGAACAACCCGCGCCGCTGCAGTTCCGGCACCACGCCATTGGCGAAATCTTCCAGTCCGCCCGGCAGGTGCGGCACCAGAACATTGAAGCCATCCGCCGCGCCCTGTTCAAACCACTCCTGCAGGCGATCGGCGATCTGCTCAGGCGTACCGACGAGACTGTAATGCCCTCGCCCGCCGGCGATTTTTCGACCGAGTTCAGCGAGGGTCAGTTGTTCCCGGCCCGCCAGTTCGGTCAGCAGTTTCTGCCGGCTCTGCTGACCGCTATCAGTCAATGGCAACGGCGGCAGCGGCCCGTCCAGCGGATACTTCGCCAAGTCGAAGTTGCCCAGCATACGCCCAAGCAGCGCGACGCCCACCTCGGGTTCGACTAATGGCTGAAACGTTTCAGACTTTTCCTGCGCCTGAGCCTCGGTGGCACCCACCACGACATATACGCCTGGCATGATTTTCAGCGAGTCGCGACCGCGCCCGAACTTGCTCAAGCGCCCTTTGATGTCGGCATAAAACGTCTGAGCAGCGGCCAGCGAAGTCTGCGCGGTGAACACCACTTCTGCCGTTTGCGCCGCCAGTTCGCGCCCGGTTTCGGAAGAGCCGGCCTGGATGATCACCGGTTGGCCCTGTGGCGAGCGGGCTACATTCAGCGGTCCTTTGACCCGGAAATGTTCGCCGACATGATCGAGCACGTGGAGCTTTGCGGGATCGTAATAAGCGCCGCTGACCTTGTTGCGCACAAACGCATCGTCCTCCCAACTGTCCCAAAGCCCGGTGACCACCTGGTGAAATTCGCGCGCACGGCTGTAGCGTTCGGCATGGCCGATATGTTCATCGCGCCCGAAATTCAGCGCTTCGGCCGCATTGTCCGAGGTCACCAGATTCCAGCCGGCGCGCCCGCCGCTCAGGTGATCGAGCGAAGCGAACTTGCGTGCAACGTGATAAGGCTCGTTGTAACTGGTGGTCGCTGTAGCGATCAGACCGATGTGCTCGGTGACCGCGCTCAATGCCGAGAGCAGCGTCAACGGCTCGAAGTGATCGGAACGGGCCATGCGGCTGGCGATGTCCTGGGTCGGTGCGGCAACGCTATCGGCGACAAACAGCGCATCGAACTTTGCCCCTTCGGCGATCTGCGCCAGGCGTTTGTAATGGGCAAAGTCCAGCCCCGCATCTGCCGGCACATCCGGATGCCGCCACGCTGCCACGTGGTGCCCGGTCGCCATGAGAAACGCACCGAGTTTCATCTGTCTGCTCATCTCAGAAATCCTTGCGCAGTTGCACGCCGAAGTAGCGCTCGTCATCCCGTGGCACGGCGCGATAGATGTAGCTGCCGCCACTGGCCAGCAACGGTGAATACGACTTGTCGGCGAGGTTCTTGCCGAGCAGGGCGACGCGCCAGCCATTGCTGTAATCGGCCAATGCGACACTGGCGTTCCATAGCCCATACGCGCCCTGTTTGGTGTCCCGATTCTGGCTGATGTCGTACTGCACTTCGCTCTGCCAGCTGTAGTCGGTGCCCAGTTCGATATCCAGGCCGTTGTCCAGCGGGATGCTGTAGTCGGCGCGCACGTAGCTTTTCCAGTCAGGGCTGAATGGCAGCGGCTTGCCGTTGACGTTGCACGATGCCGCCGCGCCGGCCGGGCAGGCGAATTCGTCGATGCGTGCGCGGGTGTAGGCCAGTGCACCTGAGAACTTCAATTGCTGGGTGGCTTGCAAGGCGTAATCCAGCTCGACACCTTCGCTGATGACGCTGCCGGCGTTGATCAGCCGCGTCACCACTTGCCCGGCGACAGTGTCGAAAAAATTCGCCTGATAGTTGTCGTACTCGCTGTGGAACACCGCCAGGTTGGTGGTCAGGCGATTGTTCCAGGAGGTGGCTTTGATTCCCGCCTCCCAAGTGTTCGAGGTCTCCGGCTTCAGTGCTTCGGTGTCACGCGGCTGCATGTTGAAGAACACGTTGTACGCCGGGCCTTTGTAGCCGCGCGAGTAGGACAGGTAGGTGGTCACCGTGTCGCTCAGGTCGTACTGCACACCGAGGCGACCGGACCAACCGTCTTCGTCCACCGAGCCTGAGCTGCTGGTCGCCGGTTGAATGCCGCTGACGGTGCCTGCCGAAGTCGAGACGCGGCGATGATCGTATTCCAGATCATCGTGGGTGTAGCGCAGCCCGGCGATGCCGCGAAAATCCGAGGTGAAATTCAGCGTGCTCTCGCCGAACACCGCGTAGCTGTCGCTGGTGGTGCTGTAATCGGCGACGCCGCGATCGGTGCGCGTGGTAGTGGTCAACGTGCGCTGATAAGTCTCGTCGTCCTCGCCGTGCATGTAGAACAAGCCGCCGACGTATTCGAGGAATTCGCCTTTCGGCGAGGCCAGACGCAGCTCCTGCGAGTATTGGTCGAAAGCCAGATCGCCCTTGTCCGCCGTACCCGGGAACGCGGCTGTTACAGCGCCGAGACGGTCGCCGTCCTGATACTGGGTGTTGTCCCAGCCGCGCCACGCGGTGATCGAAGTCAGCGTGTAATCGCCCAGTTGCCAGTCGAGCTGGCCGGACAGACCTTTGTTGACGTCCTCGACGTGAGAGCGGGTGTCGGTGTTGATGTCGCGATTGTGAGCGGTGGCATTGACGGGGCTCAGCGCATTGGCGAAGGCCGGGGTCAACGACTGGCTGACGACGCCGTTAGGGCCGTCATCATGGGACTGCATGTAGTCGGCAATCAGGGTGAACGTGACGTCATCGTTCGGCGTGAATTCGAGCTTGCCGCGTGCGCCGCGATGGTTATAACCGTTCACCTCCTGGCCGTTGTGCTGATTGTCGACGTTACCGTCGTAGGTGCCGAACAACGTGCTGATCGAGCCCTTCAACGTGTCCGGAATCAGGCTGCCGCCAATGCCGAACCGAGTGCGGCTTTCGTTGCCGCTGTAGTACGCCTGATCGATGTAGCCATGGGTCTCGGCGGTCGGTGCCTTGCTGGTGATATTGAGCACTCCGGCCGAGGCATTCTTGCCGAACAGCGTGCCCTGCGGCCCGCGCAATACCTCGACACGCTGCAGGTCGAGAAGATCCAGCGTCGCCTGCCCCGGACGCGCATACACCACGCCATCGATCACCGTTGCCACGGTCGGCTCGACGCCGGGCGAGGTGGAAATCGTGCCGACGCCGCGAACAAACAACGAGGTGTCCTTGTTCGACGCACCGGTACGAAAATTCAGCGACGGCACTTGCTGGACAATGCTCGCCACACCATTGCGGTTGTCGCGCTCGAGTTGCTCGCCGTCGATCACCGATACTGCCACCGGTACTTTTTGCAGCGACTCTTCGCGGCGGGTGGCGGTGACCGTCACCGATTTCAGGGTCGGTTCCTGATCGCTGCTGTCAGCGGCAAATGCGCTGGGCACTGGCAGCGCCGCTAACCCGGTAAAGATCCAGCCCGCGGCGCGAATCGCCTGCGCCAGTGTGTGTCTCGCCCCAGGAAAGTTATTCATGTGCATCCGCTCGAAAATGGTTCTGAATCGCTGCCGTTCTGCGACGACAGCGCCTGAAATCTGTCTTCGGCATTCGCTCGAGCGAGTAGCAGACAACGCACTTTGTTAGCGCTAACATCGTCAGTATTGGCAAGCCGCGCATAGAGCGTCCAATACTGAAAAATTACTTTTATATGCGATTTTGTTTTTATAAAGGACTGAGCCTTGAGCGAACAAAAGCCCCGCAAACGCCGAGGCGCCGGCCGTGTGACGTTAAGTGCCGTGGCGCGCAAGGCCGGTGTTTCGGCGATCACCGTATCGCGTTATTTCAACCAGCCCGAACAGGTCTCGCCCGAACGCCGAGAACGGATCGCAGCCGTCGTGGCCGAATTAGGTTACGTGCCCAATCTCGTCGCCGGCGGTCTGGCTTCGGCGCGGGGGAAAATCGTCGGCATGGTGATCCCGAACATCTCCGGGCCGATCTTCGCCAATACGATTCAAGGCTTCAGCGACACCCTCAGCCGTCACGGTTATCAGATGTTGCTGGCGTCGAGTTACTTCGATATCGGGCAGGAAGAAAACGCCGTGCGCGCTTTCCTCGGCTGGTCGCCGGCGGCGCTGGTGCTGACCAGCCATTTCCACAGCGCAGGCACGGAGAAGATGATTGCCGAGGCAGATGTTCCCATCATCGAGACCTGGGATTACCAGCCCGAACGTGGACCGATGCAGATTGGTTTCTCGCATGTTGAAGTGGGCGTAGCGGCAGCGAGACATCTGCTGAAAAAAGGCTACCAACGCATCGCGTTTGTACAAAACAGCGCGCCCGGCGACTTCAGTGCACTGGAGCGCCGCGACGGTTATGCCGCGACGTTGCGCGCCGCAGGACTTGAACCATGGGTGTTCGCCCCAGACACCGACCGCGCACCGTTCGAGGCCGGCAAGCAAGCGATGGACGTCTTGATGAATGCCTCACCGCGACCCGACGCAATCATCTTCGCCAACGATAACCTCGCCGCCGGCGGCTTGCTCGCCGGGCAACGCGCCGGAATCAGAATCCCGGAAGACTGCGCTGTGATGGGCTTCGGCGATTACCCGTTTGCCGAAATGCTGCTGCCGAGTCTGAGCACGATCAAGCCGCCGGCGCTGGAGATTGGAGTGCTGGCGGCAACGCGGGTGCTGGAAAGCCTTGGGGTGCTGCCATGCGATGAGGTGCAGCGGCTGAATTTGTTGCAATGCACAGTCATCGAACGCGAGAGCATCCTGCGCAATTGCGCACACCTGTGAGAGCGGGCTTGCTCGCGAAAGCGCAGTGTCAGCTACTTCAATTGTCAACTGACAGTATGCCTCGCGGGCAAGCCAGCTCCCACAGATTCTTCGTCAGACCGATAACTCGCGCAGCGCAGCAGCGGCCAGGAATCCGGAGCGGGAACGGTAGCGCCGATCTCTCCGGACAGTCTGGTCAATACGCTCCAGCAACTGCTCGGGCAACGTGGCGTTGAAGCGCACCGATTTGCCGAAATAGGGCGTGATGTCGAAATCGACCACGCCCCAAATACCTCCCGCGTAGTCCGGGTTATCAAGATGAGCATCAATATCGCGCACCTGCGGCAACGGTGCGCCATCGACGACCAACCCTTCATAGTGCAGTGCCAGCGCCTCCTGCGTATTTTCAAAAGCTTCGGCTACCGTGCTGCCAGCGGAATAACACCCCGGTACGTCCGGGATAATCACGCCATAGTCTGAGTCGGCATCCTTGTGCAGAACGACCGGGAATTTCATAAAAGTGAATCCTCCCTCTGGTAAGTCCATAACGGGCGTTTCGTCTTCAGGTACGGGTCTCATTTCAAACCCGCCTGTTTCAAAATGCTGTTGATCGTACCCTTGGGCAGATCCGAATCAGGGTGTTTTATCGTCACCCTTCCCTGCTTGAACGAATGCTTGTACTGATGGTGACTGCCTTTTACCGCAACCAGGTACCAACCATCTTCTTCGATCATCCTGATCATTTCCCGACTGCGCATGTCCTTCGCCCTTTTCTACAGCAAGAGCTACTCACTCTAGGGGACAAATCGCGCATCGATACACACAATACACACTTGGTTAAATAATAGTCTGTTTCGTGAGTCTTCACTGAATGGCGGGATCGACGGCGGGGGCGGGGATTGTGCTTGGCAGTGTGGTATTCGGAGTGCCGATAGCGGCGATGGTGTTGTCCACGGCGCTGAGCGCCGAGTCGTAAAAACGCCCCGGCGCTCAGTCGTCGATCAACGCACCAGGTGCAGGAACTGCATGTGCCGTTCGTACTGGTCGAGGATGTCGTTGATGATCTGTTCTTTGGTATAGCCGACCAGATCGTAGTCCTGACTGCCCTCGCTCAGATGCACTTCGGCGCGGTAGTAGCGGCGGTTGTTGAGCTGCTTGGAACCCATGCCGCCACGGGCGAAGGACGGTGTGAAGTAGCCGCGCATCTGCACCTGATAGATGAATGGATGCTGCTCGCCATGGCCGATTTCCAGGCTGACGTTGTCATGCGCCGGATCTGGCTGAGTCACCACGTTCAGGCCTTTTTCGACAAACACCGCGGTCACTTCTTCGATCGCCGGGCGCACCGTGGTGTCCATGAAACGGTACACCTCATCGCGCGACGGGAAATGCACCGCCTGACTCAGGCGCTGGCGCCAGCCGCCGGTGCCACGCCGCGAACCAGAGACCGGCGCCAGCGAATGCAGTTGCGCAATTTGCTTCTGCGACTCCAGATAGAACGCCTTGTGCAGGCCCCACATCATCAGCAGCAGAATCAACGAGAACGGCAAGGAGGTCAGCACCACGGCAGACTTCAGCGCATCGATGCTGCCGGAAAACAGCAAGGCACTGGTGATCAGCGCAGTCATCGCGCCCCAGAACACCCGCAGCCATTTCGGCCCGTCTTCATCCGGGTTGCCGCCCTTGGCCGACAACGTCGAGAGCACAACGGTGCCGGAGTCGGCAGAGGTGACGAAGAACACGAAGCTGATGAACACCGTCACGGCGATAACGGTTTTGCTCCACGGATAGGTTTCCAGCAGCAGATAAATGCTCATTGAGGGATTATCGAGGGCCGACATGCCCAGCGCGCTCATGCCGTGGTTGAGCACTTGATCAAGGGCGCTGTTGCCGAAAATCGACATCCACGCGAGGGTGAAACCAAGCGGAATCAGCAGCACACCGAAGACGAATTCGCGAATGGTCCGGCCGCGGGAAATCCGCGCGATGAACAGGCCCACGAACGGTGACCATGCAATCCACCAGGCCCAATAAAACACCGTCCAGCCGCCGAGCCAGTCGCTCGGCTTGTCATAGGCGTAGAGGTCGAAACTCTTCATCGGCAAGGCGCCGAGGTAGTCGCCGACGTTCTGGATCAACGTGTTAAGCAAGTGCTGCGTCGGCCCGGCGAACAGCACAAACAGCAACAGCCCGCAGGCCAGCAGCATGTTGATGTCGGACATCACCCGCACGCCTTTATCGACGCCAGAGACCGCAACGATGATCGCCGCGCCCATCATTAGCGTGATCAGGCCGACCTGAATCCACTGGGTGTGGGCGATACCGAACAGATAATCCAGGCCCGAGTTCAGGTGCAACACGCCAAAGCCCATGTCAGCACCGAGACCGAACACCGTGGCGATGATACCGAAGCCGTCCACCGCATAGCCGATGGGGCCGTTGATGCGCTTGCCGATCAGCGGATAAAGCGCCGAACGCAGGGCCAGCGGCAAGTTGTGACGATAGGCGAAGTAGGCCAGTGCCATACCGACAAAGGCGAACACGCCCCAGCCATGCAGGCCCCAATGCAAAAACAGAATCTGCATCGCTTGTCGCGCCGCATCCGCCGTACCGGCCTCGCCCTGCGGCGGTTGCAGCATGTGGGTCAGCGGTTCGGAAACACAGAAGAAAAACAGCGTGATGCTGATCCCGGCGGCGAACAGCATGCCGGCCCAGGACAGGTAACTGAATTCGGGCTCGTCGTGGTCGGCACCGAGTTTTATCTTGCCGTAGCCGGATAACGCGGTGACCACCACGAAGACCAGATACAGGGTCATCGCGAGCATGTAATACCAGCCGACCGTATTGGCCGCCCAGTTCTGCGCTTCCAGCAACCAGGCGCCGGCCTGTTCGGGCATGGCGATGACGACAAGGCCAAACAGCAGAATCACCGTCGCGGCGAAGTAGAACACCGGCGGATTCATGCGCACCAGACCGCTGGCGGGGATGGACGATGCACTCATGAAACGTGCACCTCGAAGCAATGAAACATGGCTGAAATGATCGGACTCAGCAAAGGCAAGCCTCCTGTTGTGAGCGGGCAGCGAACCACCGGTTTAACTTGAATGAACGTTCAAGTTAAACATGGATAGGGTAGTAAGGACTAATCGCAAGGCTGGGCGGTAGATTTCCTACAGTAGCCCAAGGAGGCGTATGACGTGGGTTTGCCGCGTTTCGTTCACTGATGAATTGGCTGAGGACGATAATCTCGATTCGGCCTGACATCCATTCGCGAGCAGGCTCGCTCCCACATTAGAAACGCATTCCAATGTGGGAGCGAGCCTGCTCGCGAAGAGGCCTGAAGCAACAATATAAATTCACAAACCTACTTCTGCGTCCCGTCATCATGCTGCAGATTCGCCTGGGTCAGATTGCACCCCGCCGGCACGCTGCGCGTCAGCCAGACGTTGCCACCAATGGTCGAGCCCTTGCCAATGGTAATCCGCCCGAGAATGGTCGCCCCGGCGTAAATCACCACATCGTCTTCGACGATCGGATGGCGCGGATGGCCCTTTTGCAACTGGCCGTCCTCATCCGCCGGGAAGCGCTTGGCCCCCAGGGTGACTGCCTGATAAATACGCACGCGTTCACCGATAATCGCGGTCTCGCCGATTACCACGCCGGTGCCGTGGTCGATAAAGAAACTGCGGCCAATCTGCGCCCCGGGGTGAATATCGATGCCCGTGGCCGAATGGGCGATTTCCGCGCTGATCCGCGCCAGCAGCGGCAGCCCGGCGCGGTACAAATGGTGCGCCAGACGATGATGGATGACGGCGAGAATGCCCGGATAGCACAACAGCACCTCATCGACACTGCGTGCCGCCGGATCACCGTGATAGGCCGCCAGCACGTCGGTATCGAGCAACGTGCGCAGACCCGGCAATGCCAAGGCGAAATCCTGCACGATCTGGATGGCGCGGGCTTCGACTTCGCTATCGTCCTGCGCGCTGTGCCGGGCGACATAGCGCAGTTCCAGCCGCGTCTGCGCCAGCAACGCATTCAGCGCGACATCCAGGGTGTGGCCGACGTAGAAATCCTCACTTTCCTCGCGCAGGTCCACCGGACCCAGACGCATCGGAAACAAGGCGCCGCACAGCGCTTCGAGAATCTCCGCCATCGCCGCTCGCGACGGTAACTCGCGTCCGCCCTGCTCGCCGGAGGCCCGGCCGTTCTGTGCGCGCCACTGATCCCGCGCACTGCGTAGCTGGCCGACGATGGTCTGTAGTTGCCAATGGCTGGAACGCTCGCTCACGGTAAAGACTCCTCACGGGCGGCCGGACTGTCTGGCCGCGTCACCGCAACTACTTTAAGGGATGCCTGCCAGGGCGAATTAAGAACCGATAGTGCTGTGCTCAGTTCGTTTGGCTATAAGCGATTGGCGGTTGCCCCTGCAAAAGGGCGTGCCTATAGTCCGTTTATCTCTCTGCGCCAGTACGGAACCATGTTTAAACAACCGCTCAAACAGCAACTGGAACGCTTTAAATGCCTCGACCTGCTTAGCCACCCCACCCCGCTGGAAAAACTTCCGCGCCTGTCCGCGTGGCTCGGCCGCGAGGTGTACATCAAGCGCGATGACCTGACGCCGCTGGCCATGGGTGGCAACAAATTGCGCAAACTCGAATACCTCGCCGCCGATGCGCTGGCCCAAGGCGCCGACACGCTGATCACCGCCGGTGCCTTGCAATCGAACCACGTCCGCCAGACCGCCGCACTCGCCGCCAGGCTTGGCCTTGGTTGCGTGGCCCTGCTGGAAAATCCGCTGGGCACCGATGACAGCAATTACACCGGCAACGGCAACCGCTTGCTGCTTGATCTGTTCGACACCAAAGTCGAATTGGTCGACAACCTCGACAACGCTGACGAACAACTGGCCGCCCTCGCCGTGCGCCTGCGCAGCAATGGCAAGAAACCCTATCTGGTGCCGATTGGCGGGTCCAACGCACTCGGTGCCTTGGGTTACGTGCGCGCGGGTCTGGAGCTGGCTGAGCAGATCAAGGACAGCGGCCTCGATTTCGCCGCTGTGGTGCTGGCTTCGGGCAGCGCCGGGACGCACAGCGGTCTGGCGCTGGCCCTGCAGGAAGCGTTGCCACAATTGCCGGTGATTGGTGTGACCGTTTCGCGCAGTGAAGAAGATCAGCGGCCGAAGGTGCAAGGTCTGGCCGAACGCACGGCAGAGCTGCTCGGCGTCGAGCTGCCGGCCAGCTTCAAGGTCGAGTTGTGGGATGAATACTTCGCCCCGCGTTATGGCGAACCGAATGCCGGCACACTGGCCGCGGTGAAACTGTTGGCGGGTCAGGAAGGTCTGCTGCTTGACCCGGTCTACACCGGCAAGGCCATGGCCGGTCTGCTCGACGGCATTGGTCGCCAGCGCTTCGAGGACGGCCCGATCATCTTCCTGCACACCGGTGGCGCGCCGGCGTTGTTTGCGTACAAGGACTTCCTGACCACCTGATCCTCTTGGCTGCAGACAATCCTGTGGCAAGGGAGCTTGCTCCCGCTGGGGTGCGAAGCGCCCCGAAACTCAGCCATCACTGAGTTCAATTGGATTGTGGTGGCAGATTTTGCGTCTGCTGCGCAGCCGAGCGGGAGCAAGCTCCCTCGCCATAGATATATTCGATAAAAGACTAAAGGATCAGTAATTTAGTATTTTCAAGTCTAACGACGTCGTCATATAGTCTCGCCGCAGGCGAATTTCGGGCGAGACGCATAAGCTGCTTTAAGGCAGGATAGCGCTGTCGTTCAACATCACGAATTTGCCTACTTCCTTAAGCGTCTTCCATAAGAAAACACAGGGGCTTGTCATGAATTTTTCCGCACTACGTCGCACTCTGCTGGTCGGCTCGCTGGGCCTGGCGCTGAGCACCGGCCTGATCACCCAGGCAGTGGCCGGTGAGCAGTTGCAGCAGATCAAGGACAAAGGCGTTCTCAACGTCGGCCTGGAAGGCACTTACCCACCGTTCAGTTTCGTCGACGAAAACGGCAAGCTGTCCGGTTTCGAAGTCGAGCTCTCCGAAGCCCTGGCACAGAAACTCGGCGTCAAAGCCAAGATCCAGCCGACCAAATGGGACGGCATTCTCGCTGCGCTGGAATCCAAGCGTCTGGACCTCGTGGTCAACCAGGTCACCATCTCCGATGAGCGCAAGAAGAAGTACGACTTCTCCGAACCGTATACCGTCTCCGGCATTCAAGCCCTGGTGCTGAAAAGCAAAGAAGCGGCATTGAACATCAAGACCGCTGCCGACCTGTCCGGCAAGAAAGTCGGTGTAGGTCTGGGGACCAACTACGAGCAGTGGGTCCGCGCCAACGTGCCGGGTGCCGATGTGCGCACCTACGACGATGATCCGACCAAGTTTGCCGACCTCAACAACGGTCGCACCGACGCCATCCTGATCGACCGTCTGGCCGCGCTCGAATACGCCAAGAAAGCCCCGAAAACCGTGGCCGCCGGTGAAGCCTTCTCCCGTCAGGAATCCGGTATCGCCCTGCGTAAAGGCGAACCTGAACTGCTGGCTGCGGTGAACAAGGCTCTCGGCGAACTACGTGCTGACGGCACTCTTGAGAAGCTGTCGAAGAAATACTTCAACGCAGACGTTACTAAATAATGGAAGAAGCTTTCCAACTCGCGCTGGATTCCGCGCCCTTTCTGTTGAAGGGCGCGTACTACACGGTAGTCCTCAGCCTCGGCGGGATGTTCTTCGGCCTGCTGCTGGGCTTCGGCCTGGCGCTGATGCGCCTGTCGCGCTTCAAGTCGGTCAGTTGGCTGGCACGCATCTATGTGTCGTTTTTTCGTGGCACGCCGTTGCTGGTGCAGCTGTTCGTAATTTATTACGGCCTGCCACAAATGGGCCTGGAACTCGATCCGCTGCCAGCAGCGCTGATCGGCTTCTCACTGAATATGGCCGCCTACGCCTGTGAAATCCTGCGCGCTGCGATCGGTTCGATCGAACGGGGCCAGTGGGAAGCCGCTGCGAGCATCGGCATGACCCGTGCGCAGACCTTGCGCCGGGCCATCCTGCCGCAAGCCATGCGCACGGCATTGCCGCCGCTGGGCAACAGCTTCATTTCACTGGTCAAGGACACCGCGCTGGCTGCCACCATTCAGGTACCGGAACTGTTCCGCCAGGCGCAGTTGATTACCGCCCGGACTTTCGAAGTCTTCACCATGTATCTTGCCGCCGCGCTGATCTACTGGATTCTGGCCACAGTGCTTTCGCACTTCCAGAACAAGTTGGAAGAGCGGGTCAATCGGCACGACCAGGAGTCTTGACCCCATGATCGTCGTGGAAAAACTGACCAAGCAATTCAAGGGTCAAGTGGTGCTCAACGGCATCGATCTGCAGGTGCAGGAAGGCGAGGTGGTGGCAATCATTGGCCCCAGCGGCTCGGGTAAAACGACGTTCCTGCGCTGCCTGAATTTCCTTGAGGAGCCCAGCAGCGGCCGGATCAAGGTCGGCAATATCGAAATCGATACCCGTCGCCCGTTGAACCAGCAGCAGAGCCTGGTGCGTAACTTGCGCCAGCACGTCGGCTTCGTGTTCCAGAACTTCAACCTGTTTCCCCATCGCACAGCGTTGGAGAACGTCATTGAAGGCCCGATCGTGGTCAAGAAGATGCCACGCGACGAAGCCACTGCCCTGGGCAAAAGGCTGCTGGCCAAGGTTGGCCTCGCCGGCAAAGAGGATGCCTACCCGCGCCGCCTCTCTGGCGGTCAGCAACAGCGCGTGGCGATTGCCCGGGCGCTGGCGATGGAGCCGGAAGTGATCCTGTTCGACGAGCCGACCTCGGCCCTCGACCCGGAACTGGTCGGTGAAGTGCTGTCGACCATCCGCAGTCTGGCTGAAGAGAAGCGCACCATGGTGATCGTCACCCACGAGATGGGTTTTGCCCGCGACGTGGCCAACCGGGTAGTGTTTTTCGATAAAGGCGTGATTGTTGAACAAGGTGAAGCCAAAGCACTCTTTGCCAATCCGAAAGAGCCACGCACCCAACAGTTTCTCAGCAAGTTTCTCAACCACGCCTGAGAACTTTCACCGCGCTACCGACAACTTCCACGGATGGAAGTTACCCCCGCCTCAATGAAACATCGCCGTACACTCCCCTCCTGATAAAAACTATCAGATGCGTGAACTATTCATGTTCCGCAACAGATAATCCTTGTCTGGCAACACCCCGCACTGCTGTGAATGCCTGCAGATTAACCTGCGTTAAAAAACATAAAAACGCCTTGGTTACGTGGCTTGTTTCGCCATCAGACCTAGGCATTCTGCGGTGCAGCCGTAGGAACTTTCTGATTAAACCGTAATTCACGAGTTAACTAAAGCCGTCTATTGACACCGCGACCAACGCCCTCTTATCTAGTCGACAACTGGCCTCTATTAGTTCAACCAACCCGTATTCAACTTGAATAAAAGCTCCAGGTTTTATTGCCAGTTTATTCACGCCCTTTTGTTCTTTCAGAAACGGACTTCGCTGCAAGGCTTCAAGGAGAGAAATCGATGACCCGCACTTCGCATACCCCCGAACTGGCAGCGCCGACTCTGGCGCCAGCGCAAAAAACCGCTATCAACCTGGCCGCCGCGGCACACCTGTTCGTCGAGGTTCCGCCCTACCCCGAAATGGACTGCGGGGACCTCATCGAACTGTTCTGGAACAAGTGCTATGTCGCCTCCCGCGTGCTGACAACCGAAGACGTCGGCACCACAGTCAGCCTGCGCGTGCCGGAGAGTTTCATCGCCAGCGGCGCCGCGCGCATCCACTACCGGGTCATGCAGGTCGGCCATGGCCCCGCGCTGTCGGCGGCGACTCGGGTGCAGGTCAAACTCGATTGTCCCGGTGGCCAGCCATCGACACTCTGCGGCGATGAAAACCAGCAATTGGCGCCCGTTACCCTCCCCGACGCCATTCGCCGCCAGGGCGTCAATCCGAACCAGATCAAACGCGGCGTGCCACTGACTATCGAACCCTATGTGAACATGGCCGAAGGCGACGAAATCACCTTGCGCTGGGGCGATGTGCGCATGGACCTGACTCCGGTCACGGCGGCGGATCTCGACCTGCCGATTCAGGTCTGGGTGCCGCCGGCGGTAATCGTCGAAGCCGGTGAAGATCTACGCCTGGACGTGACCTACTGCGTCATCGACCGGGTTGGCAACAACTCGAACTGGGCGCCACCACGGACGCTGAAAATCGGTTGTGTAAACCCATACCTCAAGGTGCCGCTGAAACCAGCACTCAAAGCCGCCGAACCCATAAACAAATGACTGTGACCAGCGGGCCTCGTGTCGAGGGGATTATCCCCGTTGGACTGCGTAGCAGCCCCCTTCATGGGCTCGCTTCGCAACTTGGCCTGGAAAAATCCCCGCCCCACAAGGACTCCTCGATAAATGGTTAACCGGACAGCCAACACACCCTTCTATACATATTCCTAAAAGTTAGTTTATTTAATTTTTATACACGCTTAGGGTATATGCACCGGACCACCGGACATTCTTTCAATCGTCGCACTTCGCGGCGTTTTTCATGAAATGTGAGGTAGGTAGCATGGTCCGGAACACAATCACCCCAGTGCAGATCGCCAGGGCATTGCGTGCAGCCAGGGAGCGGCGCTGATGTCCAGTCTGGCCGATGCAAACGTCCAGTCGGATCTGGACATCGCCCCACTGTTGTTGCCCGCACAAGTCTTGCGCAACGACGCCCAGGCCATCCAGGCCGCCCGGGAACTGGCGCAGGTCGCTCGCGTACAGGCGGCCAAACGCGATCGCCAGCGCAAGTTGCCGTGGTCGGAAATCGAACAGTTCACCCGCAGCGGCCTGGGCAGTATTGCCATCCCGCGCGCTTACGGCGGCCCGCAGGTTTCGTTCGTGACGCTGGCCGAGGTGTTCGCAATCATTTCCGCCGCCGATCCGGCGCTGGGGCAGATTCCGCAGAACCAGTTCGGCATCCTCAATCTGGTGCTCGGCAGCGCCACCGAAGCGCAGAAGAAACAGCTGTTCCAGAGCGTTCTGGAAGGTTGGCGCATCGGTAATGCCGGCCCGGAGCGCGGCACTAAAAACACCCTGGAACTGAAAGCGCGGATCACCGCCGACGGCGACGATTACCTGATCAACGGCCAGAAGTTCTACTCCACCGGCGCTCTGTTTGCCCATTGGGTCGCGGTGAAAGCGCTCAACGATGACGGCAAGCAAGTGCTGGCCTTCGTCCGTCGTGGCACACCGGGCTTGCGCATCGTTGACGATTGGTCGGGCTTCGGCCAGCGCACCACCGCCAGCGGCACGATTTTACTCAACAACGTGCGCGTCGACGCTGCGCTGGTGGTCGACAACTGGAGGATCAACGAAAGCCCGAACACCCAAGGTGCCGTGTCGCAGTTGATCCAGGCAGCAATCGATGCCGGTATCGCCCGTGGCGCCATTGATGATGCGATCGACTTTGTCAAAACCCGCGCGCGGCCATGGATCGATGCCAAGGTCGAGCGCGCCAGCGATGACCTCTACGTGATCGCCGACATCGGCAAACTGAAAATCGAACTGCACGCCGCCGAAGCGCTGCTGCGCAAGGCCGGGCAAGTGCTCGATCAGGTGCACGCCGCGCCGCTCACCGCCGAATCCGCCGCACGCGCCTCGATTGCCGTGGCCGAGGCGAAAGTGCTGACCACCGAAATCTCGCTGCAGGCCAGCGAAAAGCTTTTCGAACTGGCCGGCAGCCGCGCGACTCTCGCCGAATTCAATCTTGACCGCCACTGGCGCAACGCCCGCGTGCACACCCTGCACGACCCGGTGCGCTGGAAATACCACGCGGTCGGCGCCTTTCGCCTGAACGGCACGTTGCCTGCTCGTCACTCCTGGATCTAACGACCGGACATCTGGAGAAGCACATGACTTTTTCTCACCCCGTCGCAGTCATCACCAGCGATGAGCAAGCCCTGATCGTCGCCAGCGACCTGGCCGAAGATTTCAAACGCGACAGTGCCCTGCGCGACCGCGAACGTCGCCTGCCCTTGGCGGAACTCGAAGTATTTTCCCGCTCCGGCCTATGGGGCATCAGCGTGCCGAAGGCATACGGCGGCGCTGGCGTATCCAATGTCACCCTGGCCAGGGTCATCGCGCTGATCGCTCAGGCCGACGGCTCGCTGGGGCAGATTCCGCAGAACCATTTCTACGCACTCGAAGTGCTGCGTGTTAATGGAAGCGACGAGCAGAAACGGCGGCTATACGCCGAAGTCCTCGCCGGCCAACGCTTCGGTAATGCGCTGGCGGAACTGGGCACCAAAACCGCCCACGACCGTGTCACCAGCCTCAAGCGTGACGGTGCTGGCTACCGCATCAATGGTCGCAAGTTCTACGCAACCGGCGCGATCTATGCGCAGCGCATTCCGACGTCCGTGGTCGATGAGCACGGCGTGCAGCAATTGGCTTTCGTCCCGCGCGACAGCAAAGGCCTGACCGTGATCGATGACTGGAGCGGCTTCGGCCAGCGCACCACCGGCAGCGGTTCGGTGCTGTTCGAAGATGTGTATGTAGCGGCTGACGATGTGCTGCCGTTCCAGAGCGCTTTCGAACGCCCGACCACCGTCGGTCCGCTCGCGCAGATTCTTCACGCCGCCATCGATACCGGTATTGCCCGCGCTGCTTACGAGGATGCGCTGCATTTTGTGCGCAGCAAGACGCGGCCATGGATCGACTCGGGCAACGACAACGCCAGCGAAGATCCGCTGACGCTGAAGAGCTTCGGCCATCTGAGCATTCGCCTGCACGCCACCGAAGCCCTGCTCGAACGCGCCGGCGAATTTCTCGATGCCGCGCAAGCCGACACCAATGCCGAGACCGTCGCCGCTGCCTCGATTGCCGTTGCCGAAGCACGGGCGATCAGCACAGAGATTTCTCTCGCCGCCGGCAGCACACTGTTCGAATTGGCTGGCAGTCAGGCCACCCTCAGCGAGCACGGCCTCGACCGTCACTGGCGCAACGCCCGGGTGCACACCCTGCACGACCCGGTGCGCTGGAAGTATCACGCGGTGGGCAACTACTACCTCAACGATGAAAAGCCGCCGCTGCGGGGGACCATCTGATGCCCGCTGCGAAAAAGAAGATCCTGCTCAATGCGTTCAACATGAACTGCATCGGTCATATCAACCACGGCTTGTGGACGCATCCGCGCGATACCTCGACCCGTTACAACACCATTGAGTACTGGACAGAACTGGCGCAGTTGCTTGAGCGCGGGCTGTTCGACGGCCTGTTTATCGCCGACATCGTCGGCGTGTATGACGTCTACCAGAACTCGGTTGACGTGACGCTGAAAGAGTCGATCCAGTTACCGGTCAATGATCCGCTGCTGCTGGTTTCGGCAATGGCGGCCGTCACCAAAAATCTCGGTTTCGGCCTGACCGCCAACCTCACTTACGAACCGCCGTATCTGTTCGCCCGACGCCTGTCGACGCTCGATCATTTGAGCCGTGGGCGGGTCGGCTGGAATATCGTCACCGGTTATCTGGACAGCGCCGCCAAAGCCATGGGCTTGCGCGAACAGGTCGAACATGACCGCCGCTACGACCAGGCCGACGAGTACCTTGAGGTGCTCTACAAACTTTGGGAAGGCAGCTGGGAAAACGGCTCGGTGCTCAACGACCGCGAGCAGCGCATCTATGCGCAGCCCGACAAAGTACACAAAGTCGAGCACACCGGCGAGTTCTATCAGGTCGAGGGTTATCACCTCTGCGAGCCGTCACCGCAACGCACACCGGTACTGTTTCAGGCCGGCAGTTCCGATCGCGGTTTGCTCTTCGCCGGGCGTCATGCCGAGTGCGTATTTATCAGCGGCCAGAACAAGCCATCGACCAAAGTGCAGGTCGACAAGGTCCGCGCCAGCGCCGTCGAAGCCGGGCGCAACCCCGAAGATATCAAGGTGTTCATGGGCCTCAACGTGATCGTCGGCGCCACCGAAGAAGCGGCGTGGGCCAAGCACGCCGAGTACCTGAGCTACGCCAGTGCCGAGGCAGGCGTGGCGCATTTTTCCGCATCGACCGGCATCGATTTTTCCCAGTACCAGATCGACGAACCGATCCAGTACGTGAAGAGCAACGCCATTCAATCGGCGACGAAAAACCTGCAGAACAACGACTGGACCCGACGCAAGTTGCTCGACCAGCACGCCCTCGGTGGTCGCTACATCACGGTGGTCGGCTCGCCCGGGCAAGTCGCCGATGAGCTGGAAGCGTGGATCGCCGAAACCGGTCTCGACGGCTTCAACCTGACCCGCATTGTGACCCCGGAGAGCTACGTCGACTTTATCGAGCTGGTGATTCCGGAGCTGCAGCGGCGCGGGTCGTACAAGACCGCGTATGACAGCGGCACCTTGCGCGAGAAGCTGTTTCACGCGGAGGCGCAGTTACCTGAGCAACACACCGGATCTTCGTACAGGCATTAAAAGCTTCGCGAGCAGGCTCGCTCCTACAAGGGGAACGCATTCCAAATGTAGGAGTGAGCCTGCTCGCGATGAGGCCGCAACAGACACCAAAAATCCACGCGCTGACTGGAAAAAACCACCATGACCCAGAAAATCCTGTCCCACCCAGTCAAAGCACTGGCCCTGGCCTTCGGCCTGTTCAGTTCGGCGGTGTTCGCCGCCGATGCGCCGCTGAAAATCGGCACCACCGCCGCGTTTGCCATCCCTCTGGAGGCCGCCGTCGAGGAGGCCTCCAAACAAGGCCTGAAAGTCGAACTGGTGGAGTTCACCGACTGGATCGCGCCCAACGTCAGCCTCGCCGCCGGCGACATCGACGTGAATTATTTCCAGCACCTCCCGTTCCTCGAAAACGCCAAAGCTGCGTCGGGTTTTGACCTGGTGCCGTTCGCACCGGGAATCATCAACAACGTCGGCCTCTATTCGAAGAAATACAAAAGCTTCGAAGATCTGCCGGAAGGCGCGAGCGTCGCCATCGCCAACGACCCGATCAACAGCGGTCGCGGCCTGCAATTGCTGGCCAAGGCCGGGTTGATCACGCTGAAACCGGGGGTGGGCTACAAAGCCACCGAGGATGACATCGTCGCCAACCCGAAAAAGATCAAGATTCTGCAAGTCGAAGCCGTGCAACTGGTGCGCGCCTATGACGATGCCGATCTGGTCCAGGGCTACCCGGCCTACATTCGCCTGGCGAAGACCTTCGATGCCGGTTCGGCGCTGCTGTTTGACGGCCTCGATCACAAGGAATACGTAATCCAGTTCGTCATCCAGCCGAAAAGCAAAACCGACCCGCGCCTGATCAAGTTCGTCGACATCTACCAGCATTCGCCAGTGGTGCGCGCGGCGCTGGATAAGGCCCACGGCAAGCTGTATCAAGCCGGCTGGGAAAGCTGAGCATGACGGCCGCGATCCAACGGCGACTGGCCATTCCAGAGCCACACAACGCTGAAAAGACCGAGCTTCATCCTGAACTCAATCGCGCCCATGTGCGCTTCATCGGCCTGGGCAAAACCTATAACGGTCGGCAAGGCCCGGTCGCGGCATTGCAGGGCATCGATCTGGCGATTCAGCGCGGTGAAGTGTTCGGCATCATCGGCCGCAGCGGCGCTGGCAAATCGTCGCTGATCCGCGCGATCAATCGTCTCGAACAACCGACCTCGGGCCGGGTGTTGATCGATCAGGTGGACATTGGCGAGTTCGATGAAGATCGCCTCGTCGCATTGCGCCGGCGTATCGGGATGATCTTCCAGCATTTCAATCTGATGTCGGCCAAGACCGTTTGGCAAAACGTCGAATTGCCGCTGAAAGTGGCGGGCGTACCGAAAGAGCAACGCGAGAAAAAGGTCCGCGAACTGCTCGAGCTGGTTGGCCTGCAAAGCAAGCACAAGGCATATCCGGCGCAACTGTCGGGCGGGCAGAAACAGCGGGTCGGCATCGCCCGCGCGTTGGTACATGATCCGGACATTCTGCTCTGCGACGAAGCCACTTCGGCGCTCGATCCGGAAACCACGCAATCGATCCTCGGCCTGCTGCGAGAGATTAATCAGCGCCTGGGCCTGACCATCGTTTTGATCACCCATGAAATGGCGGTGATCCGTGAAATCTGCGACCGCGTGGTCGTGCTTGAGCACGGCCGTATCGTCGAGCAAGGCCCGGTCTGGGAAGTGTTTGGCAATCCGCAGCACGAGGTCAGCCAGACCTTGCTCGCACCGCTGCAACACGCGTTGCCGGACGATGTGAAAAACCGTTTGCATGCGCAAGCGCCATCGCCCGATGCCGCCGTGGTGCTGCGCTTGCAGTTCACCGGCAGCGCCGCTGGCGAGCCCGATCTTGCCGCACTGTTTGCGGCGCTGGGTGGCCAGGTGAAGCTGCTTCACGGCGGCGTTGAGCGCATTCAGGGCCATGCGCTCGGGCAACTGTTGTTGGCCGTCAGCGGCTCATCGCTCGACGCCGGACAATTACGTGAAAGCGCCGGGCAGTGGGCGCAACGGGTGGAGGTACTGGGCTATGTGGTTTGATCGCTTGCTGCAGGGCTTTATCGATACGTTTTTGATGGTCGGCGTGTCTTCACTGATCGCGCTGCTGGTGGGGATTCCCATGGCAGTGATTCTGGTCACCAGCGACAAGGGCGGCATCTACGAGGCGCCGCTGTTGAACCGTGCGCTGGGCGCCTTCGTCAATCTGTTCCGCTCAATCCCGTTCCTGATTCTGATGGTTGCGCTGATTCCGTTCACCCGGTTGATCGTCGGCACCACTTACGGTGTGTGGGCGGCGGTGGTGCCGCTGACCATTGCCGCGACGCCATTTTTTGCACGGATTGCCGAAGTCAGTCTGCGCGAGGTAGACCATGGTCTGATCGAGGCCGCGCAAGCGATGGGCTGCCGGCGCTGGCATATCGTCTGGCATGTGTTGTTGCCTGAGGCGTTGCCGGGGATTGTCGGTGGTTTCACCATCACCCTGGTGACGATGATCAACTCCTCGGCCATGGCCGGTGCGATTGGTGCGGGCGGTTTGGGTGATATCGCTTATCGCTACGGCTATCAACGTTTTGACAGCCAGATCATGTTGACGGTGATCGTGTTGCTGGTGGCGTTAGTGGCGGTGATTCAGTTGGGTGGAGATCGGTTGGCTCGCAGGTTCACCAAACGCTGAGGCGAGATCAACGGTCGCAGCCCTTTAGCCAAAGTTAGTTACCTTTTTGGAAATTGGGCTGCCCCTTGGCTGCGTTAACTCCTACGCGGTCCAGGAGTCTGTAATAAAAAATCACCTTGCTTAATCTTCAAACCCCCAGGGACTGCAATCTGCGGACGATAAAAAATATTAATTACTTGACTTAGATTTTCCAACGGTCGATCGCCGGCGGTCCATTCAACAACAGCGTCCTGTGTATCTGGACTCAGGGAGCTAAGATCTACAGCAATTTTTAATCCCAATCCTTTGAGCATGTCTGCGCCGTAAAATAACAAATCAGCTTCAGTATCCGGACGAAGTCCAACTCTTTGTAAAAAATTTTCTACACCATATTCTTGAGTAAGTAAGTCCGCCATCCAAGGGAGACTTTTTAAGCGCTCGCTGCTCGCGTCACGGTTATTGGGTCGCATTAAATCCCCCACCTCCATATGAGCATAATCGGATTTTTCCCCCAGTTTTTCCAAAGAGGCACTATAGCGAAAATCGCCAAATCGAGATTTTGTTTTCCCTGGTATCTTTCCTGCTTCCAAAGCAAAAAAGGAAAAATCGTGATTTCCATAGTTGGGAATATTCCCCCCCATGGAGTTACCCTCATAGTCAACATCCCCTCTTTCATTCTGTAAAGTGACTAAAGTTTTAAAATACACTCCCTCCTCCGTCGTAAAATCGGCTTTACTGAAGTGCGTAATCGAATATTCAGACAATGGCACATTAAAAAACCTATCAGCAAAGTTCCTCTGCAGCTCACTTTCAATTTCATCCTCCAACACCAAAATATTTTTTGTCGATAGGCGATTTATTGTATCGACGCCACTTTCATTGCTGCGACCCAGGCCTTCCCATACCAGCCCTTGTTTAAACATGCGACCGTAAGCATGTTCAACGTCAGCCGGGATTTCGCCTACTGCGCCTAAGACATCCAGCCTAGTTAATGGGTTGTTACTTACAAAGCGGTATTGGTTAAGCCCATCAATAGACCCACCAGGATCTGTATTGGTCCACCGCTGCAACCACGGTGCGTAATATCGATAACCATAATAATAAAGCCCCGTCGCATCCCGCTCCTTAGCCGAGTAATGGATAGTTTTGTACGTCGCCACCAAGGCGCTTTTACCCGCCCAGCACGCCGAACCGCCAAACGGGTAATAATACTCCTGACTTAATACCCTTGCTTCATCGTCCAGCTCCAAATTGCTGGAACCGAGATGGTCACACAAGCTGTAACGCAGTTGATCGCCTTCAGCGTCAGCGGGCCAATGCAGCATTCGCACCTGATTACGCCCAGCGTCGACGCTGATTACATGCCGCTCTTTTCCGTCCGTTTCGTGATGCACTTCAAGGCCCGGCAGATAACGCACTTCTGATCTAAGAACTTGCCCGGATGCCTGGCTCGAGTAGGTTTTACGCAACCGATGGCCGGAGCGGTCGTAGGCATAACATTCATCGTCATCCGGCTCTTTCTGGCGTTGCACCATCGTCACTCGTCTCAATTGATTGCGCACATCCCAACTCATGGCCTGTCCGCGCTGAAGCTCCAGTTGATTGCCGGCCTGGTCAAACCCTTCGCCGATCTGCGGTTCCCCGGGCAGGGAACCATCGTCGCGCTGCGCAAGGCTTCGATTGCTATAAGCAGAGGTAAACATTGAAAACCCCGGCGCACCGCTGTGGTGGCGGGTGATCAGATTACCCGCTGCGTCGTAATCGAATTTCTGCGTGTAGTTGCGCCGTTGATTGGGGTCCAGCGGCGTTGGCAGCAGATCCGGCAATGCCGGGCCATGGCTCGGCTTGCTGACCTCCCAGCCGCTGGCCTCGACGAGCTGATAAAGGCTGTCGTAGCGATACCAACTGACCGGATCGATTCGCTGGTTATTGAAGTACGACACGGCTTGGGTTTTATCTTCAAGGCTGATGATGTTGCCAACCGGATCGTAGACATAATTCAGATCCTGCAATGCAGGTCGCGCGCCGACACTGGCGAGCAGTCTGAGCAACCGGCCGTCATCACGGCTGTATTCGGCACGGGCGATGACGCCGTTGCCGGCCGTCTCACTTTCGATCTGACCCTGCGCGTTGTAGCGAATGGCACTGGCCAGGCACTTCGGCTGCCTGCCGTCGCCGGCCTGCAACAGCCAGGTTGCGCAAGATTGCCCGGCCACGTTGTAGTGCTGCGTGCTGATGTTGCCCATCGCGTCGGTGTGATGCTGCAACTCGCCTGTCGGATTGAAAGTCTGCCGGGTGACGTAGGTTGTTTTCTCGAGGTAGTCATCCCGCCGATCGGGTTCGATTGGCCAGTCAGGCGTCTCCAGCTCAATCAAAAAACGTCGCGACTCCACCAGCACTGCGCCGCCGAGGCCGTAGTCATTGAAATGCCGATTGCCGGCAGGGTCATCGTGGCGGATCGGACGGCCGCATTGATTGTGCTGGGCGCAATCATCCGTGGCGCTGCCATAAGTCCAGCGCTCGACCACGCAGGACTGCCCCTCATGCGCTTGCTCAGTCAGCGCCAGCGGACGCTGCAGATCATCGTATTGGCGATGACTCTGGCTGCCACGCGCATCCCAGTCAGAACAAACCGACCCCGCTTCATTCAACAGCCGCACCTGCCAGCCAGCGTCAACGCTGTCTGTGAACAATGCCTGGCCACTCAATGCGTAGCTTGTGGTCAGATTCGGCTTCGGCGCAACGCCCCACAACCGCGGATCCCACGACGCCACCTGGCGCCCCGCGTTATCAAACACCTGGCGGGTGATGCGCGCGTCGATGTCGGGTTTGTCCGGATGCCGACAATAGGCAACGCTACGAATTGCCAATGCGCGCGGGTCAATGACCGACAAGGTCGGCGTGGTGGTGTCGCGGCGAGTGTTCACGGCTACGCGAGTCCTCGGGTCAGTGTCCCCCATACTGAGCCGGTTTTCCTTGGTTCGATACTGTAACAACTAACAGGTGCTAAGCTGCGTGCAACGCGATGGCTCATGGCCACCGAACTCATCTGATGACGTCGCTGGTTACGAATAAAAGGCAAGATCCCTGGTGAAAACCAGACATTTCCCACAGGTAATTTTCCGTTTCACCGGGCATGACCACCGCCCTTTGCAGGACGATTCCTAGATTATTTTCGACGCTTGTGCCCGAAATATCCCGTAGCTAATCTCCGACCGTCACTGTTCGGCAGTGACCGGGTGTAGTCGCTCGGATTCGCTGGGCGTGCAGTCAGACCTGACATCAGCAGAGAGTTTTCATCTGATGGATGGCGGCTGGGCGCGGGGCACTTTCAAGTGCGCCGATGCTTGTGATCAGCGACTGACCCGCGTGCAGCCGCCGCCTGCTCGTTTAGTCGCGAAATGGTTGGCTCCCACTTGAAGTCAGGAGTTTACCTATGGAAAAACATCTTCCCGATCCTCCGTTCAACCTTGCCTCTCACCAGAACTTTACTGCGGATCTGCTCAAGGATCGCTCCGCCCTTTGCCGAGCAGTGGACACCCATCTGGCCGGCAACCCCATGAACCTGCCAGGGCAAAAACGCGTGTACAGCATCAGCAATGATGTATCGCTGGAGGACGCCCAGTTGTATGTCGCCGACCTGCTGCGCTGCGCCTCGGTGACTGTGCACCAGTGTGGCGATCATCTCGGAGGCGAAGATCGGGCCATGGTGTTCTCGGTCTGGCATTTGCTGGAGATGGCCAAGGCGATGGTCGATCGCTCGATCGACTGTCTGGAAATGAAACGAAGCTGAAGCCCGCTCTGAGGATCGAAGATTTGGGCAGCGCCAGCAGCGCTTGCAGTAACCCCGCTGGCGCTGCCCAAGTCGGCGATCTTTCAAGCGCGAAAACGCTTATAGTCAGGCCTGACTTCGCCGACACAGCCCCGATCATGAAACAGACGCCTACCGACCTCGAACAGATTACCGCCACGACCCTGGGCCACTACAACTCAGTGGCCGAAGACTTCCGTGAAGGCACCCGCGACCACGACGTCAGCCAGAACATCGATGCGTTGCTGCGCCACATCAGGTCGCAGGCGCCGTTCACGATCCTCGATTTCGGCTGCGGCCCGGGGCGCGACTTGCAGACGTTCACGCGAATGGGGCATGTCGCCGTCGGTCTCGACGGTTCGCTGGAATTCGCGCGGATGGCCCGCGAGGACAGCGGTTGCGAGGTCTGGCAGCAGGACTTCCTCAAGCTGGACTTGCCGACCGCGCGCTTCGACGGCGTCTTCGCCAACGCCACGCTGTTTCATGTGCCCTCGCAGGCGTTGCCGCAGGTGCTCAAGCAATTGCACGGCACGCTGAAAGCCGATGGCGTGTTGTTCAGTTCCAATCCGCGCGGGGACAATCGTGAGGGCTGGAACGGCCCGCGATACGGCGCCTACCACGACCTTGAAGCCTGGCGTCGATTGCTGACGGATGCCGGGTTCGTCGAACTGGAGCACTATTACCGTCCCGCCGGGCTGCCCCGCGAGCAGCAGCCGTGGCTGGCCAGCGTCTGGCGCAAGGTCTGATTCACGGCGCGGCGAGCGCTTCGTAACGGCTGACCGAACCTTGCGGTGTCAGCGCCGTCACGCTATGCCCGGGCAGCGTCTGCCCCTCCACTTCACGCAGGTCGGCGCCAAAGTTGGCAATCAGTCGCGTGCCGTCCTCGAACGTGGTCTGCTGCACTTTTCTGTCCTCGCTCAGCCACTCGAAAGCACTGAGCGCCTGGGTCGCCAGTCGCTCGTGCAGCGGACGGAAAAACCGCTCCTGACGCGCAATCAACGGCAACCGCTGCGCAAGGGTCGTTGCACTCAGGTGATATAGCGGTGGCACGTTGTAGAGCAGCTGCGCGAGTTCGTTTTCGATGCGCACGTTGCTCAATTTCAGGTTGTCGAACAGCCAGTGATGGCTAGTGATGATCGATCCGTGAAACACCGTTTGGTACAGCGGTAAACGGTTCTCGGGTTCAAAGTGAATGCGCCGATACGACGCCTTCACCGGCACCGGCTTGAAGAACACTGCCGGTTGTTCCGGTGGATACCACTGACCGACGAAGAACGGCGAGCCGGGTTCTTGCATCTCGCCATCGCCCCAACCGATCACCGGCGTCTGCATGCCATGGGCAAACAGCAGGCCACGGGCGGTGGTCGCGTTGCCGTCCTCGGATCCGCTCGGCACTCGCAGGGTTTCGTTGAGCCAGCGGGAGGCCGCGACATTGCCTTCGGCGTTCTGCGCCTGGGTCATGGACGCGCCGGGACGATAACTGTCGAACACCATGCCAGCGGCGTAAGCATCGAGAAACCAGCTGTTGAACCCGGCAGCCTGCTGAATGGCGCGTACGCGTTGCTCCAGTAGCGGTCGCACGCACCGCGGATCGGTGTAGTGGCCCGCCTCCTGAAAACCGCGTTTCAGCGCACCGCCCTCCAACACAATTGCGCAATCGCGGTTTGCCCGGTCGCCCAGGTGCGCAGTGGTCCAGTCCGGGTTTTCGTCACCGCGCAACGCTGTCTCGTAGGAGTCGTACGGCGCGATCAGATAGCCCGCCTTTACCGCAGCGCGAACCGCTTGCGGATGCCACAGCCCGCCCTCCCAGCCTTCGCCGAGTCCCAACCACAAACGCGACAACCCGGCGTCCTGCAGTTGCTGGATGGTACGTTGCGACAAGGTGCTGCCCCAGCGCGTCGAGTCGGACGTCAGCGCATCCGCCAAGGCAAGGGCCAGTTGCGCGCGCACCTCGGCGTAACCGTTGACCAGCGCCGACATGTCCGGGACCGCTTGAGCCTGCCAGGTCTTGCGTGCCTGAGTGTTCAATGCCTGGTTGAGACTGCGCAACAGCAGGCTCTGCTGATAGCGGTTGAGCAAGGTCTCGCTCGCGATCAGTCGCAGCGCTTCAGCATCCATTGCGGCGCGCAGCTCGCCGGCAAGCGGCGCCGAACCACGCAAACGGGCGAGCAGCAGCGGCCAATTGCGCACGTCGTCCGGCCCCAACAGACCGTTGCCCCACAAGTAGACGTGGCTGGCACCCAGCAGCTTGCGGGCCTGCGGGGTTTTCGCGAACTTGTCCTGCAAGGTTTCGTACTGGCCACTGTCGATCAGCCATTGCTTGTAGCGTCGGGCGCCGGCCAACGGTTCGGCAGTGCCGAGAAACAGGCGGAACGTCAGCGGCCTTGAGGGTTCAAGCGAGGTGAAGCGGTGCCGCGCCGATAACGCCAGCGCATCGCCGTCCGCAGTGAAGCGCAGCTGATTGTGATAAGGCTCGGTCATCAGCCAGTGCAGGCTGAACCCGGCATGCGCCATCCCCCACAGCGGCAGGCTCAGGTCCTGGGTGGTATCGAGTGCGCCTTGGTTGATCAGGAACCGGCGCCAGACGGGATCGCCACGGGGCACGTAATGCCCTTCGGCAAGCGGCCAGATCAGTGCCTGGCCCATCGCACTGGCGGGCTGATGCAAAAACTCGAGTTCGGAAGGCGTCCGCGCGGTGATCGAGAACGACACCTCGCGCTGGTCCAGCTCGACACTGAGCGCCCAGACACCTCCATCCCACTGCCAGTCGAGGCGGTTGTCGCGCCTGTTCAGTTGGCTGACCGTGTGCCGCAGCCCACCGGTCGAGGCCTGCACGGCGGGGCGGCCGGTGGGTTCGACACGTACCGCCAATGTCGCCGGATCGACCGCGACTCGCCACAGCGCGTTTTCCAGCAGGACTTCGGCCAGCGATGACGGCGACAGACTCAGGCCCGCCAGCAGCAGGAGATGGCGCAAGCAGCCAGCAACGGTCGACATCGGACGTCCCTCCTCAAATGAAGGAGGGACGTTAACCCAAGCCGTTGCTGCTGTAAGTCAGACCATTCCCAAAGATGCGTGGCCCGCCATCACCGCGCCGCCTGCTCGTCCTTCTGCGGTTCGCGGATCTTGTACCAGGCCACATACAGCGCCGGCAGGAACAACAGCGTCAGCAGCGTTGCCACCACGATCCCGCCAATCATGGCGTAGGCCATCGGCCCCCAGAACACTTCCCGGGCAATCGGGATCATGCCCATGCTCGCGGCCGCCGCGGTCAGCAGGATCGGCCGGCGCCGGTGTTCAGTCGCTTCCACCACCGCATCCCAGGGCGCATAGCCTTTCTGTTCGAACTCATCGATCTGCGTCACCAGAATCACCGAGTTGCGGATGATGATGCCGATCAGCGCGAGAATCCCCAGGATCGCCACAAAACCCATCGGCGTACCGGTCGGCACCAGCGCCAGCACCACGCCAATCAGTCCCAGCGGCGCGACACTGGCCACCAGGAACATCTTCTGCACGCTGTGCAACTGGATCATCAGGAAGGTCGCCATCAGAAACAGCATCAACGGCAAGACCTTGGCAATCGGCCCCTGGGCCTTGCCGCTTTCCTCGACCGTACCGCCCGTGGCGACCTTGTAACCGACCGGCAATTTGGCCGCGAAGGCGTCAATCGACGGCTTGAGCAGTTTCACCAGATCGGTCGGCTGGATCTCGTCACGCACCGACGCCTTGATGGTGATGGTCGGCAAGCGATCGCGACGCCACACCAGCGGCTGCTCCAGTTCATAGCGCACGGTGGCGAACGCCAGCAGCGGAATCGAGGTGCCGCTCGGCGTGACGATTTGCAGGTTTTGCAGGGTCTCCGGCGTCCCGCGCTCGGCATCTACCGCACGGCCGACGACGTTGATCAGGTAGATGTCGTCATCGACCTGGGTCAAGGGTGCGCCGCTGACGATGCTGTTCATCAGGTTCGCCACGTCTTCGGAGGACAGCCCGAGCTGGCGTGCCTTGTCCTGGGCAATGTCGATGCGCAGGACCTTGCCCGGCTCGTTCCAGTCATAAATGATCTCGCCGATGTGCGGGTTCTTGTCCAGTTCGGTCGCCAGATCGATGGCGTGCCTGCGCACCTGATCGACGTCCTTGCCGCTGACCCGGTACTGGATCGGACGGCCCACTGGCGGGCCCATTTCCAGCGCCTGCACGTAGCTGCCGATGCCGACGAAGTCTTTGTGCAGACGCTCGCGCAGGCGCTGGCTCAATGCCTCGCGGGCTTCGAAATCCTTGCTGACGATCACCAGTTGCGCGTAGTACGGGTTTTGCAATTGCTGGTCGAGGGGCAGGTAGAAACGGATCGCGCCCTGGCCGATGTAAGTACTCCAGCGCACGATGTCCGGATCGCCCTTGAGGGTCGCTTCGAGCTTGTCCACCGCTTTGCGGGTTTCGTCGATCGAAGCGTTTTGCGGCAGGTTCAGATCAACCAGAATCTCCGGACGGTCCGAGGCCGGGAAGAACTGGTTCTGCACAAAGCGCATGCAAAACACCGCCAGCACGAACAACAGCACGGTAATGCCGATGGCCCACCAGCGGTTGCGCATGGCCCACAACAGACCGCCATTGAAGGCGCGACCGATGCGCCCCGGCTCGGCAGCGTGCGGCTTCACATTGGCGCTGAGGATGTGCACACCAATCACTGGCGCAAAGAACACCGCCACCACCCACGAGACGATCATCGCCACCGCGATCACCGCAAACAGGGTGTAGGTGTATTCACCCGCGGAGCTGGCATTGAGGCCGATGGGCACGAAACCGGCGACGGTCACCAGCGTACCGGTGAGCATCGGGAAGGCCGTCGAGGTATAGGCGAACGTCGCCGCCTGCTCCTTGCTCTCGCCCATTTCCAGGCGCGTGACCATCATTTCCACGGTGATCATCGCGTCGTCCACCAGCAGACCAAGGGCGATGATCAGCGCGCCGAGGGAAATCCGCTGCATGGTGATGCCGCTGTATTCCATGAACACAAACACCATCGCCAGCACCAGCGGGATCGAACAGGCCACCACCAGACCGGCACGTACGCCGAGGCTGATGAAGCTCACCACCAGCACGATGATCACCGCTTCGAACAAGGCGCTGGTGAAGCCGCCCACTGCCTCTTCGACCACCACCGCCTGATCGGACACGGTGTGCACGCCGACGCCTACCGGCAGGTCCGCGGTGAGTTGGTCGATGCGCGCGTGCAAAGCCTTGCCGAACTCCTGAACGTTGCCGCCCTTTTGCATGGCTATCGCCAGGCCAATGGCCGGCTTGCCGTCGAAACGAAATTCCGGCGTTGCCGGATCGACGTAGCCACGGCTGATATCGGCGACATCAGCCAGACGATAAAAACGGTCATTGAGCTTGAGGTTGACCTCGGCCAGATCCTTTTCCGAAGCGAACTGGCCCGAGGTGCGCACGGAAATCCGCTCGGGACCGGCCTCGATCACCCCGGCCGGGGTCACGGCGTTCTGCGATTGCAGACTTTGCACGACCTGGCGCTGATCAATCCCCAGCGCGGCCAGTTTGCGGGTGGAGAAATTCAGGTAAATGACTTCGTCCTGCTGGCCGACCATTTCGATCTTGCCCAGCCCCGGCACATTGCGAATCTCGGCCCGCGCCTGCTCAACGTAATCGCGCAACTGGCGCATGGTCAGGCCGTCGGCGGTAAAGGCGTACACCGAGCCGTACACGTCACCGAACTCATCGTTGAAGCCCGGCCCTTGAATTCCCTGGGGAAACTGGCCGCGAATGTCGTCGATTTTCTTGCGCACCTGGTACCAGATTTCCGGGATGTCCTTGGCACTGGTGGTGTCGCGCAGGTACACGTACACCGTCGATTCGCCGGGGCGCGTGTAGCTTTTCACGTAGTCGAGGGAGTCGAGTTCCTCGAGTTTTTTCTCGATGCGATCGGTGACCTGCTTGAGGGTTTCCTCCTGAGTCGCGCCCGGCCACTTGGTCTGGATTACCATGGTCTTGATGGTGAATGACGGGTCTTCTTCGCGGCCCAGATTGAAGTAGGAAAACACCCCCATGAGCAATCCGACGAACATCAGATACCAGACGAATGACTGATGCTTGAGGGCCCATTCGGAGAGGTTGAAAGAGCCTTTCATTGACTGTCCTCGTCAAGTTTTACCGATTGTCCGGGTTTGAGACTGTTGACGCCGGCGCTGACCACGCGCTCGCCATCCTTCACACCGCCGGCCAGTACCACGCTGCTGTCGGTGCGGCTGATGATCGTGACGTCGCGAGGGCTGACGGTTTTGCTCTGGGTATCGATCACCCAGATCCGCGCTTTGCCCTCGACCTCCTGCAACGCCGTGGCGGGTAACTCGATACGCGGTTTGATCGCTGAGCTGAGGGTCACACTGATTGCCGTGCCGAGGCGAAAACCGTCCGGTGTATCGGTCAGGGTCAGACGTGCGCGGCGGGTACGCGTGGCGCTCTGTGCCTGGGGTTCGATCTCGCGGATGATCGCCGTGGTGTGGATGCTCGGGTCGAGCTGTGCAGCGACCGAAAACACCACGTCGTCGGGAAGCTGATCGACCAGCGTGTCGGGCAGGTCGATCACCGCCTCCTTGATGTCCGGTTGCGCCAGCGTCACCACTTGCTGCCCCGCCGTCACCACCTGCCCGGCCTCGGCGCTCCAGGCGGTGACCACCGCTTTGTGGTCGGCACGCAGTTCGGTGTAGCTGAGTTGGTCCTTGCTCTGGTTGACCGCCGCGCGTGCCTGGTCCAGGGAAGCCTGGGTGGTTTTCAGATCCGTGTTGGCAACGTCCAGTTGCGCCTGGGCGCCGACGCCGCGATCGAACAGCGCCTGCTGCCGCCGTGCGTTGGCTTGCGCGTTGATCAGTTGCGCCTGGACCCTGGCCAGATCGCCCTGAGCCGAGCGCAGCTGATTTTGCTGATCGGACGGATCGAGGGTCGCGAGCAACGTGCCCTTCTGCACCTCGGCGCCGACATCGACGTTACGACTGGCGATACGCCCGCCGACGCGGAAACCGGTATTGCTCTCGTAGCGCGCCTGGATGCTCCCGGCAAAGCGGCCGAGATTTTCCTCGCTCAAGGCTTCGACCTTGACCGACAGCACCGGCCGCACTGGCTCCGGCGCGGCTTCCTTTTCCGAGCAGGCGGTGAGTATCAGCGCCATGCACAACAGCCCGAAACGCTTCATGGTTGCGCTCCCGGTTGCAAATCCTTGTAAGTGTTTTCGGCGATTTCGACTTTCATCCCCGGGTGCAGCAATTGCCCTCCGGCGACGATGACTTTTTCGCCGCCCTTGAGACCTTCGCTGATGATGACTTTGCCGGTCAGGTAGCGGCCAACCGTGACGTTGTGCAATTGCGCTTCACCGTTGCCATCGACCATCCAAACGGCCGGCGCGCTGATGTTCTTGGTCAGTGCCGACCATGGCAACTCGACCGCCGATTTGCCCGAGCCTTTGGCCGTGGCGCTGACCACTGAGCCGAGCTGCATGCCCGGCGGCAGTTTGTCGAGGCTGACCTTGACCTGCACGGTGCCCGATTGCGCCGATACCGCCGGGGTAATCTCGCGCACGGTGCCGGTGGTTTTGACCTGCGGATTATCGAGCAGGCTGACCACAATCGAACGCTCTGCCGGGCGCTCGGCGAGTAGCGATTCGTAGACGTTGAACACCGCGTCGCGGTCGCCATCACGGGCCAGGCTGAAGATCGGTGCGGTGGCCTGCACCACCTGGCCCACTTCGGCCTGGCGCTCGGTGATGATCCCCGGCGCATCGGCGATCAACGCGGTATAGCTGAGCTGGTCCCTGGCGTTGGCCAATTGCGCCTGGGCGGCGCTCAATGCGCTCTGGCTGCTGCGCAACGCCGCTTGTGCCGAATCGTATTCGCTTTGGCTGGTGTAGCCCTTGGGCAGGAGCTTTTGCTGACGGACGAACGCCGCCGCTGCCTGCTTCACGCGGGCCTGTTCGGCGACGACCTGGGCCTGGGCGGAATCAACGTTGGTCTGCAGATCTTTCGGATCGAGTCTGGCTAGCACCTGTTTGGCGGTGACGCGGTCGCCGACGTCGACCATGCGCTGGATGATCTTGCCGCCAACGCGAAATGACAATTGCGTCTGCACGCGTGCCTGCACATCACCGGTGAGGGTCACCGCTGCGGCGTAGTTCGCCGGTTCGACCTCTTGCACAAAGACCCTAGGCAAGTATTCCTGAGCAGGTTTCTTGTCGCCGCAAGCGGTGAGCAACGCCATGGCGCCCAACGCCATCAGCAATTTCAATCCGGGACCCGCCATGCACACTCCTTGGCCTGTAATGCTGCTGTCGAGACGATACGACTTCAGAGCTTAGAACAGGGTTCCACGCTTGCCCGTCCTAATACCAGATTTATATCTGCAGGAGCTGCCGCAGGCTGCGATCTTTTGATCTGATTGAAAACAACACCAAAAAATCGCAGCCTTCGCCAGCTCCTACACGGGTATCGTGTGACGGATTCAGCGTATGCGGAGAAGGATTTCATGCTCAACACCCTGGCGGTGGCCAATTACCGCTCGATCAATAAATTGGTGATTCCACTGGGCCGGCTGAACCTGATCACCGGGCCCAACGGCAGTGGCAAGTCCAACCTCTACCGGGCCTTGCGCCTGCTGGCGGAAACCGCGCAGGGTGGCGTGGTCAATGCGCTGGCTCGCGAAGGCGGGCTGGATTCGACGTTCTGGGCCGGGCCGGAAACCCTCAGCCGGCGCATGCGCAGCGGCGAGGTGGCCATCCAGTCCACGGTTCGCCAGAGCGTGAAACGTCTGCGCCTGGGGTTTGCCGGGGAAGATTTCAGTTATTCGATCAGTCTGGGTCTGCCGGAACCAAGCCAGTCCTGTTTTTCACTCGATCCGCAAATCAAGCGCGAATGCATCTGGGCAGGCCCCGTGTTTCGCCCCGCGAGCCTGCTGGTGGACCGCAACGGCCCGATGGTCCGCGCCCGCGCCGAGCGCACATGGGAGGTACTGGCGCAACACACGCCGGACTTCGACAGCCTGTTCGATCAGGTCGGCAGTCTGCGCGGTTCGCCGGAGGTCCTTCAGATGCGCGAGTTTATCCGCCGCTGGCGCTTTTACGATCACTTTCGCAGCGACGCCGACGCGCCGGTGCGTCAGCCACAACTGGGCACCCGCACGCCGGTGCTGCATCACGACGGCAGGGACCTGGCAGCGGCGTTGCAGACGATTATCGAAATCGGCGATCCGGAAGCGCTACAGGCGGCAATCAGCGATGCGTTCCCCGGCGCGCGCTTGAACATCGCGCCGTTGGCCGGCGGCCGCTTTGCCATCGAGTTTTATCAGGAAGGCTTGCTGCGGCCGTTATCGGCGGCGGAATTGTCAGACGGCACGTTGCGTTACCTGTTGCTGGTCGCGGCATTGCTGACACCGCGACCACCGACACTGATGGTGCTGAATGAACCGGAAACCAGCCTGCATCCGGATCTGCTGCCGGCGCTGGCACGCTTGATCATTCGCGCTTCGCAGCAGTGCCAGGTGTGGGTGGTGTCCCATGCGCGGCGATTGATCTCGGCGTTGCAGGAAGATCCGGAATGCAACTGCATCGTGCTGGAGAAGACGCTGGGGCAGACCGGGATTGTCGGGCAGCGGGTGCTGGATGAGCCGGCGTGGCATTGGCCGGATTAAGCGGTGGCTGAAAAATTCGCGAGCAGGCTCGCTCCCACAGGAGACCGCGTATCACTGTGGGAGCGAGCCTGCTCGCGAAGGCAATTTCAGCGTCACTACTGAATCAACGGCTCAACCCTGCCACTTGCCGCCTTCGACAATCACACTCTCAGGCCGGGTGTCATCACTCAGCTCCTTGCGCACATATTGGTCATACAGTTTGAGCAGATACTTCTCCTCCCCAAGCTTCGCCAGCTCAGCGTTGACCCAATCGCGCAACTCGATATTGCCCTTCTTCACCGCCGGCGCAATCGGCGCTTCTGCCCCGAGTTTTTCCTCCAGCACGCGATAGCCCGGGTTCTGCTTGGCCCAACTGAACAGCACCAGATTGTCCTGCGCATAGGCATCGCCGCGACCGTTGGCCAAGGCTTGCAGCGACTCGGAATTTTTCTCGAACTTGAGCAGCTTCCAGTCCGGGTGGTTTTTGGTCAGCCAGATATCCGCCGTGGTGCCGGTCGTGACAATGGTGGTGCGGGTCGCCAGGTCATCGAGTTTTTTCACCGAGCTGCCCTGCGGTACCAGTGCCTGCACCGCGACCTTGAGGTTCGGGTTGGTAAATTCCACCGCTTCCCGGCGCTCCGGGGTCACGGTCATGTTGGCCAGGATCAGGTCGACCTTGTCGCTTTGCAGAAACGGGATGCGGCTCGCCGGTTCCACGGCAACGAATTCGACCTTGTTCTCATCGCCGAGCAGGTCCTTGGCGAAGCGCCGTCCGATGTCGGTATCGAAGCCGACGTAGCGTCCGGCCTCATCGACGAAACCGAACGGTGGCTTGTCGGTGAAGACGCCGACGATCAGTTTGTCGCGGGCTTTGATCTTGTCCAGATAACCCGCCGGGGCCGCACTTTCGCTGGCAACTTTGGGTTTGGGCGGTGCTTCGGTCTCACCGCAACCGGCGAGCAAGGCGAGGCTGAGCAGAGGCATTAAAAAAGCGGCAGTTTTCATAGCGGTTCCAGTTCCTTTGTCGGATTCGTTTTGGGCAGTGTGGCAACGAAGGAGAACTTCTCCAGAAACTGCTGCGCGCGTGCGGTTTGCGGGTTCGTAAAGAAAGTCTCGGGAGGGTTCTGTTCAAGGATGCGCCCGGCATCCATGAACACGATGCGGTCGGCCACCGCGCGAGCGAAGGCCATTTCATGGGTGACGATCAACAGGGTCATGCCCTCGCGGGCCAAGCCCTGAATGACCTGCAGCACTTCCTTGACCATTTCCGGATCGAGGGCGGCGGTGACTTCGTCGAACAGCATCACCCGCGGATTCATGCACAGCGAACGGACGATGGCGATGCGTTGCTGCTGACCGCCGGAGAGCTGACGCGCGAATGCATCGCGCTTGTCCAGCAGGCCGACGCGCTCCAGCAAGGCTTCGGCCTGCTGTTGCGCTTCGCGACGCTGACGCTTTTGCACCTTGAGCGGACCGAGCAACAGATTGTCGAGCACGCTCATGTGCGGGAACAGGTGGTAACTCTGAAACACCATGCCGATCTGCTGCCGGATGTCGCGCCAGTCGGTGGCCTTATCGAGCAGTTCGCGCCCGGCGAATGTCATGCTGCCGCTGTGCGCCGTTTCCAGGCCGTTGAGGCAGCGCAGCAGGGTACTTTTGCCGCAGCCGCTGGGGCCGAGAATGACGATGACCTCGCCACTCTGCACGCGCAGATCAATGCCGTTGAGCACCTGTTGCTCGCCGTAGAATTTGTTGAAACCGCGAAACTCGATCAATGCGCTCATGCTTGCGTCCAGCGCCGCTCCAGCACGCGCGAGGCGGCCGAGAGCGGGTAGCAGATGAAAAAGAAAAACAGGAACAGCGCGCCGTAGATCAGTACCGATTCGTAGGTGCGCTCGATGATCTGCTGACCAACCTTGATCACGTCGACCACACCGATCAGCACCGCCAGCGAACTGGTCTTGATGATCCGCGTGTAGACGTTGATAGTGGGTGGCGTCATGCGTTTCAGCGCCTGCGGCAGCAGCACGTAGCCGTAAAGCTGCGCGGCGTTCAGGCCAATCGACAGCCCGGCTTCACGCTGCCCGCGCGGCAGAGAATGCAGCGCACCGCGTGCCACTTCGCCGACCTCGCTGGCGCCCCACAGCGACAGCACCAGCACCGCACACCAGAAGCTCGGCAGGCTCAGGCCAAGGAAAATCGGCAGGCCGAAAAACAGCAGGTACAACCAGACCAGCACCGGGATCGCCCGGAACAGCTCCAGGTAAACCCGCAGGATTGCGTTGAGCCAAGACACATTGAGCGTGCGCAACACGCCATAGAGCACGCCGCCGACGGTACTGACGGCAATGCTCAGAAACGAGATCGACAAGGTTTGCCCGGCGCCTTTGGCCAATTGCGGCAACGACACCCACAGCAACTCAAGACCCGAACTGGCCATGCTGGAGCCTCCTTTCCAGGCGGCTGAGCAGCAGCGACAGCGGCAGAAACAACAACACGCAAATCAGCGTCAACACGGCGAGCATTTCGTAGGTTTTGTAATAGAGCGCGATGTAGCTCTTGGTGGTGTAGAGAATTTCCGGCACCGCCACCGCCGAGACCACGGTGGTTTCCTTGAGCAGGAATATGAAATTGGCGAACAGCGACGGCAGGCTGAGGATCCCCGCTTGCGGCAGGATCACGTAGCGCAGCAATTGACCGTGGGACAAGCCGATCGACCGGCCGGATTCCAGTTGTGCCTGGGGCACCGCATCGACGCCGGCACGCAGTACTTCGGTGAGATAAGCACCGCCGAGGAAGGTCATGGTGATGATCGCTGCCGTAAACCCGGAGACCTTGATGCCCAGAGCCGGCAGCGCGAAGTAAACGAAAAACAACTGGATCAGCAATGGCGTATTGCGCGCCAGCTCGACGTACACACCGACCAGTCTGTGCAGATAAGGCGTGCGCAACACCAGAATCGTCGCATTGAGCAGCGCCACCAGCAGCGAAGTGCCGATCGCGATGAATCCGACCTGCAGCGTCACGCCCACGGCTTTGAGAAAGGCCGGCAGAGTGCTGAGAATAAACGCGTAATCGAAAGTCATGAAGCGTCCTGACGCCGCTCGGTAAGCGGCGGTGGTGCAATCCATGGACAGCGGGTGGCTGTCCGGCAGGCACTGACTTTATAGGTATAAAAACCAGAATTTAAATACTGTTAAAGCATATTGATATCACCCAAAAAACTATCCTGTGGGTTTGCCGGGAAGGAATAAGAAGGCTATTTTCCTTTTCGCTGTAGGAAGGATCTTTTTTTCAGGAAAGCCCTCCAAGGACGAACAGCTTTTGGCCAGACTCCCGGCCGAACCATCACAAGGAAGAGAAATATGGCTGACGTAAAAGCACCCCAGCGACTGGACCCGCAGGATATTGTGAAGTGGCTGATGGCGTTGCGCCGGGCAGTGAAAGCGCAGGTGACCTGAGCCTTTTGATCGTTCCCACGCTCCGCGTGGGAACGATCACCGGGAAACTCTCTATCGAACACACACAAAAACGCCGATGACCATCGCTGGCCATCGGCGTTTTTACATGTGCAGCGGATTCCCAAACGTTGAATCAGAACGCCGGAAGTACCGCGCCGCTGTACTTCTTCTCGATGAATGCTTTGACTTCCGGGCTGGTCAGGGCCTTGGCCAGTTTCTGGATCGCGTCGCTGTTCTTGTTGTCCTCACGGGCCACCAGGAAATTCACGTACGGCGAATCAGCGCCTTCGATCAACAGCGCGTCTTTCTGCGGATTGAGCTTGGCTTCCAGCGCGTAGTTGGTATTGATCATGTCCAGATCAACTTCGTTCAGCACCCGTGGCAGCAGCGCCGATTCCAGTTCCTTGAACTTGAAGTTATGCGGGTTCTTGGCGATGTCTTTCGGCGTCGCCACGGCGTTTTTCGGGTCTTTCAGTTCGATCAGGCCGGCCTTCTGCAGCAGGATCAGCGCACGACCGCTGTTGCTGCCTTCGTTGGGGATAGCGATGGTCGCGCCGTCCGGCAGTTCAGCCAGGGTCTTGTACTTGCTTGAGTAGCCACCGAATGGTTCAACATGGACACCCTGCACGGTCACCAGGTACTTGGATTTGTCGTCCTTGTATTTACCCTGGTTGAAGCTGTTCAGGTAAGGCAGGGTCTGAAAGTAGTTGGCGTCCAGACGCTTCTCGCCAACCTGTACGTTGGGCTGCACGTAGTCGGTGAAGACTTTGATTTGCAGATCCACGCCTTCTTTGGCCAGGGTCGGTTTGATCAGCTCGAGAATTTCAGCGTGCGGCACCGGCGTTGCGGCAACCACCAGTTTCTCGCCGGCGTTGGCGAAAGAAGCCGTCAGAGCAGCCGCCAATGCGGTAAACAACAGAACCTTTTTCATGCAGTGTCCTTATCGAAAATCACGGTCGTCATCGACGACGGCATTAATACGTGTGCCAGTGAAGTGATATCGCTGGCGTGAGGCGGACAATACCGGGATTTTTTATTCCCGGACAATAACGTTTATTCAGCTTCATATTCCATTTTGTTCATGTTGAACAAAGTGGTCATAGCCCCTCGCTCAAGCGAATCAGGAGTTCTTTCAATGCCTTACGTTCAGCAGCGCTGCCGCCGATGTTGATTTGCTTCACCAGACGTTCGATGTGAAGCGGCGGCGCAGACGCTTCGGGCAGATTGAGATGCTCCGGCAGGATCTCATCGCCAGCGCTGACCAACAGGGCGAAGTGAATGACGTTTTCCAGCTCGCGGGTATTGCCCGGCCAGCCATGTTGCTCAAGCACGTGCTGCGCCGCTTCGCTGATCACCGGCACAGGCAAGGCGAGGCGCTGGCTGTAGATGCCGAGGAAATACTCGGCCAGAGGCAAGATATCGCCGGTTCGCGCGCGCAATGCCGGCAACTCCAGATGGCCCTCGCTGAGGTAGTGATAGAGCCGCTCGTGGAATTTTCCGGCGTCCACGGCCTGGGCCAGATCGATGCTGGTCGCGGCGACCAGACGTACATCCACCGGGCTCGGCTGAGGCGCGCCGACGCGGGTTACTTCGTGATTTTCCAGCGCCGCAAGCAATTTGATCTGGATCGGCAGCGGCAAGTCGCCGATTTCATCCAGGTACAAAGTGCCGCCATTGGCCGAACCGAACCAGCCAGCGCGACTGCTGGCCGAACCGCTGTAACTGCCGGCGGCATAGCCGAACAATTCGGCATCGGCGTAGGTCGGGCTGATCGCCCCGCAGTTGACCGAGACGAACAGACCGCTGCGATCACTGGCGCGGTGGATATGCCGGGCGAGCAGTTCTTTACCGGTGCCGGTCTCGCCGCGAATCAATACGGAAAGCGAGCGCGGGGCCAATTGTTCGAGTTCTTCGCGCAACTGACGCGAGCGCGGATCGACAAACACCAGCGCCTTGGCGCGAATGCTCAGGGGGCTTTTTTCCGCATCGGGAAAGGTCAGCAACGGCTGGCCGAACGTTTCGAAACTCATGGCAGACTCCCGCCCAAACCGCCTGGAGGCGGCGACGTTGAAAAAAAGAAATCAGGCGCGCCGGCGGGCGTGATGCTCCATGCGGTTTTGCAGGCGGTAGAGGTAAGCAAACCCCTGCTCCCAACGCTGGTGCCCGGATTTGACATTGATGTGCCCGGCACCGGCGAGAATCCCCGCCTCGGCGCCCCAGTTGCGCGCCAGCTCCAACGCGCGTGGCGCACTCACGGCGGCGTCGTTGTCGGAGCCGACGACCTGACTGGGGAAGGGCAGCAAATCGGTGGGAATCGGCGCAAAGTTGCGCAGCGCCGGAGCGCAGGCCGGCCGTTCGACGTCCGCCGGGGCGACCAGCAAGGCACCGCGTACCTGACGCAGGTAGTGCAGCGGCGCGGTGGCCGCCCAATGGGCAACGGTGATGCAGCCAAGGCTGTGCGCAATGAGAATTACCGGCGTGCTGTCAGCCGCGATCGCTTCGGCCAGGGCCGCGACCCAGTCTTCGCGGCGCGGCGTCAGCCAGTCGGCTTGCTCGACCCGGGCGCTGTTGGGCAGGCTGTTTTGCCAGTGGGTTTGCCAATGGTCATCTGGCGATCCTTGCCAGCCCGGCACAATCAGGTAGCGGATTGATTCGTTGCGCATGGGGAGCTCTCCTGCGTCGTGTCTGTTCGTGACCGAGTATAGGGAGAGGATTTATATTCGTTAAGGAATAAGAAGCTATTTATTAATACCTGTTTGGAATATAAAATCTGGCGCGACATCTGGAATGTCCCCTTGAAGCAAGGGCCATTCGCGATGCGCTCAGCGGAAAAACGGCACGTCGCCCAGCACCGTGGCCCGTTGCATTACTCGCCGCGTCGGGCGGTAGTCATCCACGGCGTAATGTTGCGTCACGCGGTTGTCCCAAAACGCAATATCGTCCTGCTGCCAACGCCAGCGCACAGTAAATTCTGGTCGGGTGGCATGGGCAAAGAGAAACTTCAGGATCGCCTCGCTCTCGGTCTCCGACAGCTCATTGATCTTCGAGGTGAAGCCCTCGTTGACGAACAGCGAACGTCGCCCGCTGATCGGATGGGTGCGAATCACCGGATGTGACAGCGGTGGATTCTTGCGCCGCGCCTCCTCCCACTGCGCCAGCGCATCGGGCGTGTTGCCGTAGCGCTCGAGCGGAAACGAGCGGGTGAAATCGTGGGTCGCGGTCAGGCCTTCAAGCAAGCTTTTCAGCGGTGCCGACAACGCCTCATACGCGGCAATGCCGCTGGCCCACAAGGTATCGCCGCCGTACGCCGGCAACAACTTGGCGCTGAGCACCGCGCCCATCGCCGGCGTTGGCAGGAAGGTCACGTCGGTGTGCCAGATGGCGTTGTCACGCACGTCGGTGACAGCGGTGTCGAGGATCAGAACTTCCGGTTGTTCCGGCACGTTCGGGTAGATCGGGTGGATGTGCAAGTCGCCGAAATAATGCGCGAAGCGTGCCTGCTGCGCCGGCTCGATCGGCTGATTGCGAAAGAACAGCACTTGATACTTGAGCAGCGCCTGCTCGATGGCGTCGCGGGTTGGCGGGTTCAACGGCTGGCTGATGTCGACGCCGTCGATTTGCGCGCCGAGGGCCGAGCTTAATGGGGTGATGTTGAGAGTGCTCATGGTCTTTCTCTTCAAATTCTTGAGTGTCGAGCGTCTGGTGGGAGCGAGCCTGCTCGCGAATGCGGACTGTCAGGCGCGACTGCAGTGACTGATCCAGCGCTTTCGCGAGCAGGCTCGCTCCCACAGTGGGTGTTCACATGAAAGCTGTCAGTGCGCCTGGCCGTGCCACGGCACCAGTTTGCGTTGCAGCGCGCGCAGGCCCATTTCCATGGCGAAGGCAATCAGGGCAATGACCAGAATCCCCAGCACCACCACGTCGGTGACCAGAAACTGCGCGGCCGACTGCACCATGAAACCCAAACCGCTGGTGGCGGCGATCAGTTCGGCGGCAACCAGGGTTGACCAGCCCACCCCCAGGCCGATGCGCACGCCGGTGAGGATATCCGGCAATGCACTGGGCAAAATCACATGGCGAATCAGTTGCGCGCGAGTGGCGCCCAACGACTGCGCCGCGCGCAATTTCGCCGGGTCTACGGTGCGCACGCCGGTCGCGGTGGCGATAGCAATCGGCGCGAAAATCGCCAGATAGATCAGCAGCACTTTCGACAGCTCGCCGATGCCGCACCAGATCACGATCAGCGGCAGATAGGCCAGCGGTGGAATCGGTCGGTAGAACTCGATCAGCGGATCGAGCACACCCCGGGCGATGCGATTGGCACCAATGGCGATGCCCACCGGCACTGCCGTGAGAATCGCAAAGACCAGGCCCAGACCGATGCGACTCAGGCTCGCGCCCAAGTGCTGCCACAAGGTCGAATCCATGTAGCCCGAAGTCGCCAGCAGCCAGCCTTTTTGCAGCACGGCGGAGGGTGGCGGCAGGAACAGCGGTTCGATCAGACCGGTAGCGGTCACCGCCCACCAGACCGCCAACAGGGCGAAGAGGGTCAGCAGGCTGATCCAGCGTGCACTCAGGCTGCGGCGTACCGGCAGGATCACCGAAGGCGTCTTTACCGTCGCAGCGCTTACGTCGTAACTGCTCATGCGCGCTCCTGCCGTTGCACGGCACTGCGTTGCGAAAACACTTTGCTCAGCACGTGCTCGCGGGTTTCGATAAAAAGCGGATCGGACTTGATCGCCCGGGCCGGCTCGCCAGCGGCATAACGCTGACCGAAGTCCAGCGCCAGACGCTCAACGATCTGCCCCGGATTCGGCGCCAGCAAAATCAGATCCGTAGCGAGGAATACCGCCTCTTCAATGTCGTGGGTAATCAGAAAAACCGGCTTGGCGGTGCGCTGCCAGACTTGCAGCAACAGCTCCTGCATCTGCTCGCGGGTGAACGCGTCGAGGGCGCCGAACGGCTCGTCCATCAGCAGCACCCGAGGGTCGGCGGCGAGGGCACGAGCAAGGCCGACACGCTGTTTCTGGCCGCCGGAAAGCTGCCAGATGCGCCGCTCTTCGAAACCGGCCAGATCGACCAGCGCAAGCATTTCCCGGGCGCGCTGTTCGCGTTTTGGCTTGGCGACGCCGGCCAGTTCCAGGCCAAACGCGACGTTGCCCAGCACATTCTGCCAAGGCAGCAAGGCGTCATCCTGGAACACCACGCCGCGCTCGGCGCTCGGGCCTTTGACCGGCACGCCATCGAGGGTGATGCGTCCGGCGCTAGGATCGACAAAACCGGCAATCAGGTTCAACAGCGAAGTCTTGCCACTGCCGGACGGGCCGAGGGCGACCAGCAACTGCCGGGGTCCCAGGGTCAGAGAAATATCCGCCAACACAGGTTCCGGGCTGCCCGGGTACTGTGCGCTGATGCGCTCCAGCTGTAGCAAGGCCATCGCGGTCGACTCCCGATCAGTTAGTGATGTATTTGGCGCTGACGTACGGCGCGTAGTCCGGCAGCACCGCCTCGACTTTGCCCTGCTCCTTGAGGAACACGGCCGTGTCGGTGATGGCTTTGGTGGTCGGCGCACCGAGGTCACTGACCTGATCCGCCGCCAGCGGGTAGACGTTGCCTTGCAGCAGCAACGGAATGTCGCTGGCCTTGGCGCCGGAGAGTTTCACCAGTTTGTCGACATTGGACTGATTGGCGAGCCAGGCTTGCGGATCCTTGCGGTAGTCGGCGTAGGCGTCGAGGGTGACTTTGGCGAAGGCGGTGACAATCTCCGGGTGCTTGGCGGCGAAGTCTTTACGCACGATCCACGCATCGAAGGTCGGCGCGCCGAATTTGGCCAGTTCGCCAGAGGTGATCAGCACTTTGCCGTTTTCCTTGGCGACGCCGAGAGCCGGGTCCCAGACGTAAGTGGCATCGATATCACCGCGTTTCCACGCCGCGATGATCGCTGGCGGAGCGAAGTTGAGTACGGTGACCTTCGACGGATCGATGTTCCAGTGCTTCAGCGCTGCCAGCAGGCTGTAGTGCCCAGTGGACACGAACGGCACAGCGATTTTCTTGCCGATCAGGTCTTGCGGCGTTTTGATGCCGGAACCCTCACGCGCGACCAGGGCTTCAGCGGCGCCGATCTGCGTGGCAATGAGGAACGTTTCGACCGGGACTTTGCGGGTGATCGCGGCGGTCAACGGGCTAGAACCGAGGTAGCCGATCTGCACATCGCCGGACGCGATGGCGGCGATGATGTCGGCGCCGTTGTCGAACTTGCGCCAGCTGATGTCGGCCCGGGTGGCTTTTTCGTAGGCGCCATCGGCCTGGGCGACTTTCGCCGGATCAACGGTGGTTTGGTAGGCGACGGTGAGGTCGGCGGCCTGAGCGAGGAAACTTGCGGCCGCCAGCGAAGCGGCGGCGAGCAGGCGAAGCGGGACATTCAGTTTCAATTGAGAGCTCCATATCAGGCGACCGAGCGTCGGCGTGAATGGAGACTAAATGATCTAAGAATCCAGAAATAAATAACTTTTTAGAATGAGCTTATGAGCGGAAAAATCTAAGCGCAGCGGTCATTCGCGAGCAGGCTCGCTCCCACAGGACCGAATTCCTCTGTGGGAGCGAGCCTGCTCGCGAAAAGGGCCGAAGGACCTTCTATATCAGTTGCTGATGGCGAGGATGCTCGCCTGATACGCCCCGACAAACACATCGAAATCGCCAACCTCGTTCTGCTCAAGCTCGGTCTGCTGCGCCAGCGACGCGCGCGCCAGCTCTTCGAACTTCGCCTGTTCATCCGCAGCCAATGGCTCGCTGCGAAAAAATTCGGCATGCGCCTGGCTCTGACGCAGGGAGAATTGCGCAAAGCTTTCCTTGTGCTCGGCCATCGCCGCCAGCACCTGCGCCGATGGCGTCAGGGACGGGTCGCTGACTTTCGCCAACTGCGCATCCAGCGCTTTGCTGTGCGCATCACCGCCCACGCTTTGGTCCAGCAGCGCGGCCAGCGGAGCAATCTGTTCAAGCAATTCGGCGGCCCACTGTTTCATCTCGACCGGCTGACCGTCACGCTGCAATTGCAGGCCCGGACGGCGACCTTCCTTGACCACGCTGAGGAAGTTCGACGTGGCATTGCCGCAGGTGGTGTTGGTCAGCAGCGGACTGTCGTTCAGTGCGCAATACAGCAGGAACGCGTCGATGAAACGCGACTCGGTGAGGTCGATGCCCATCGGCAGGAACGGGTTGATGTCCAGGCAACGCACTTCGACGTACTGGATGCCGCGCGCCATCAGCGCCTGAATCGGCCGCTCGCCGGTGTACGTCACACGTTTGGGGCGGATGTTGGAGTAGTACTCGTTTTCGATCTGCAGGATGTTGGTGTTGAGCTGGACCCACTCGCCATCCTTGTGCGTACCGACTTCGACGTACGGCGCGTACGGCGTGGCTACGGCTTTGCGCAGGCTGTCGGTGTAGCTCGCCAGGTCGTTGTAGCATGGCGTCAGGCCGGCCTGGGCGTTGCTCTGATAACCGAGATCGCTCATGCGCAGGCTGGTGGCGTACGGCAGATACAGCGTGTCCGGATCGAGCTGTTCCAACTGATGCGAACGGCCGCGCAGGAAACCGGCGTCCAGCGCCGGCGACGCCCCGAACAGGTACATCAGCAGCCAGCTGTAGCGACGGAAGTTGCGGATCAGGGCGATGTACGACACCGACTGGAAATCGCGGTCCGTACCGACGAAACCTTCGGCCTCGCGCAGCAGCGGCCAGAGTTGTTCCGGCAGCGAGAAGTTGTAGTGAATCCCGGCGATGCACTGCATGGTCTTGCCATACCGCAGAGCCAGGCCCTTGCGGTAGACGTACTTGAGCTGACCGATGTTGGAGGTGCCGTAATAGGCGATCGGGATGTCTTCCTCGGCCGGCAACGGGCACGGCATCGATGGACTCCACAGGTACTCGTTGCCGAGCTTGCTGTAGGCAAAACGGTGAATCTTGTCCAGGCTCGCCAGCGTGTCGGCAGGGTTCGGCAAGGCCGGCGTGATGAATTCCAGCAGCGACTCGGAGTAGTCGGTGGTGATCTGTTCGTTGGTCAGCGCGGAACCTAGGGCTTCGGGGTGCGGCGTTTGCGCCAGGCGACCTTCGCTGGTCACGCGCAGGCATTCACGTTCGATACCGTGCAGGCACTGCTTGAGCAGGGAGAGGTTAGCGCGCTCGCCGAGCAGAGCCAGGCGGCGGTTGAGAAGTTCGCTCAATTTGGATTCCTTCACGCGTCAGTCGCCCCAATATGGGGGTGGGCAGGACGGTCTACAAGGGTGAAGTTGAAACTGGCGTTATCGCCTGGTTTTTTGGCCTCAAAAGGCACTTTCGAACCGCCGGCTTCAATCCCTGAATCTGGCAGATGCACGCGAAGATCATGCAATACCCACAGAAAAGCTCGACGCTGCGATCACAGCGCCGAAATTAACTCAAAATGATGAGCAACATCTACAGCACAGCGAACGTGCCTTGCGCTTTTGCGACCAGTTTGTCGCCCTGCATCACGTCGGCTTCGACCACCAGCGTGCGCCGGCCCGGGTGGATCACCCGCGCCGTGCACAGCACCTCGCCATCCGAGACGGCGCGAATGTAATTGATCTTGCACTCGATGGTCGCGCTCTGCTGATCGAAGCCATGGGTGCTGGAACAGGCCAGCCCCATGGCGATGTCGACCAGACTGAACAGCGCGCCGCCGTGCAGTTTGCCGCCGCGGTTGCGCAGTTCGGGCTCAAGGGCGAGGGCGACTTGCGCCACCCCGGTTTCGAGGCTGTGCAGGCGGCAGCCCAACAGCTTGAAAAACGCGCTCTCGACGAGCCCGGCCGGCAATTCCATCAGCGTTTCTTCAACTGCTTGGCGTTGGCGAACAGCGAGGCCATCGCGTTGTTCACCGGGGCGGCGGTTACGGTTTCCTTGCGCGGCGCGCTGCCTGAAGACTGGCGCGGTGCAGAGCCGGGACGCGAGCCACGGGCGCCGTCGACCTTCTCGCCCGGGGTGTCGCTCATGCGCATCGACAAGCCGACGCGTTTGCGCGGGATGTCGACTTCCATGACCTTGACCTTGACCACGTCGCCGGCCTTCACCGCTTCGCGCGGATCCTTGATGAACTTCTCCGACAGCGCCGAGATGTGCACCAGACCGTCCTGATGCACGCCGATGTCAACGAACGCACCGAACGCCGTCACGTTGGTTACCACGCCTTCGAGGATCATTCCCGGTTGCAGATCCTTGAGGTCTTCGACGCCTTCCTGGAACTCGGCAGTCTTGAACTCGGGACGCGGATCGCGGCCAGGTTTTTCCAGCTCTTGGAGGATGTCGGTAACGGTCGGCAGGCCGAAGGTTTCGTCGGTGAATTTCTTCGGATCCAGGCGCTTGAGGAACGCGGCATCGCCGATCAGCGAGCGGATGTCGCGATCGGTTTCAGCGGCGATACGCTGCACCAGCGGATAGGCTTCCGGGTGCACCGCCGAGGAATCCAGCGGGTTGTCGCCGTTCATCACGCGCAGGAAACCGGCGGCCTGTTCGAAGGTTTTTTCGCCCAGACGCGCGACTTTCTTCAGCGCTGCACGGGTCTTGAACGCGCCGTGTTCATCACGGTGCGCGACGATGTTTTGCGCCAGCGTTGCGTTGAGGCCGGAGATCCGCGCCAGCAATGCCACGGAGGCGGTGTTCACATCCACACCCACGGCGTTCACGCAGTCCTCGACCACGGCATCCAGGCCACGCGCCAGTTTCAGCTGCGAGACGTCGTGCTGGTATTGGCCGACACCGATGGATTTCGGATCGATTTTCACCAGCTCGGCGAGCGGATCCTGCAGACGCCGGGCGATCGACACCGCGCCACGGATCGACACGTCGAGGTCCGGGAATTCCTTGGCTGCCAGTTCCGATGCCGAGTACACCGATGCACCGGCCTCGGAAACCATGACCTTGGTCATCTTCATCGCCGGGTATTTTTTGATCAGCTCGATGGCCAGTTTGTCGGTTTCGCGGCTGGCGGTGCCGTTGCCAATGGCGATCAGGTCCACCGAGTGCTTGGCGCACAGGGCGGCCAGAATCGCGATGGTCTGATCCCACTTGTTGTGCGGCACGTGCGGGTAAACCGTGGCGTGATCGAGCAGCTTGCCGGTCGCGTCGACCACCGCCACCTTGCAGCCGGTACGCAGGCCCGGATCGAGACCCAGGGTCGCGCGCGGCCCGGCCGGAGCGGCCAGCAGCAGGTCGTGCAGGTTGTGGGCGAACACGTTGATCGCTTCGGTTTCGGCGCCGTCGCGCAGCTCGCCGAGCAGGTCGGTTTCCAGGTGAGTGTAGAGCTTGACCTTCCAGGTCCAGCGCACCACTTCACTCAGCCACTTGTCCGCGGGGCGGCTCTGGTTCTGGATATTGAACTGCTGGGCGATCATGCCTTCGCATGGGTGCATGGAGCCTGGGAGCTCGTCGCCGACTTTCAGCGCGGAACTGAGAATGCCTTCGTTGCGGCCGCGGAAAATTGCCAGCGCGCGGTGCGACGGCATGCTTTTCAGCGGCTCGTCGTGTTCGAAGTAATCGCGGAACTTGGCGCCTTCCTCTTCCTTGCCGGCGATCACGCGGGCGCTGAGGATCGCTTCCTGCTTGAGGTAGTTGCGCAGTTTTTCCAGCAGGCTGGCGTCTTCGGCGAAGCGCTCCATGAGGATGTATTTGGCGCCTTCCAGCGCTGCCTTGACATCAGCCACGCCTTTTTCCGCGTCGACGAAGCGTGCGGCTTCGGTTTCCGGAGAGAGGTTCGGGTCGTTGAACAGGCCGTCCGCCAGCTCGCCGAGGCCGGCTTCCAGGGCGATCTGACCCTTGGTGCGGCGCTTCTGCTTGTACGGCAGGTACAAATCTTCGAGGCGGGTCTTGGTGTCGGCGAGCTTGATGTCGCGCTCCAGGGCAGGGGTGAGTTTGCCCTGTTCCTGGATGCTGGCGAGGATGCTGATGCGCCGTTCGTCGAGTTCTCGCAGGTAGCGCAGACGCTCTTCCAGATGACGTAACTGGGTGTCATCGAGGCTGCCGGTGACTTCTTTCCGGTAACGGGCGATGAAGGGAACGGTAGAACCTTCATCGAGTAGCGCGACGGCCGCTTCGACCTGTTGCGGGCGTACGCCGAGTTCCTCGGCGATGCGGCTGTTGATGCTGTCCATAAAACCACCTGACATAGTGTGAAAGCAGGCTCTCAGGCACGCAAATAAAGGCCTGGAGGCTGATTGAGCGGCTAGAAAATTGCCGCTGCCTGGATCAAGAGGCAGCCCATTGACCCGTGAAATCGAACGGTTACTGCACAGGGCCGGAAAAAATGCCGGCCACTTACGGTAACGATTCAGACGTTGCCTGGCACAAAACGCCGCGCATTATAACCAGCGTTCTGTCATTCGGGGGCGTTGCAGCTTGTAGGCATAAACCCCGGTTTTCTGGCAGTGAAGGAAAAATCTGCTAACAATGCACACGGTGCGTATAACGGCAGCTACGCCATAATGCGCGCCGAGCTAAAAGGAGCATCTAATGAGCAGCACTGCACAAACTGCTGAAGGCGAAAAAATTCTTATTGTTGATGACGATCCAGGGCTGAGCAGCCTGCTGGAACGTTTCTTCGTCAGCAAGGGCTACCGTGCCCGTACCGTTCCGAACACCGAGCAGATGGATCGTCTGCTGTCGCGTGAAGTGTTCAATCTGGTCGTCCTCGACCTGATGCTGCCTGGCGAAGACGGCCTGACCGCTTGCCGCCGTCTGCGTGGCGCGAACAACCAGATCCCGATCATCATGCTCACCGCCAAGGGCGACGAGCTGAGCCGTATCAAGGGCCTGGAGCTGGGCGCCGACGATTACCTGGCCAAGCCATTCAACCCCGACGAGCTGATGGCGCGCGTCAAAGCCGTCCTGCGCCGTCAGGCCGCACCGGTACCGGGCGCGCCGGGCAGCGAGGACGAAAACGTCACCTTCGGTGATTACGTCTTGTCCCTGGCGACCCGTGAATTGAAGCGTGGCGACGAAGTGCACATGCTCACCACCGGTGAGTTCGCAGTGCTCAAGGCGCTGGTGATGAACGCCCGTCAGCCGTTGACCCGCGACAAACTGATGAACCTGGCCCGGGGCCGCGAGTGGGATGCCCTGGAGCGTTCCATCGACGTACAGATTTCGCGTCTGCGCCGGATGATCGAGCCGGACCCGTCGAAACCGCGCTATATCCAGACTGTCTGGGGCGTGGGTTACGTGTTCGTACCGGATGGCACCGCCACCAAGTGATCGGTGATTTGTAGGAGCGAGTCTGCCAGGCTCTGGTCGCACGGCCATTGCCACAGACTCGCAATCCGCAATATGCGAGCATTGCTCGCTCCTGCAAGTGTGTAGCGGTTAAAGATGAAAACCCCCGTCTGGTTCCCCCAAAGTTTTTTCTCCCGCACCCTTTGGCTGGTGCTCATCGTCGTGCTGTTTTCCAAGGCGCTGACCCTGGTTTATCTGTTGATGAACGAGGACGTGCTGGTGGACCGTCAGTACAGCCACGGCGTCGCCCTGACGTTGCGTGCCTACTGGGCCGCCGATGAAGAAAACCGCGCAAAAATTGCCGATGCCGCGACCTTGATTCGCGTGGTCGGTGCCGGTGTGCCGGAAGGCGAACAGCACTGGCCGTACAGCGAAATCTATCAACGCCAGATGCAGGCGGAACTGGGTGCCGACACCGAAGTGCGCTTGCGCATGCATTCGCCGCCAGCGTTGTGGGTGCGCGCGCCGAGCCTGGGCGATGGCTGGCTGAAAGTGCCGCTGTATCCGCATCCATTGCGTGGCCAGAAAATCTGGAACGTGCTCGGCTGGTTCCTCGCCATCGGCTTGTTGTCGACGGCCTCGGCGTGGATTTTTGTCAGCCAGCTCAACCAGCCGCTGAAGCGCCTGGTGTATGCCGCGCGGCAACTCGGACAGGGCCGCAGCGTGCGGCTGCCGATCAGCGACACGCCGAGCGAAATGACCGAGGTCTACCGCGCCTTCAACCAGATGGCCGAAGACGTCGAGCAAGCCGGGCGCGAGCGTGAACTGATGCTGGCGGGCGTTTCCCATGACTTGCGCACACCACTGACCCGCTTGCGGTTGTCGCTGGAGTTGATGGGCGATCACAACGACCTGACCGACGACATGGTCCGTGATATCGAAGACATGGACGCCATTCTCGATCAGTTCCTCGCGTTCATCCGCGACGGTCGCGACGAGTCGGTCGAAGAGGTCGACCTCAGTGATCTGGTGCGCGAAGTGGCCGCGCCGTACAACCAGAATGAAGAAAAGGTCCGTTTGCGCCTGGAGCCCATCCAGCCGTTTCCGCTGCGTCGGGTATCGATGAAGCGCCTGCTCAACAACCTCATCGGCAACGCCCTGAACCATGCGGGCAGTGGCGTGGAAGTCGCCGCTTATGTGTCCGGCGACACCAGCGCGCCCTATGTGGTGCTGAGCGTCATGGACCGCGGGGCGGGCATCGACCCTGCCGAGCTTGAGGCGATTTTCAACCCGTTCACTCGCGGCGATCGGGCCCGCGGCGGCAAGGGCACCGGGCTGGGGCTGGCGATCGTGAAGCGGATCGCGTCGATGCACGGCGGCAACGTCGAATTGCGCAATCGCTCCGGTGGCGGGCTGGAAGCGCGGGTGCGCTTGCCGTTAGGGTTGATGCTGCCGCGGGACGCGGTCTGACGGACCCGCTCCCCCTGGCCTTCGCTTCACAGGCAGGTCAGGGTGAGTGCCGCTGTTCAACCGCTCACCGCCAAGGTTTGGGTTCACCCAGCAACTGCCCCTGAACCCCGTACAGACCCATTTCGCGAATCACCGACAATTCCCCTTCAGTCTCGACCCGCTCGGCAATCAACGGCAGATCGATGCTGTGCGCCGCGCGCTGAATCGCTTCGATGAACAGGCGCTTGTCGCTTTCCTGATCGATCGCACGAATGTAGCTGCCATCGATTTTCAAGTACGCCAGCCCCAGCCGCGCCAGGTTGCCGATCATGCTGAACCGCCCACCGAAGCGTTGCAGGCTCAGCGAGAAGCCCAACTCGCGCAGGCGCCGTGTCAACTGCTCCAGCACCGCTTGTTCCGGCAATTGCTCTTCACCGATTTCCAGGGTCAGGCGCGCGCCGAGATTGGAATGCGCGCGCAGGATGTCGAAGACTTTGTTCAGCGCCTGGGGATCGGCCAGGGTCGCGGAAGACAGGTTCAGTGCCAGCGCATCTTCGTGGGTTTTCATCTGCTCGAGCACGCGTTCGAGCATCAGGCGGTCCAGTCGTGCCGTCCAGCCAAAGCGCTCCAGCCAGGGCAGGAAGCGCCCGGCGGGAATGGTCTGGCCCTGCTCGTCGAGCAAACGCGACAGCACTTTGTAATGCAGCACCAGTTGCGGGTCCTGGGCGGACACCACGGGCTGGAAATACAGCTCGAAACGCTGCTGACTCAAGGCCTGGTCAAGCAAGCGATGCCAGGCGTGATGATCGTCGCCGACGTCTGCGCTCAGGCTCTGCTCGATACAGGCCCAGTTCTGCTCACCCTGTCCTTCGGCCTGCGCCAGCGCCTGATCACCGAGGGTCAGTACCTGCTGCGGCGAATCGCCGTGGGCGAACGGCGCCAGACCAATCGACGCCACCGCCGGCACATCGGTCGCGCCCGTGGCATGCAGGCTGCTGAGGGCACTGTCGAGGTTCTGCGCCAGTTGCAGCGCTTCCTCGCGCACCAGCCCCGGCGCCAGCACGGCAAACTCACCGCCGCGGATACGGGTGACGAGGTTCTGGGTTTCCGGGTATTTGGCGCACTCGCGGGACAATTGCTCGCCGACCGCTTGCAGCAATTGATCGGTGCGCTGGCCGCCGAGACGCTGGTTCAGCCCGGCCAGGTCTTTCACCCGCAACAGCAGCAGGTAACCGGAACTGGCCTGCTCCGGATTGCTCACCCGGTCGTTCAGTTGCATCTCGAAATAACGCCGGTTGGCCAGCCCGGTGAGGTTGTCCTGATAGGACTCGGCACGCAGTTTTTCGCTGCGCTCGGCCTGCTCCTGAAACAGTGCCTTGAGCTTCTCGACCATCTGATTCATTGCTTGCACCACGCGCCGCAATTCCGGGGTTCGCGGCAGGTCCGGCAGGCTGAGAAACTCGCGACGGGCGATGGCGTGGGACTGCTTGACCATGTAATCGAGCGGCTTCAGTTGTCGGCGCAGCAACAACGCCCCCAGCACCGCACTCACCGCACCGCAGAGCAGCAGCCAGCCGAGACTGCCCAGCGCGCTCTGCCAGAGTTTGGCCACGGCGAACATCGGATGGCTGACCACCTCGACCCGCGCCGCCTGCTCCCAGCCTCGGCTGACCAGCGCATCGCCACCGGCCGGTTCCAGACCGATCAGTTTGACGAACCAGTCCGGCACGTTGCTCACCGCCGGGATGCCGGTTCGCTCGACGATGGTTTTCTCGGTTTTCACATCGACCACGCGAATGCTCGCGTAATAGCCACTGTCGAAAATCGAGCTGACCAGCAACTCGACCATCGCCGGATCGTCAATGTTCGGCGTCAGCGACAAGGCCAGCGCCGTCGCGGCGTCCTGGGCATGGGAGCGCAACTGGTTGACGTACTGGGTGCGCGAGCTCTCCAGACTGACCATGAAGCTGCCGGTGAAGGCAACCACCAGGAACAGACAGATAGCGATCAACAGCTGTTTGAACAAAGACATCTGAGCGCGTGCTCCTAGTTAGTCGTCTCGACCGGAAAACCTTCGGCCTGCATTTTTTTCAGCACATCCTGCCAGCGCGACAGGCGTTTGGTGTCGCCGACCTTTTTGTTGCCCTTGGCCCCCGGCAGATACAGACCTTCGGCATTGAAAGAGTAGACCGGCAGCAAATCGGTTCGCTGCGATGCCGGCTGGATCGGGTCGATCAGGCTGTCGAGCACCAGCGGCATGGCGTCGGGGGTGGCATAGTAAGTGAGTACCATGTGCGCGCGGTTCTGGCGCAGGGCCTTGACGTAGGTAATGCGCAGCTTGTCACTGGAGACCCCGAGGTGGCGCAGGCTGAAATACTTGGCGATCGCATAATCCTCGCAGTCGCCGGCGCCCTTCCACAACGCCTGGATCGGGGTTTCCCAATAATCGACCTCACGCCACAGATCGATGTCTTCGACGTAGCGCACCTGTTGGTTGAAAAACCGGTTCACCACGTTGAGCTTGTCCATCTCGCTGACCTGTTTCTGCGTCGCCAACAGGTTCTGCCAGGCATCGATGCGCTGCTGCCCGGCGCCCAGCGGCCCATAGAGGGCCGTGGCCTTGCGGCTGATCGCGGAAAAATCCCAATCGGCATGCAGGCCGCCCAGCATGACGCCGGCCAGCAGCAGTGCGCAGCCAAGCCAGCGCAACGTCCGGGGGATCGCGAAACGTACCGCCACAGCAAGTTTCCAGAGGGCAGGGAGGAAAGCGTTTGATGGTGAAGCTTAGTCTGCGAAAAAACAATGGCACCGTGAGATCATCGGTAACGCGCTAAACTCAACAATGGACGCGTTCTTCTACACGGTTTGACAACCTGTAAAGCAATCACTAGTGTCATTTGGATCCAAATTCAGTCGACATACAGGGTGCGTAGTCGTGACTCAGAAGCCCAAACCACTGCACAGCATTAAAGTCGATGGGCCGATCCCCGCACACCTGGCCCGTTCGACCATCGAGGAAACCCTGCGCACGGCCATTCTCGATGGCCGTTTGCCCTGTGGCACGGCCCTGCGCCAGCAGGACCTGGCCGATCTGTTCGGGGTCAGCCGCATGCCGGTGCGCGAAGCCTTGCGCCAGCTCGAAGCCCAGGCGCTGCTCAGCGTAACCACACACAAAGGTGCCGTGGTCGCACCGTTGATTCAAGAAGACGCGACGCAAACCTACCAATTGCGCATCCTGCTCGAATCCGAAGCACTGCGCCAATCGGTGCCTTTGCTGACCCCCGCCGACCATGACCGCGCGGCCGCGCTGATCGAAGAGCTGGAAAATCAACACGACTACAGCGAAATCGGTCGGCTCAATCGCTTGTTCCACATGACCCTGTACAGCAAAGCGGCCAACCGGCGCCTGTTGCGCCTGGTCGAAGACGGCCTCAACGAGGAGGAGCGTTTCCTGCGCTTTAACCTCGAAGCCATGGGCCTGGGCAAAATCTCCCAGGACGACCACTGGGCGATGCTGCAAGCGACCATCGACGGTGACGTAGAAGGCTCGGTGACGCTATTGGTCCAGCATCTCAATCGCGGTGTGGAAGTCATTACTCGCTACCTCGACAGCCCTGCCGGTCAAAGCCGCCAAGCCAACCCCTGAACGGCTCCCCTGCCCTCGAATTAACTGCTTACAAATCCCCTGCTCTGTCCGCCACCCCGCCAGGTGGTGGACGCGCCTGCCCGCTCCGACCTTTTCTGCGCCCATCAGCCCGGTTTCCCGGCCCCGAGTGAATGAAACGGGCATAGCCGTGGCCACCATTTACCCGCACTCTTTAGGCGCCAACCCAATACAGAACGGGCGACGCCCCGCACCGCCGGCGCAGTCCCCGCACCAGGAACCTACGGAAGGAGCCTTGTCACGGGAAAAAGGAAGTACTGGCGCCAATCACGGCCAACCTCCGCCCCTTTAATCAATCAATTCTCTTCAGTTGAAAGTTGCTTCGAGTGAGGCATTCACTCTGTTTGTCCCATTTTGGCCGTTATTTGCCGAAAGGAGTAACTACGCCCAAATAAAACTACAGACAATAGTTTTATCGGTGCAACTCACACTTGAAAAACCGCAAACTAAAAATAGTTGAAAATAAACTTGTTAAATAGTTTGAGCCTGTATTAATTTTTCCTCGCCAAGTTTGAACTTCAACGTTCACCTTCGGTAAATCGCCTCGGTGATGCGCCAGGCTCAAGGCCCACACCAGCCGACCGCTTCAGCCTGACAGGCCTGCAAGGTCGGACTTGAACAATGCCTCGGCATTTTTAATTTAGGCATTTTAAACATAAACAAATCGTTGTTCCGCTGATTGCGTAGTTGATAAAGCTGTTCCACTTCATATCACTGATAAAGGACATCATGATGCCCCTCAAGCACCAACTCGCCCTGAAGAAAGCCGAACTTAGCGTTCACCCGATCTTTTCCGAGATCACTTCATTGTCGGTATTGCGTCGATTCATGGAGACCCACGTATTTGCCGTTTGGGATTTCATGTCGCTGACCAAACGCCTGCAACAGGAACTGACCTGTACCCGTTTGCCCTGGCTGCCACCGCGCGATCCCCACGCCGCCCGACTGATCAACGAGATCGTCCTTGGTGAAGAATCGGACGATCGACTGGCCGAAGGGCACTACAGCCACTTCGAACTTTATCTGGATGCGATGCGCGAAATCGGCGCCAGCACCACGGCAGTGGAACGCTTCGTGGCGCTGCAAGAGGAAGGCGTGAGCTACGACGTGGCGTTGCAAAGCGTCGAGGTTGAGCCGGCGGCTGCGCAGTTTGTCCGCGATACCTTGCGCACTGCCCTGCAGGCACCGGGGCATAGCGTTGCCGCCGCGTTTCTGCACGGCCGCGAAAGCGTGATCCCGACGATGTTCCAGCGCATTCTCGATGACTGGGGCATCGGCATCGAACAAGCACCGACCTTCCGTTACTACCTGCAACGGCACATCGAGGTCGACTCCGAAGACCACGGCCCGGCGGCAGAGCAACTGCTGGCACGGCTGATCGCGGGTGATCCGCAACGACAAGCCGAGGTCTACGCCAGTGCCATCGCCGCCGTCGAAAGCCGCATCGCTTTATGGGACGGCCTGCGCCTGAGCATGGGCGCGCCACTGGCGGAGGTGGCCCGATGAACCCTGCCGACTATCAATCGTTCGCCGATGTCTGGGAGAGCCGCGCCACCATCCGCACACGTCCGCGGCGGGTACTGGAAGACGATCAGCGGCTGATCTATCCGCTCAGTCGCCAACCACTGGTGCTCAGCGAAACGTTCCTGCGCGAATGCCCGCAACTACGTGATTTCGCCCTGGTGCAGACGCTGTACAAATTCATCAACGACGTGGTGATTTTCGAGACTGAAATCGTCGACAAGACCGCGCGCAGCATCGCCAAGAATCGCTTCGACGTGCCGTTCCCGCTCGCTTGCCGCTATGACGCCATGACCGTGGTGGTCGATGAGGATTACCACGCGCTGGTGGCCATGGATTTCATGCAGCAGACGGTGGCGCTGACCGGCATCGAGCCCATCCGGTTGCCGGACGAAATCGAGCTGAGCCGGGCGATTCCCGCCGCCGTGGCGCTCGCGCCGGAGCACCTGCGCGGCGCGGTGGAACTGATCTGTGTGGCCATCGCCGAAAACACCGTGACCGGCGATGTCGCCGCGTTCGCCCGCGACGACACGGTGAAGCCATCAATCAAGGGGCTGATGGCCGACCACTTGCTCGACGAGGGCCGCCATTCCAGTTTCTGGGCACGCATGGTGCGCATCTATTGGCACACCGCGAGCGACGCGGACCGCAACACCATCGCGCAGATCCTGCCGGTATTCATCGGCCATTACCTGACCCACGACATCCAGAAGGCCTTCGACCTGCGCCTGATAGACGCGCTGCCGGTCAGCGATGCCACGCGCCGATCGCTGCGCGAGGAAATCGCCGGGCTAGCCTTCCCGATCAACCGCCACCACCCGCTGGTGGGCAACATCGTCAAGTTCTTCCACAACAGTTCGCTGCTCGACAGCCCCTGTGTGCAGCACGCCCTGCGCGACTATCTGGTTTGACAAGGAAGCCGACATGAAACGTCTCGACATTGTGCTGACAGGCACCAGCCAGGCCATGACCGACCTGGCGCAAGAACTGCTACAACACGGTCATTCAATACGCCGCAGCGCTGCGGCACTATCGGCGGTGGACCTGATCATTGACGATGGTTTTATTGCCGCCGGCGATGGCTGCGCGATCCCGCATCTGCATTTGCGATTGGGCGTCGCAGCCCGGAGCAGCGGCGGTCTGCCGTCACTCGACTTGCTGTGTTTTCTTGGCTCGTCGCTGATCAGCCGCGTGCCGATGGCCGATGAGCCGTCCGGCAACGGTCAGGCGTTGCGCCAACGGGTAATGGCGCAGGTAGTGGACGAAGTGACGTTGCTGGTCAGCCGCTTTTCCCGCGACCCCGACGCGCTTCGCCACGCCCCTGCGCTGACCGCGCCGGATTTCGAGCGCATGGAAGATCTGCTGTTTCTCGACAGCCTGGCGTATGTCCATCGCTTCAACGACACGGCCAATGCAGCGTTGCTGAAACAGGCGCAGGTCTCGGTGATCGAACGCCTGCAACAGAGCCTGATCGAGCATGCCGGACGGCCCGCTCTGCATCTGGACGGGCAGTCGATCAGCTACCGCCAGTTGCAGGCCCACAGCCTGGCGATTCAACAACGACTACAGCCCTTGCTTGAGCGCCACCCGCAACCGTGGGTAATTGCCGTCTGCCTGCCGAAAAGTCCGGCGCTGTACGCCGCGATTCTGGCGATTCTCGGCAGCGGTGCGGTGTATTTGCCGCTGGAGCCGAGCCATCCATTGCCGCGTCAGCAATACATTGTGCAGAACGCCGCAGCGGTGCTGCTGCTCCACGATGGCGAGCAGGCGCTGGGGGGCACGATGTCGGCGCTGGATATCAGCGGCATCCATGCAGCGGCTGCCGATCTCAGCCAACCCTTGCTGCAAAGACGTCCCGCCCCCGATGCGCCGTGCATGGCGCTTTACACCTCGGGCACCACCGGGCATCCGAAAGGGGTGCTGCTCAGCCAGGCCAACCTCGCGCACTTCACCGCGTGGTACGCCGACTATGTGCAACTGAGCAGCGAAAGCCGGGTATTGCAGTTCTCTTCGCTGAGCTTCGACTCGTCGCTGATCGACATCTTCCCGACGCTGATCGCCGGCGCCGAACTGGTAGTGCCCGACGACACGCAGCGGCGCGATCCGCTGCAACTGGTTGCGCTGATCCGCCGACGGCAACTGACCCATGCGTTCCTGCCCCCGGCGCTGTTGAGCATCCTGCCGCTGGAACACCTGCAAGGTGTGCAGGTGATGACCGGCGGCGATGTCTGCGAGCCTTTCGTCATCGAGCAACTGACCCGGCAGGGCACGTTGCATAACCTCTATGGCCCGACCGAGGCCACGGTACTGATTACCGCCCGGCGACTCGAAAACAGCGACAGCAATCGCAGCCTCGGCGCGCCGATCGCCAACAGTCAGGTGCTGATTCTCGACGACGATCTGCAACCGGTACCCGAACAAACCGTGGGTGAACTGTTCATCGTCGGCCCCGGTGTCTGCCTCGGTTACCTGAACAATCCGCAGCAGACCGCCGCACGCTATCTGACCCTGGCCTTGCCGGGAGGCGCGACCTTGCGCGCCTACCGCAGCGGCGACATGGCCAAGTGGGGCGAGCACGGCATCGAGTTGTGCGGACGACGTGACAACCAAGTGAAAATTCGTGGTTTTCGCGTCGAGCCGGAAGAGATCGAGCGTTGCCTGCGGGACAGCCGGTTGTATCGCCAGATTGCCGTGGTGATCGACAGTCAGCGGCGCATCCTTGCCTTCCTCGCCCAGCCGCAGTCAGACGATGCCCGCGAGGCGCTGCTGGCGCATGCCCGGCAATTTTTACCGGACTACATGCACCCGACAGCGTGGACCGAACTGCCGGGCATGCCGTTCGCCAGCAACGGCAAAGTCGACCGCAAAGCGCTGTTGGCAATGCCGGTGACCGTACAGGACGGCGCTGCGAAATGCCTGCCAGCGAATGCCGACGAAGCGCTGCTGCTGGGGATCTGGGCGGAGTTGCTGGAGCTGCCTGACCACGATATTTCCACTGACGAAAGCTTCTTCAATCTTGGCGGCCATTCGATTCTGCTGTCGCGGCTGTTGCTGCGCCTGCGTGAGGAGTTTGGGCGCAGCATTTCGATCAACCGCTTCATCGAACTGCCGACAATCCGCAAACTGGCAACGCTGGTACGCGGCACCGATGATCGCGCCGTGCTCAGCGTGCAGGCCATGGCCGATGCCGAACGTGCGCTGGATATCGAGCCGCTGCCGATCAACCGCATGGGCGATGTGCACAAAGTGATCGTCACCGGTGCCAACAGCTTTGTCGGCGTCCACATCGTTGAAGCACTGCTCGGCTGGGGGGCCAGCGAGGTGGCTTGCCTGGTGCGCGACGGCGGTGGGCAAACGGCGGCGCAGCGCTTTGCCCAAGCACTGCGCGAGAACCGTCTCGAGCACCTGGATCTGCGCCGGGTGCGCGTCTATGCGGCGGATCTGACTCACGCGCAGCTAGGCCTGGGCGATGACGATTATCAGCGGCTGGATCGCGAGTTCGGCGCGCTGGTGCACAACGCCGCCAACGTCAATCATGTGCTCGACTACGAGTCGTTGGCGGCGGACAACGTCGAGCCGATCTTCGCGCTCCTGAGGCTGTGCGAAGGGCAGTGCAAAAAGGTCTTCAACTTTGTCTCGACGCTGTCCGCCTCCAGCACCGTGGATGAGGCCGGTCGAGTATTGGAGCTGCCCGCCGCAGCGACGCCGCCGATCTACATTCGCAACGGCTACAACCTGTCCAAATGGGTCGGCGAACGCCTCCTCGAGCGGGCGCGCGAGCGTGGCGTGCGGGTCAATCTGTATCGCCCCGGCAACATCAGTTTCAACAGCCTGAGCGGTGTCTGCCAGCCGCACAAAAACCGCCTGATGTTGATGCTCAAAGGCTCGATCCAGCTCGGACAGGTGCCGGCCCTCGCGCTGAATTTCGACTTGATGCCGGTGGACTTTCTCGCCCGCTTCATCGCCTTCCATGCCAGCCGCTATTCGCCCGAGCGCGCGGTGTTCAACCTGCACAACCCCGAGCCGCTGAGCTGGGACGCCTATGTCGCTTCGTTTCGGGAAACCGGCCGCGAGTTTTCGCTGGTCAGCGTCGCCGACTGGCAGCAGCAACTGAGCCGGGTCGATGCCGACAACGCACTGTTCGGCGTACTCGGGTTTTACCTCAACGGCTTCGAAGAAGACATCGGCGATATCTCGCTGATCGGCCACGCCAACGCCGCCGCCGGCGTGCGGCAGATGGGCGCGCACTACCCGCACAAATCCCCGGCGCTGTTACGCCGCGGCTGCGATTACCTGAAACAGATCGATTTCATCTAGTGCATAAAAAGGAGCAACACCATGAACAATCTGCAACCGGACACCCTGATTAAAAACCCGCAAGGCTGCCACGTTGTGTCCTCGGTGGAGATACCGGCGGACGCCGCGCAGGTCTGGGCGGTGGTCGGCAATTTCGCCGGTTTCGACCGTTTCATACCCGCGCTGTCGCACATCGAGATGACCGGCGAGGGCGTGTCTTCGCTGCGCAAGAAGCATTTCAAGGACGGCAACATCGTCGTCGAACAGCTCAATTCACGCGATGACCAAGCGCTGAACATGACTTGGACAACGATCTATAACACCTTGGGGGTGGCGAATCTGTGGGCGGCGATGCAGGTGGAATCGCTGGCCGAAGGCGAATCGCGGGCGACCTGGACGATCATTGCCGAGCCGGCTTCGGGAGGTGAAGAAGCGTTGCCGGGGTTCAAGGATTTTGTGCAGGGGTTTGCTGATGAGGCGATGGGGAATGTCTTGAAGCTGTTTGTTTAAGGCTTTGGTTTGGCGGTGAATGAACCACCGCTTTCGCGAGCAGGCTCGCTCCCACAGTGTATTGGGTGTTCACACACATGTTGTGTTCAACCAAAAATACTGTGGGAGCGAGCCTGCTCGCGAAGAACGGTAACGCGATCTAACGGACTGCTATCAGATCTTGAAACTGTCGACCAATTGCTTCAACCGGTTGGCCTGCTGCGACAACGCATCGCAATCCTTCAACGTCTCGTTGAGGTTGGCGACGCTCTGCTGGTTCAACAGGTTGATCTGGTTGACGTCGACGTTGAGCGTTTCCACCACGGCGGTCTGCTCCTCGGTTGCAGCGGCCACCGACTGGTTCATGCCATCGATTTCGCCGATGCGCTGGGTCACGCTGACCAGGCGCAAGCCGGCCTGATTGGCCACTTCAACGCTTTGCTCACTAGATGCCTGGCTGGCGTTCATCGTGCTCACCGCTTCACGCGAACCCACTTGCAGGGAAGTGATCATCTTGTGGATTTCTTCCGCCGACTCCTGGGTGCGATGGGCGAGGTTGCGCACCTCATCCGCGACCACGGCAAAACCGCGCCCAGCTTCACCGGCACGCGCCGCTTCGATAGCGGCATTGAGCGCCAGCAGGTTGGTTTGCTGCGAGATCCCTTTGATCACATCGAGGATGTGGCCGATGTTGTCGGTGCTGGCGTTCAGGGTTTCGATCTGAGTGCACGACAGGCTGATCTTTTGCGACAACTCGGTCATCGCCTGAATGGTTTGTTCCACCACTTGGCGGCCATCATCGGCCTGCTCGCTGGCGCCGCTGGCATGCTGCGAAGCATCGGCGGCGTTGCGGGCGATTTCCTGAGTGGCGGCGCCCAACTGGTTAATCGCCGCCGCCACGCTGTTGGTGCGTGCGCTTTGTTCATCGGAGCCGACAATCGAAGCGTTGGACGACGCCATCACCCGCTGCGACAGATCGTGAACGTGACGGGTCGCCGATGACACTTCGGAAATCGACGCGTGAATTCGCTCAACGAACTGGTTGAATGCGCTGCCCAGTTCGCCGAATTCGTCTTTGCTCACGACCACCAGACGACGGGTCAGGTCGCCTTCACCTTGAGCGATGTCTTGCATCGCGCGGCCCATGGTGGTCAACGGACGCATCAACACGTTGATCAACAGGCTCAGCAACAGCGCAATCGCCGCCACCGCGACAAACATCGCGATCAGTGCCGAGGTGCGGAACTGGCTGAGTGCGGCGTAGGCCTTATCGTGATCGATCGAGAGACCGATGTACCACTGCGCATTTGGCAGGTCGCTGACCGGGGTAAACGACAGAATCCGCTCCTGGCCATTGAGCACGACGTTCTGATTGCCTTTTTCGATGCGCACGCTGGTGTTCGGGTAGATGTCCTTGAGGTTCTTCATCACTTGGTCTTTGTCCGGGCTGACGATCACCTGACCGTCAGCGCTGACCAGAAACGCATGGCCAAGGCCACCGAAGTCCACCGAGTTGATGATTTTCACCAGGGTTTCCAGGCTCAGGTCACCGCCGACGACGCCCAGCAGCTCGCCGTTCTTCTTCACCGGCATGGCGATGGTCACCACCAGACCGCCGACGGCCGCCATGTACGGCGGGGTCAGCATGGTCTTGTCGGCGGCGACCGCTTGTTTGTACCAAGGGCGCTGACGCGGGTCGTAACCGTCGGGCATCTTCGCATCAGGGCGCTGGGTAAAGACACCGTTGGCCTGACCGACGTAAGTGAATTGAAAGTTCGAAGTGAAGGCTGGTTGGTCGACCAGTCCCGGAAGATCGGCGCTCTTGCCTTGATGGGCCACGTTTTGCGCGAGGTTTTCCAGCACCAGGATTCTTCCGCTCATCCAGTTCTGCACACTGCTGGCGGTCAGGTCACCGGCCTGCTGCACGGAAGACTGGAGGTTCTGGCGAATGGTGTTTCGCTGCAGGTAGTCGTTGTAGAGCGTGAACAGCGCGAACGCCAGGACCACGACGCCCGAGGCGGCCAACAGGATTTTATGGCTGAACTTGAGATTCATTTCATGGGACTTCTTATGCCAAAAGTGGGGATGCGTTCCGGATGCAACATTCCATGTACAGCGCAGGCAGCGTTCTTCTGGCCGCTCTACTTTGGTGCACGCATGTCTCACCAGTCTGTCGGCACGCATGGAAGAAATCTTAGGGCGGCGTAGGAAATGGATGAGGTTTACGCATGATTCCCGCCGAACGGCGTGCCAGAGCGCCTGCGAGGAAATTTTTCTGGGTGTTGGTTGAGCGACAGTTGCAAAATCTGTAACCCTTGATGACAATGCGACTAATTATCATTTGTGACGTTCGGGCTGTTGCGTAAATGTCCTCTCCTGAGTTCGCAGTACAGACGCTTTACAGTAGTCATCACGGCTGGCTCAACGCTTGGCTGCGCGCACGGCTGGGCAACGCGGCGGACGCAGCGGATCTGGCCCAGGATACGTTTGTGCGCCTGCTGCAACGCACCGAACGCCTCGAACTCAAGGCGCCCCGCGCCTTCCTGCGCACCATTGCCCGCGGGTTGGTGATTGATCACTGGCGCCGCGAGGAAATCGAGCGCGCCTACCTGGAAAGCATTGCCCATTTGCCCGAAGCACAGGCGCCCGGTGCCGAAGCCCGAGCGCTGGTGATCGAGTTGCTCGAAAGCATCGCGCGCATGCTTGAAGGACTGAAGCCGAAAGTGCGTCAGGCTTTTCTGTTGGCGCAGTGCGAAGGCTTGACCCATAAGCAGATCGCCGAGCAGATGGGTCTGTCGTTGCGCTCGGTGGAGCGCTACATCGCCGATGCCCTCTATCACTGTTACGTGCTGCGGTATGAGAGCTGATGCCTGTGGATAACTTGTCATTGGGTCGGCGCGCCGAGCCGCAGCAGAAAGTGGTCCGGCAGGCCATTCACTGGTTGCTGCGCCTGCGTAATAACCACGGCAACCCGCGCCTCCAGCGCCAATGCGAACAATGGCGCGCCGAACAGATTGAACACGAATTGGCCTGGCAACGGGTGCAGTCGCTGCAAGCCGAGCTGAGCAACAACCTGCGTGCCGTACCCGGTGCGCAAGTGGCCTTCAACACACTGGAAAACAGCGCACAGGGGCTCGGCCGCCGCCAGGCGCTGAAGCTGCTGTCGGGCGTGCTGGTGATGGGTTCAGCGGCGTGGCTGGCCAAGGACACTGCGGTGTGGCAGCAATGGCGCGCCGATTACGCCACAACAACCGGCGAGCGTCGCGGCTTTCAGTTGCCCGATGGCACGCGCCTGGAACTCAATACCGCCAGCGCCGTGGATCTTGATTACACGGCGCAACAACGCCTGATCAAGTTGACTCGCGGCGAAATCATCGTCAGTTGTGGCGGCGCCGATGAAGGCGCACCGTTCGATCGGCCGCTGCGCATCGAAAACCGCCACGGCCGTTATGAACCGCTTGATGCGCGCTTCATCCTGCGTCAGGACAATGATTGCACACGGCTCAGCGTCACCCGTGGAAGGGTCGCCATCCATACCGGCGGAGCATCGGTGGAAGCACTTGCCGGGCAGAGCTATCTGATTGACCGCCATCAGGTAAGGCCGGCTCCGACGCTGCCCATGGATGCCGGCGCCTGGGTCGACGGCTTGATCGTCACGCGCAATATGCGCCTGGGCGACTTCCTCGCTGAGGTCGGGCGTTATCGCCAGGGTTTTCTGACGTGCGCCTCTGAAGTGGCTGATCTGCAACTGTCTGGCGTGTTTCGCCTGGAGGACACCGACAGGCTTCTGGCGGTGCTGCCGCAGACCCTGCCGGTGCAGCTGCGCTATCGCACCCGCTGGTGGGTGACGCTGGAATCGCTGGCCTGAATATTTTTTGGCGGGTTTTCGCAACGAGTCCGGCTTAGTCAGTAAGCAGTTCCACTCAGCCTTCGCGACTTCCTACGGAAACCTACAATGACTGTCCGCGCTACCTGTAAGCATTCTCTGAATATCACGGTTGAATCGGGTTTATTACGCCACGCCATCCGGGCGGCGCTGTTCTCTACCGCTCTGGGCGCCGGGGTGTTGCCGAGCCTGAGCCTGGCGGCCGGGCTGACTGGCAATGAAGTCAGCCATCGCTACGACATCCCTGCCGGAGCGCTGGGTGACGCATTGAACCAGTTTGCCCGGCAAGCCGGCATCACCCTGTCGATGACGCCGCAACAGACCCAAGGCCGGCAGTCGCCGGGCGTTCAGGGTGACTACTCGACGGAACAGGCGTTGAGCCATTTGCTCGGCGGTTCCGGTTTGCAAGCGGTCAGCCAGGACGGCAGCAGCTACATTCTGCGCCCGTTCGCGGAAACCGAAGCGCTGGCCTTGCCGACCACCGACATCAAAGGCTTCGCCCTTGGTAACGCGCTGGGCAGCATGGATGGCTACAACGCCACGCATAGCCAGATCGCCACGAAAACCAGTACGGCATTGCGGGAAACGTCGCAAAGCGTGTCCGTGGTGACCCGCGAGCAAATGGACGATCAAGGTTCGCAGACGGTGTCGCAGGCCATGCGTTACACCCCTGGCGTGTTGACCAATCCCTACGGTGCCACCCACCGTTACGACTACGTCGCGATGCGCGGCTTCAACGACGGTTCTGTGGATAACCTCTATCTCGACGGCCTCAAGTCGATGGGCGATAGTGGCACTTACAGCACCATGCAGGTCGATCCGTATTTCCTCGAGCGCGTCGACATTCTCAAAGGCCCGTCGTCGGTTTTGTATGGCCGCAGTTCGCCGGGTGGACTGGTGGCTCTGACGAGCAAGAAGCCGCTGTACGAGGCTTATCATCAGGTGCAAGCCACAGTCGGAACGCAGGGCCAGCGCGGGGTCGGCTTTGACTTCAGCGGTCCGGTCGATGACGACAAGCGCATCGCCTATCGTCTGACCGGTTTGACCGATCAGTCCGACACACAATTTGACCACAACAAGGAAAAGCGCTTCGCCCTCGCACCGACCGTCAACATCGATTTCAGCGAAGACACGTCGCTGACCCTGCAGGCGTACCTGCAGCACGATCCGGACGGCGGTTACCATGGTGGCGTGCCGGCGGATGGCACGATTCATCAGCGCAATGGCCAGCGCATCTCGCCACACTTCTTTGAGGGCGAGCCGGGGGTTGATGGCTACTCACGTGATCAGCAGTCGTTCGGCTACCAGTTCGAACACCGCTTCAACGACGTCTTCACTGCGCGACAGAACTTTCGTTACCTGGACTCCAAAGTAAACATGGATCAGGTCTACGCGTATGGCTGGACCACACCGACCAGCAATGAGCTGAACCGTTATTACACCGGGGGCGACGAGCGGCTGCACGCGTTTATCGTCGACAACATGCTCCAGGCCGAATTTTTCACCGGTGCGACCAAGCATACGGTGCTGATGGGCGCCGATTACCAACGACGCAAGACGGTGGTCGACTGGACCAGCGGCGGATTGGCGCCGATCGATGCGTTCAATCCGGTGTACGGCAACTCGACGATCGAGATGTACGGTGAGACCAGCTATCTGCGCCGCCTCGAGCAAACGGGTGTGTATTTGCAGGACTTGATCGAGATGGACCAGTGGCGCTTCTCGCTGGGCCTACGCCAGGACTGGGTAGAAACTTCTGATGAGAACCGGATTGCCGAAGCAGGTCGCCCGCAAGGCACCGAAATCAAAGACCGTCGCACCAAGCTGACCGGCCGCGCGGGTGCCCTGTATCTGTTCGATAACGGTCTGGCGCCGTACATCAGTTACTCCGAGTCGTTTAATCCGAATTCCTACGCTGACAGTGCCGGTAACCCACTGGCGCCTACCGACGGTAAACAATGGGAGGTCGGCCTGAAGTATCAGCCGCCAGGCACCGACAATCTGTTTACCGCGTCGCTGTTCCGCATCGATCAGGAAAACCTGGCGACCAAACTGCCGCAGGAAAACTTCTATCGCGCCGTAGGTGCCGTCCGCTCTCAAGGCCTGGAACTGGAAGCGCACACGCAACTGACCGATAACCTGAAGGTGCTCGGCAGCTACACCTTCACCGATATCGAATATTCCAAATCGATGGTCAGCACGCTGAGCACACCCACCGACGTCATCGAGAACAAAGGCAACTCACCGACACAGGCACCGCGGCACATGGCATCGCTGTGGGCTGACTACAAGTTCGACAGCGCGGCGCTCGATGGCCTGCGTCTGGGCGGTGGTGTGCGTTACGTCGGCTACAGCTGGGCGGATGCAGAAAACACCCTGAAGGTGCCCTCCTACACATTGTTCGATGCATCGATCGGTTACGACCTGGGCAAAGTCGGCTTGAAGGGCGTTGACCTGCGCCTGAATGCAAACAACCTGACCAACGAGTCCTACGTGGCGTCCTGCGCCAGCCTGAACTTCTGCTACATGGGCGAAGAGCGCAATGTCGCGGCGACGGTCAGCTACCAGTTCTAATCCTGTGCCCTGTGCATAAAAAAGCCAGCCCCTGATATTCGGGGGCTGGCTTTGTCGTCTCTGTGAGGGAAATGTTCATGCGTGCGTTTTTGGTTGTATTGCATCGCTATATCGGATTGGCAATCGCCGTGTTTCTGCTGCTGGCGGGGATCACCGGGAGCATTCTGGCGTTTAACCATGAGCTGGATGAAGCCTTGAATCCGCAGTTTTATGCGGCGTCTGCCGAGGGGCAACGACTGCCACCCGGCGATTTGGTCCAGGCAGTGCAGACTACGCATCCAACACTGCAGGTCTGGTACATGGAGTACCCGAACGAACCAGGACATACCGCGTTGCTGGCGGCCGTGCCACGCACGGACCCGGCCACCGGCAAGCCGTTCGACGAGCCGAACCAAGTGTTTTACCTGGATCCGGTGAACGCTGAGCAAAAAGGACAACGCTATTGGGGAGAATGCTGTTTCCAGCGGGAGAACTTCATCCCCTTCATCCTCGAGTTTCATTACAACCTCACGCTTCCCGAGAACTGGGGGCTGTTGCTGATGGGGTTGGTGGCCATCGCCTGGGTGATCGATTGTTTTGTCGCGTTATGGCTGACGCTGCCACGTGGTAAACCGTTCTGGAAGAAATGGTCGACCGCCTGGAAGGTAAAAGGCGGACATGCTTATCGCGTTAATTTCGATCTGCATCGTGCAGGGGGATTGTGGTTATGGTTGTTACTGCTACCGATTGCCGTCAGCAGCGTGGCGATGAACCTGCCAAGCCAGGTATTCAAACCGGTCGTGTCGTTATTCTCGCCCATTGAGCCGAGTGTCTATGAGGCGCGAGGCCGAATGCCTCCAGACGAACTGGGGGTCACGCAACTAAGTTATCAACAGGCGTATGAAAGGGCATTAGAGGAAGGGAAACGGTTAGGACTGACTGCGGCAATCGGGGAGTTGTACTACAGCTTCGAATGCAACTTTTACGGCGCGGGGTTTGGACAGCATGACACGCAGGCGCATGGCAAATCCTGGTTGTTCTTTCATGGTACGGATGGGCGATTACTGGGACAGGAAATCGCTGGGCAGGGAACGTGGGGCGAGCAGTTTTATCGGCTGCAGTTACCGATACACGGTGGCCGAATCTTTGGCGTTACAGGGCAAGTGATGATTGCAGTGCTGGGCGTGCTGATTGCCGGTTTGTCAGGTACCGGTGTCTATATCTGGTGGCGTAAGTGGCAGGCAAGGCGCATCAGCAAGATACGTAAAACGCTTTGAACAAGTGGGTTGGGTCAGGCCAGAAATGACAAAACCCCTGACTGCTCACGCAGACAGGGGTTTCGGAATTCAATCTTGACGATGACCTACTCTCACATGGGGAAACCCCACACTACCATCGGCGATACATCGTTTCACTGCTGAGTTCGGGATGGGATCAGGTGGTTCCAATGTTCTATGGTCGTCAAGAAATTCTTTATCTGGCCCGTCAACACGGTAACAAGCCAGCAAAAACAGGAACTTCTACTAAAACAAAACCCCAACTGCTTTCGCAATTGGGGTTTCGGAATTTAATCTTGACGATGACCTACTCTCACATGGGGAA
>NZ_JABWQQ010000024.1:0-79332 GCF_014268555.1 Pseudomonas sp. SWRI111 | reverse complement strand
AACGATACCTACAACATCGATCAAGCCGGAGAACTGGCACTTCTGGTGGAAAACGCCAATGAAGGCGCAGATGTCCTCAACATCACCTACGCCGCAACCGCACAGGGCAGTGTCGTCGACCTGAGCCAGGCCAGTCTGCAGAATGTCGAAAACTTCCTGGTTACCGGTGCCGGTGCGTTCACCATGATCGGCAACAGCCTGGACAACATCATGGTCGGCAACGCCGACAGAAACGTCCTCAATGGCGGAGCAGGGACCGACACACTGACTGGTGCTGCCGGGGCCGATACATTTGTTTTCGCTGCTGTTAACGAAATGGGGCTGGGCATCAACCGCGACGTCATTACCGACTTCAACAGCGCACAAGGCGACAAGATCGACTTGACTAAATTTGATGCTAACCTGCTGACTGCCGGCTTCAACGGTTTTACCTTCATCGGTGCAGGCGACTTCACCGGCGCGGGCCAATTGCGCTTCGTCGATCAAGTGCTTTCGGGTAACGTCGGCGGCAATGCCGGTGCAGACTTCGAAATCCAGCTAGTGGGTGTGAACAACTTCACTGCTAACGATCTTGTGGCCTGATACCTGCCGCCGCCTGATCTGGCGCAGTCCGTAAATCGGCACAGGGGACGGTCTTCATAGGCCGTTCCTCTGCCACCCCACCCCGGCATGCGGGCCCGCTCCGGGCGGTTCCGTGGTGAGACCACGGCGGGACTTCCACCCGTTGCGTCCATGCTGGACACACAACAAAAGACGCCCCGATAATGCGGGGCGTCTTTTTCTGCGGCACAATCATCGCATCAGGATTTACGTCAAAAGCCCCAACGACTTCGCTCGCGCCACCGCCTGAGTACGTCTTTCAACGCCCAATTTGCTGTTGATATGGCTCGCGTGGGTTTTCACGGTATGCAGCGAGATGAACAACTGCTCGCTAATTTCCTGATTTGAACAACCCTGGGCGATCAAACGTAACACCGCGAGTTCCCTGCTGCTGAGCGGCTCAGTGCCGCCGGATTCTGCGGCTTGACGCACTGCGGCAGACGGAAAATATTCAAGCAACTGCTGCCCTGACGAGGACACTGACGTCTGCAATTGCCCGCGCAACCAGTCCCCGTGCCCCTTATATAAAGTATCGAACGGTTGCAGCACGCCCCCCGCCGCCGCCTCCAGCGCTTGCCCCAACGCTCTGCGTGCTTCCGGCTCGCGCCCCCCTGTCTGAAGCAACAACGCGACCTTTTGCGTCAGCGCCATTACACTGAGCAACTGTCGTCCAGTTTGCTGACCGTTCTCATGCAGTGCATTGAGCCGTCCTTCCGCAAGCATGGGTTGACCCCGAATCATATCGAGCAGCGCCTGTTGCAGTTCCACATGCAAGGGTAGCTGTGGATGAAACTCCGGCGGCGCGGCGGCACGTTCGCCGGTATAGGTCTGCCCCAGCCGAGCGAGCCAGGCTTCGGCCAGATCAGTACGACCCTGCGCCAGCCACAGCTCACATTTGACCAGAGTGATCATCGCCAGATAGTAGATCGGCGGTACGTCCCAGATGTGCATCAGGCGTTCGGCTTCGGCAAGCTCGGCAAAGGCCTTGGCGAACTCGCCGCTGGCACCGTCGAGGCGAGCGATGACGCAGTGACCGATCAATACGCTGATATCGCGACAGGCGCGCGCCTCAGCGATTCCAGCCACCAGGCGCACGCGTGCCGCCTGAGGCTGCAAGCGCATCGCCAACAGAAAGCCTTCGTACAACGTTAGCCGCGCTCGCACGGCGTACAAGCGTTGCGGCGACAAACCGCGAAGGCGCTCCAGGCCCTGCTGCACTTCATCCAGTGCGCGCAGAATCTCGCCACGCGACTGCAAAACCCGCGCACGGTCGTAATGCGCCAGCGCCTCGAACAACGGATTGCCGACCCGCTGTGCCAGTTCAAGAGACTCGCGATTGAGTCCCCGGGCGCGCCACAGATCACCGTCGGCGATCGCCAGATTGGATAACGTCGACAAACACATCAGCCGTTGGCCATAACGCTTGGCCGGCAGGCTCTCCAGCGCTTCAGTGCAATAGCGCAGCGTCAGCTCGCGATGGCCGCGCCCGCGAGCAATGATCCCGCTCAGCGCCAGCCATTGCGCCAGCATCGATTTCTGCGCCGTGGCCGAAGGCGCCGGCAGGAAGCGGCTCAAGTGGCCGGACAACTCTTCGGCAGCATCGAGCTGACAAGCCAGCCCCAGCGCCCAGCTGTAGAGCACGATCAGCCGTGGCGTGCTGATCAACAGGCTGTCGGGCAAGTCCATTTTCCAGCGCAGCAGCATGCCGACGTTCTGCTCGGCGAGCAGTTGCTCCTCGGACAGGTTCTGCACCAGATTCGCCGCCACATCGAGGTGCCCGGCGCGCAGTGCCTGCTCCACGGCTTCGTCAAGCAAACCCTGCGCGTTGAACCAGCGACAGGCACGCAAATGCAGAGTGGCGGTAGGCACCATCGCCTGCGCGATCGGCCGGCTGCGCAACAGATCCGAGAACAGATGATGGTAGCGATACCAGTGACCGTGCTCGTCCAGCGGCACCAGAAATACCTGGTGGGCGAGCAGAAAACGCAGAATCTCGGCGCTGTCATGAGCTTCGCGAACAGCGTCACAGAGTTCGCTGCAAAAGCGTTCCTGCGGTGCCGTTTCGTAGAGAAACGATTGCACTTCGGCGGGCAGGCAATCGATGACTTCCTCGAGCAGATAATCGCGTATCAGCCCTTCCCCGCCATTCAGCGCTTGCGGCAGCGCGGCATCGTTGCCCGCCTCGGACACCGCCAGCAACCAGAAGCGCAGCCCGGCGACCCAGCCTTCGCTGCGCTGGATCAGGTTCTCCAATGCTTCACCGCGCAGTGAGCTGCTGTGGCGGTCAAGCAAGGTCAGGGCTTCGTCGTGGGTCAGGCGTAAATCCTGTTCGTGCAGTTCGAGCAGCTGGCGCGACAGGCGCAAACGCGCCAGATGCCAGTCCGGGCGCTGCCGGCTGGTGACCATGACCAACAAGCCATCGGGCAAATGATTGAGGAAAAATTGCAGGCAACGATCCAGCACCGGCCCCTGGGCAAGGTGGTAATCGTCGAGCACCAGCAGCAACGGCGCGGCCGGATCGAGCTGCAGCGCCAATTCATCCAGCAGACCGTCCAGCCACTCTTCGAAAGCAAACGGCTGATGGCGCTGACGCATTTTCAACAGGCCGAGGGCGCCGGCGCCCAGGGCTGGAAAATAGTCTTGGAGACCTTCGAGCAAGCGTTCGAGAAAACGCCCGGGATCGCTGTCACGCGGACTCAGGCCCAGCCAGAGGCTTTGCCATTGCGCCGGAAGGCTCTGACAGAACTCCACCGCCAGCGAACTCTTGCCGAACCCGGCCGGGGCGCTGACCAGCAACAGCCGACCACCGAGCCCGGCTTGAAGGCGTTCGCACAGACGCGGCCGCAGCACATAGCCGTCAGGCAGTGGCGGGCGAAAAAAACGCCCGTCCAGTGCGGCGACGGTAATGCTTGCAGGACCCGGAAGCGGGGACAGATCAGTCATGGCCGGCTCTTGTTTGAATGCTATTGGCGGCGTTGCAGATGTCCGCAGACTAGCCTTAAACGCAGAGGGAATGAAGGTCGCTGCTACAAATGGCTACAAAAAGGCTACAAGCGATGTGCACAGGTCAGCGCAAAACCGCACGCAAAAAAACGCCCCGAACCAGTCGGGGCGTTTCGCGAGGGTGCGGCCTCGGGTTTATCGCGGTTTAGCGAACACCGTCCTGACGCAGAGCGGCCGGGGTGAAATCGCCGGTGGTGGCGGTGAAGCCAAAGTCATACGCACTCTTCTCTTCGTTCTTCATGCCCAGTGCCAGATAGCGGCCTGACTGCAAGTCATAGAGTGTTTCGAGGGCGTACCACGGCACTTGCTTGTCGTAGTAGTTCTCGGCATGCGCCTCGGCCACGCGCCACAGTTGACCACGACCGTCGTAGTGGTCGATCACAGCCGCTTGCCAGGTGTCTTCGTCGATGTAGAAATCACGCTTGGCGTAGATGTGGCGCTGACCTTCCTTCAGCGTCGCCGTCACGTGCCAGACGCGGCGCAGCTCGTAACGCGCGAGATCCTGATTGATGTGGCCGGCCTTGATGATGTCGGCGTATTTCAGTTTCGGATCGTCGAGCTTGTAGCTGTCGGAGGCGATGTACATCTCTTTCTTGCCTACGAGTTTCCAGTCGTAACGATCCGGCGCACCGTTGTACATGTCGAGGTTGTCCGAGGTACGCAGGCCGTCGGCAGCAGTACCCGGGCCGTCATACGACACTTGCGGTGCGCGGCGCACACGGCGCTGACCGGCGTTGTAGACCCACGCCGAGCGTGGCTCTTTGACCTGGTCGAGGGTTTCGTGCACCAGCAGCACACCACCGGCCAGACGCGCCGGTGCGGTCACTTTCTGCTTGAAGTAGAACAGGATGTTGCCCGGGTTCGCCGGATCGTAGTCCTTCATCTTGTCGCGGAACACGAACTGATCCTGGAAGTACACCAGGCTGTAAGAGCCGTTCGGCTGTGGCGTGGCCTGGGTAACCAGACGGGTCACGCTGCCACCGCGATAGCGGGTGATGTGGTTCCAGATCACTTCCACACCGGTTTTCGGAATCGGGAACGGCACAGCGGTATCGAAGTTTTCCAGACCGTTGCCGCCAGACACCAGATTGGTGGTCGTGGCGTTTTTCTTGATGGCGGCGAACACCGCATCCGGCACGGTGGCACCGCGATGGGACGGATAGACCGGCATCTTGAAGGTTTCCGGGTAGCGCTTGAACATCGCGTACTGACCCGGGGCAAGTTTGTCTTTGTACTTGTCGACGTCCTTGGCGGTGATGGTGAACAGCGGTTGCTCACTGGCGTAAGGGTTGGACAGGAAGCCCTTGCTGTCGACGCTGCCGGCGTTCTTCGCCATCGGTTTCCAGGCCGGAATCGAACCGTCAGCGTTGCCGGCCATTTCCGCGCCCATCGGGGTCAGGCTTTTGCCCAGCTTGTCGGCTTCGGCAGCAGGCACCGCGGCCATGACGCCGGTCGCCAGCAGCGACAGGCCCAGTACACCGGCGTGGAACAGACTCTTTGTTATTTTCATATGTGTGTTCGTCCTGAAAAGCAGTGCTTAGAAGTTCACGCCGAAGCTGAGCGCCACGAAGTCGCGGTCATCCACGGTGGTGTACTTGCCGTCAAAGAAGTTGGTGTAGGCCAGGCTGGCGGTGTAGGTGTTCTGGTATTCGGCATCGACGCCGAGGCTGACCGCCTTGCGACCTTCCTCGAAGTTGCCGCCAGGGCCCGGCGAGTAACCGCTGACGTCATGGGACCAGGCCACGTTGGGTCTGAGGTTCACGCCGGCGAACACGTCGTTGTAATCCCAGATGGCCCGACCGCGATAACCCCAGGACATCGAAGTGGTGAAGCCGTCGTTGTCGCAATTGCGGCTGCGGTTGTTCTGTGGCGAACCGGGACCTGCGCCGTTGATGGTGCTGGCGTTGAGGATGTTGGCGCAGGTGTTGGCGGTGCCAGTGGCCGGCAACTCACCCGGGCCGTAGACCGGATCGCGGCCATAACGCTTCTCGGAGCGGCTTTCCAGCCCGCCGACGTACGTCGCGCCGACTTCGCCGACGAGGGTCAGACGACTGGCGCCCATGACCTGATCGAAGAAGTGCGTGAAGGTCGTTTGCAGCTGGGTGATTTCCTTGCGCTCGTAGCCGTGCAGATCCTGACCCGGCACGCCCGTGAGCAGCGAAGCGTTGGTCAGCGCGCCGCCCAGTGGGCGCACACCGGCGAACAGGATGTCGGTGGAGTTCAGTTGCACCGGCGCATTCGGACGGTAGCTGATCTCACCGCTCCATGCCGTACCGGTAGGCAGGGTGGTGGAGAAGCTCAAACCGTAGAGGCGGATGTCTTCAGGGTATTCAACGAAGTACTGCGAGTTGCCCGCCACCAGCAATGGCGCGAGTGCGGCGAAAGGCCCTGGCAGCGAGGCAGCGGTGTTGTAGACCGACTGCGGCGCACCGGTTGCGCTGAAGATCGGCGCACGGCTGTGGTAGTTCATGAAGTAGGCGCCGAACTCGGTGTCCAGCGGTTCGTACATGTACTTGAACGACACGCCGTACTGGCCGCTGTCGCGGGCATCGCGGTCCGGACCGCGACGCACCAGCACGCCTTCCTGGTTGACATCGACGCCGGCGCCCGCCAACGGCCCAAGGGCAATGGCCGGAATCTGCGAACGTTTGTTCAACACGCGCAGGTTGTTGTCGCAACCGTCGGCAATGATGTCTGGCTGCGAGAAGAACGTGCCGCAGTTGTCGACGACAGTCTGGTCCCATTCCAGCTGGTAGAACGCTTCGGCCGAGAGGTTGTCGGTCAGGCTCTGCGAGACGTAGAACATGTTGACCGGAATCAGGCCTTCCTTGATCTCGGCGCCAGGACGACGGAACGCGGAGACGTCGATCGGGTTGATCGAGTTGATGCCACCGCCAATGAAGGTACTTTCACCCCAGCTCACCACTTGCTTGCCCAGACGCACGGAGCCCGGCTGATCGGCAATCGAGTAATTGTGGTAGACGAAGGCGTCGAGAATCTGCCCGCCGGAGGACTTGGCGCCTTCCTTGCGGTTGCTGTCGCTGATGTCCTTGAACTGACGGCTTTCGTCCTTGAGTTCGAAGTCGTACCAGTATTTGCCACGGACGAACACGCCGGTGTCGCCGTATTTCAGTTCAAGGTCATGGATGCCCTTGAAGATCTTCGAAAAGGTTTCGCCGCTCTTGAAGTTGGCGTGACCGTCATCGGAGGTCTGCGACAGGCCATGGCCGCCGTTGTTGACGCCGATAAGGTTCTTGTTCGGGCTCTGAGTAGACCAACTGGCACCGATCGACAGGGACGAGTCGAACTGGCCTTCGATTTCACCGACGTTGAAGCTGACGCCGAATGCAGGCCCGGCGAGCGAGGAGGCAAGACTGACCGCCAGAGGCAGTTTCGCCCGGCGCCAGAACTGGTTTACTGAGGTCATCGACGCTACTCCATGTGCATTATTGTTATGGCAGTGAGTACTTTTAAAAACGCTGTGAAGGGCCGGGCGCCAGGGCTGCCCGTAATACCTCCAGAGTTGCTCGCCCCAATCAGTGCGTGTGCTCCGTTCTTAAAAAGTCCTTGAGCGGACTATAGCCAGCAGGGGGTACTGCTTGATCCCTCTAAAGTGTGATTTGCAGCAGCCAACCACTCTGGAACAGTCCTTTCGCCAGTCCGACACAGGTCGGCAGGGCAAGGATGGCTGATTTTTTCGATTTCACAAGCCAAGCGCTTGCTCGGGAGGTCTGGCGCGCCGGTTTCAGCGCGCCAGCAGATGCTCAGAGGGTCGACAGAAAGGTGCTGTTGTTGGCCTGCCATTCGGTGATGTCGAGGCGGATGCGCTTCTTGTCGAGCTTGCCGACACTGGTCTTGGGAATTTCGGTAACAAGGGCGATCTGACTCGGAATCGCCCACTTGCTCAAGTGCCCCAGCTCGACGAACGGCTTGAGGTGTTCCTTGAGTTCCCGCGCACCGATCACATGGCCTTCACGGACCACCAGCAAGGCAAACGGCCGCTCGCCCCACTGCGGATCGGCAATCCCCACCACTGCTACTTCACGTACCGCCGCATGTCGGCTGATCAGGTCTTCAAGGTCCAGCGAGGAGATCCATTCGCCGCCGGTCTTGATCACGTCCTTGATCCGGTCGCGGATGTCGATCACGCCCATGCTGTCGAGCGTCGCCACATCACCGGTGTGCAGCCAGCCGCCGGACCAGAGTTCGGCGCCCTTCTGCGGTTCGTTGAAATAGCCTTCGGTGAGCCAGGGCGCACGCAGCACCAGTTCGCCTTGAGTCTCGCCATCGGCCGGGAGAAAGTTGCCCTCGCTGTCGACGATCGCTGCTTCCACCAGCGGCCCCGGCACGCCGGCCTTGATCCGGTAGGTGGTGCGTTCGTCCTCGCTGCCGGCCATCAACTCGTCATTCAGATGGGCGCAGGACACCAACGGCCCGGTTTCCGACATGCCATAGGCCGCCGTCAGCTGAATGCCACGGGCCTTGGCGTTTTCATACAGGGAGCGGTTGAGCGCGCTGCCGCCAATGACGATTTTCCAGCCGGCGAAATCGGTGTCTTGCGCGGCTTTGGCGTTGAGCAGCATTTGCAGGATGGTCGGCACACAGTGGGAAAACGTGACCTTCTCCTTGCGCCACAGCGCCACCAGATATTCCGGGTCGTAGCGCCCCGGATACACTTGTTTCAGGCCGAGCATCGTCGCCACGTACGGCAAACCCCAGGCGTGGACGTGAAACATCGGCGTGATCGGCATGTACACATCGTTGGTGCCAAGCAGGCGCACGCTGTCGATCGAACCCATGATCGTCGCCACGCCAATCGTGTGCAGCACCAGTTGCCGGTGGGTGAAATAAACGCCTTTCGGGTTACCGGTCGTGCCTGTGGTGTAGAACGTCGTGGCGACCGAGTTTTCGTCGAAATCCTCGAAGTCATACTGCGGGCTCGCCGCGGCCAGTAGCTGTTCGTACTCGCCAACCAGGTTCGGCAAGTCAGCGGTTTTCTCCGGCAGATCGGTCAGCAGCAAGGTTTTCTCGACCGTGGTCAGGTGCGGCGCAATGGCTTGATACAGCCCGGCGAACTCGCTGTTGACCAGCACAAAGCGGTCCTCGGCATGATTCATCGTGTAGAGAATCTGCTCGGGCGACAGGCGCACGTTGATCGTATGAATCACCGCACCGATCATCGGGATGGCGAACATGCACTCCAGATAACGATGGCTGTCCCAGTCCATCACCGCCACCGTGTCACCGGCCTTCACACCGGCAGCGGTCAGCACGTTGGCCAGCCGAGCGACGCGCTCGATCAGCGTCGGGTAGCTGTAGCGCAACTGGTCACGGTAGACGATCTCGCGGGTTTTCTCATAACGGGCGCCAGACATCAGCAGCCGCTTGATCAGCAATGGATACTGGTAGGCCCCATCGGCCGGAGGAATGACGCGAGTCTGCAACATAGGAATCCCTTTTCTGACTGCACGGTGTTGGCGGAGAGATTCTTACTCTAGTGCGCCTGCGTTACCGTCAAATCAGCCAAAGGAATGATTTGCAGAGCCGAACAAATGCTAGCTTTGCGCCAGCATCGGGGGCCGACCGGGAAGAGACAAGACCTGTGGGAGCGAGCCTGCTCGCGAATGCAATGGATCAGTCAACATCTTCGCCGACTGATACACCGCTTTCGCGAGCAGGCTCGCTCCCACAGTTTTGATCGCAGCCAGTCCTCAATGCATCTCGGTAAACGCGATTTTCACGCCGAGAGCAATCAGCACAGCGCCCATGGTGCGGTCGAACCAGTGGCCCATGCGCGCGAACCCGGCGCGCACGCGTTGCTGGCTGAACAGCAGCGCCACCAGGCAAAACCAGAATGCCGTTGCCACCGCCAGGTAAACTCCATAACCGGCCTGCACGGCCAGTGGCGTGTGCGGGTTGATCACCACGGTGAACAGCGACAGGAAAAACAGTGTGGCTTTCGGGTTCAGGCCGTTGGTGACGAAGCCGGAGGTAAACGCGCCACGCGCCGTGCGGACGCCGGCCTCCTGGTGCAGATCATCGGCAACGGCTTTGGCCGGTTGCGCGCGCAAGGCCTTGAAGCCGATGTACAGCAGATACGCAGCCGCCGCCCACTTCAACGCGTTGAACAGCACGATCGACTGCGACACGATCAGGCCAATGCCCAACAGCGAATAGCCGACATGCAGAAAAATCGCCGTGCCCACCCCCAGCGCCGTCCAGGTGCCGGCGCGACGCCCGTGGGTCACGCTTTCGCGCACCACCACGGCAAAGTCCGGGCCGGGGCTGGCGACGGCCAGCAAGTGGATCAGGGCAACGGTCAGGAATTCGGTCCAGTACATGGGGGCTCCTTTGGGATTGATCGGTCAAACCGTAGCCACGGTGCAAGCGCAACTCCTGTGGGAGCGGGCTTGCTCGCGAAAGCGGTGTGGCAGTCAGCACACCGGCTGAATGTGACAATGCATTCGCGAGCAAGCCCGCTCCCACAGGGATGCAGAGTTGCATCGGGTGTTGAGTAACCAATTGTTTCATCTGGTAGGCTCGGCAGAGTACGCCCTCCGCTCACAGCACAAAAGGTACAGTTGATGACGAACTCGCGCCGCGCGGTATTTCTTGATCACCCTTCGCTGGACCTCGGCGATCTGGACCTCGGTCCGTTGCGCGAATGCTTCAGCGATCTGCAACTGTTCGCCCAGACCTTGCCCGACAAAGTCAGCGAACGGCTGCAAGGCGCCAGCGTGGCAATCACCAATAAAGTCGTGATCGACGCCGCCGCCATGGCCGCGAATCCGCAGTTGCAACTGATCCTGATCAGCGCCACCGGCACCAACAACGTCGACCTGAGCGCCGCCCGCGCCCACGGCATCACTGTGTGCAATTGTCAGGGTTACGGTACGCCGTCCGTTGCGCAACACACGATCATGCTGCTGCTCAACCTCGCCACACGTCTGGCCGATTACCAAAAAGCCGTCGCGGAAGGCCGCTGGCAGCAGGCCAAGCAGTTCTGCCTGCTCGACTACCCAATCGTTGAACTGCAGGGCAAAACCCTCGGCCTGCTCGGGCACGGCGAACTCGGTGGCGCCGTGGCGCGGCTGGCCGAAGCGTTCGGCATGCGCGTGTTGCTCGGGCAGATTCCCGGACGCCCCGCCCGCGCAGACCGTTTGCCGCTGGATCAACTGCTGCCGCAGATCGACGCCCTCACCCTGCACTGCCCGCTCAACGAACACACCCGCCACTTCATTGGTGCCCGCGAGCTGGCCGCGATGAAACCCGGCGCGTTCGTGGTCAACACCGCACGGGGTGGCTTGATCGATGAACAGGCGCTGGCCGACGCTTTGCGCAGCGGCCACCTCGGCGGTGCAGCGACGGACGTGCTCAGCGTTGAACCGCCGAGCCACGGCAATCCGCTGCTCGCCGCCGACATCCCGCGCCTGATCGTCACTCCGCATAACGCCTGGGGCAGTCGCGAGGCGCGGCAACGTATCGTCGGGCAACTGAGCGAAAACGCCCGGGCGTTCTTCAGCGGTGAGGCGCTGCGGGTCGTCAGTTGATAAACTGCGGCACTTTTTTTTCGAGGAGCAGTTATGGATCCGCGCAGTGAAGTACTGCTTCGTCAGGCCGAGTTATTCCAGGGTTCGTTGTTACTGGCCGGGCTGCCCGCCGACGATCTGCTCGGGCGCCTGCCCAACGCGTTTGGCTGGTGCTGGCACGCGGGCGATCAAGCCGCGCTGGAAGCCCGCTTCGAAGGGCGCAGCCAGTTCGGCGTGAACGTGCCGGAGCGTGAGTTCGACAGCGCCGTGGTGTTCCTGCCCAAGTCTAAAGACCTGACCGATTACATCCTCAACGCCGTGGCGTCGCGTCTGGCCGGGCGTGAAGTGTTCTTGGTCGGGGAGAAGCGCAGCGGCATCGAAGGCGCCTCCAAGCAACTCAACCCGTTCGGCAAGCCGCGCAAACTCGACAGCGCGCGCCATTGCCAGCTCTGGCAAGTGACCGTAGCCAACGCGCCGCAAGCCAAGTCGCTGGAAAGTTTGGCGCAGACCTACGAACTGCCGCTGGCTGAAGGCCCGTTGAAAGTCATCAGCCTGCCGGGCGTGTTCAGCCATGGTCGGCTCGATCGCGGCAGCGCGCTGTTGCTCGATCATCTGGACAAACTGCCGAGCGGCCATCTGCTCGACTTCGGTTGTGGCGCCGGCGTGCTGGGCGCGGCGGTCAAACGCCGCTACCCGCACAATCAGGTGACATTGCTGGATGTCGACGCGTTCGCCGCCGCCAGCAGCCGCCTGACCTTGGCCGCCAATGGCCTGGAAGCCGAGGTGCTGACCGGCGATGGTATCGACGCCGCGCCAATGGGTTTGAGTGCAATTCTGAGCAACCCGCCGTTCCATGTCGGCGTGCACACCGATTATTTCGCGACAGAGAACTTGTTGCGAAAAGCGGCCAAACATCTGAAAAACGGCGGCGAACTCCGACTAGTGGCGAACAGCTTCCTGAAGTATCAGCCGTTGATCGAAGAGCATCTGGGCGTTTGTGCGATCAAGGCTGAAGGCAATGGTTTCCGGATTTACCGGGCCAAGCGCGGTTGAAGCCTCGCTGAAAAAAGTCGCTTGCCCAATCGGATTTGCCTAGGCAGAATCCGCTCCGTCCTAGGGGAGTAGTCTCCCACGAGCGCCAAGCTCGTCCGGCATACGTCAACATACTTGATCCTCAGATCATGGCGTATGCGACCCCAGCGTCCGCAACAGACGGATCGCAGGGTTTGACAAGACCTATGACACGCACACCTTACCCGGGGCGGGAAGGCTGTACGTGTCATAGCCGTGTCGACCCGCCCCTTAGGAAATCCCTGATGCTGGACTCGTTACTCGTTCCCACCGCTATCGTTGCCTTGGCCGAAATCGGCGACAAGACGCAACTGCTCGCGCTGATTCTCGCCGCTCGCTTTCGCAAACCCTGGCCGATCATTGCCGGGATTGTCGCCGCGACCCTGGCCAACCACGCAGCAGCCGGTGCGGTAGGAGCCTGGTTCGGCAGTTTCTTTTCCGATGCCGTGCTGCACTGGATTCTCGCCGCGAGCTTCGCCGCCACTGCGCTGTGGACACTGGTCCCGGACAAACTGGATGACGACGAAGCCAGCACCGCGCGCAAGTTCGGGCCGTTCCTGACCACACTGATTGCCTTCTTCCTCGCTGAAATCGGTGACAAGACCCAGATCGCCACGGTGATGCTGGCCGCGCAATACCCGGAACTGTGGCTGGTGATTATCGGCACGACCGTGGGCATGCTGATTGCCAACGTGCCGGTGGTACTGGCGGGTAACTTTGCCGCGGACAAGTTGCCGCTGACCCTGATCCGTCGCCTGGCGGCTTCGGCGTTCATGATTCTGGCGATTGTTGCGGTTTATAAAGCGATGCAGAGCAGCGGCTGGGTTTAACCCTGAGAGAGGATCGTTCCCACGCTCTGCGTGGGAACGCAGCCGGGGACGCTCTGCGTCCCATTGGAACGCGGAGCGTCCCTTGATGCATTCCCACGCGGAGCGTGGGAACGATCATCCTCAAGCTGATCAGGATTTAGGGGCTTTTTCGTACAGCGGCATGACTTTCGGAATCGCCGCCTGCAGCGAGGCAATCCGGCTGGTGGAAGCCGGGTGAGTGCTCATGAATTCCGGTGGCGAACCCTCGGAAGCCTTGCTCATCTTGTTCCACAACGTAATCGCCGCGTTCGGGTTGTAGCCGGCGCGAGCGGCCAGCTCCAGACCGATCAGGTCGGCTTCGTTTTCGTTGGCGCGGCTGTTGGGCAGGGTCATGCCGTAGTTGGCCACGGTGTCGGCCAGCGCCAGACTGTCCTGACCCAGACCGAACAATGCACCAGCACCCTGCTTGGCCATCTCGATGCCGTAGGCCTTGGACATCGCTTCGCGTCCGTGCTCGCGCAACGCGTGGGCAATTTCATGGCCCATGATCGCGGCGATTTCATCGTCGGTGAGTTTCAGGCTGTCGATCAGCCCGGTGTAGAAAATGATCTTGCCGCCGGGACCACAGTTGGCGTTGAGCTCATCGCTCTTGATCAGATTGACTTCCCATTGCCACTGCGCTGCATCCGGACGGAAGTTCGGCGCCTGGGCGATCAGACGGTTGGCAATGGCCTGCACCCGTTTGGCTTCGGGGCTGCTCTTGTCCAGCACGCCTTTGCTCGACGCCTCGCCGATGGTCTTCTGATAGGACTGCGCGTACATCTGGTCGACCTCTTGCGAGGACAGCATGCTGAACATGTATTGCTTGCGCTCCACCCCGACGGCGCCGCCGCTGGTGGTGTTGACCGACTGACACCCGGCCAGCAGCAGCGCTGCGCTCAGTGCACTTACAACCAATGTCTTGTTCATTCAAAAGCTCCCTGAAAACCTGTCGCGTATCCTAGGCGGGTAATGGTATCGGCGCCAGAGACAACAGACGTGTTGCAGCGACTTTCAGACGTTTCCCGCCAAGCCTGCCGGAAAAGCTGCATAGCCCCGACACAACCACTGCGTCGCGTACCGATCCATTTGCGACGTCCGGCCGCTCATTCCGACCAACGCCGCTCATGGCCCTGCCGGCACCGCCGATAAATCCCTCGCAGATTGTCCTCTTGCGTGCGGAGTTCCCATGAAGTTCAAGTCGATCCAGTTTTCCGTCGCCGCCCTGGCCGGCGCCATCGTCCTCAGCGTGGTCGCGGCGCTGGTGCTGTATGCGCTGTTTGCCGGCGCACGCACGCAAGAGATGGTGCAACAGCGCACCCAGGCGCAGTTCGAGCAAGTCATCGAGCAGCGCCTGACCTCGCTGGCGCAGACCCAGGTCAGCCAGATCCAGCGCGAACTCGAAGCGCCGTTGCTGATTGCCGGTGGCCTGGTGCGGGTCAACGCCCTGCTCGGCACGGCGGGTGCCGATGGCCAACCGCGCCTGAGCATCAGCCGTGAGCAACTGATCAGCCTGATCAAGGAAAACGTCGAGAAGAACCCGAAGATTCTCGGCACCTACATTGGCTGGGAAAAAAACGCACTGGACCACAATGATGCGGCCTACATCGGCAGCGCCGTGGTCGGCATCGATCCGGCCAACGGACGCTTCCTGCCATGGTGGTTCCGCAACACCGACGGCACCCTCGGCGTGGATAAACTGGCCGATGTCGACGATCAAAAAACCCTGTCCACCGGCGTGCGCGCCAGCGAGTACTACCTGTGCTCGAAAGAAACGAAAAAACCCTGTGTGATCGATCCGGCGCCCTACAAGGTCGGCGACAAGATCGTCATGCTCGCCTCTTTTATCGAACCGATCATGGTCAACGGCGCCTTCCAGGGCATCGTTGGCGCTGACCTGTCGGTGAACTTCATTCAGGACATGCTCCTCGCCGCCAACCAGAAACTCTACAGCGGCGCGGGTGAAATGGCGCTGATCGGCGGCAATGGCCGCATCGTTGCCTACACCAGAGACTCGAACAAATTCGGCGAAAAAGTCAGCGACATCCTCGACGCCGAACAGACCGCCAACATGGCCAGTCTCAAGCGTGGCGAAGTCACCTACTCGGTCAACACCGACAAGGGCCGCATCGAGCTGTACCTGCCGTTCGGCATCGGCCAGACCGATGCACGCTGGACGCTGATGCTGCAACTGCCGCTCAACGCGGTCATGGCTGATCTGCAAAACCTGCAGGCCGAACTCGATGCCCAACGCAAATCCGACACTTTCGGCATGGCCATGGTCGGCTTGATCATCGCGGCTGTCGGTCTGCTGGTGATCTGGCTGGTGGGCCACGGCATCGCGCGGCCCCTCAAGCAGATGGTCGCCATGCTCGACGATATCGCTCAGGGCGAAGGCGATCTGACCCGCCGCTTGAGCAGCGATCGCAGTGATGAACTGGGCTCGATTGCCAAAGGCTTCAATACCTTCCTAGCCAAGTTGCAGGCGATGATCACGCAAGTGGTGACCTCGGTGCAGAGCGTCAGTGATTCCTCGGAACACACGGCCGACATTGCGATTCGCACCAACATCGGCGTGCAAAAACAACTGGCCGAGATCGATCAAGTGGCGACAGCGGTGCAGGAAATGACCGCCACCGCCCAGGACGTGGCGCGCAATGCCACGCAAGCGGCGCAAGCGGCCAGCCATGCCGATCAGGCCGCCAGCCAAGGCATGCAGATCGTCCGCGACACCTCTGACTCGATCGGCGTGCTCGCCGTGGAAATCGGCAAGGCGGTCGATGTGGTGCAAACCCTGGCCAAGGACAGCGAAAACATCAACGCGATCCTCACGGCGATTCGCGGGATCGCTGAACAGACCAACCTGCTGGCACTGAACGCCGCGATCGAAGCGGCGCGGGCCGGTGAACAGGGGCGCGGTTTTGCCGTGGTTGCGGATGAAGTGCGCAATCTGGCGCAGAAGACCCAAAAAGCCACTGAAGAAATTCAGGCGATGATCCAGCAGTTGCAGCAAGGCACCCGCGATGTGGTGCGGGTCATGGAGGACAGCCAGAACCGCACCGACGAAAGCGTGCAACACGCGGCGAAAGCGGCCGAGGCGCTGGAGACAATTACCCAGGCCGTGTCGGTGATCAACGACATGAACACGCAAATTGCCAGTGCGGCCGAGGAACAAAGCGCGGTGGCCGATGACATCAACCGCAATGTAATCAATATCGGCCAGGTGGCGAACGAAGTGGCCGGCGGCGCGGATGAGTCGAGTTCGGCGAGCGCGAGTCTGACCAAGCTGGCCGAGCAGCAGCGGCGGTTGATCAATCAGTTCAAGGTCTAAAGACGCCGGAAGGTTCTTCGAACCTTATCGCGAGCAGGCTCACTCCTACATTTGGAATGCACTCCCCTGTGGGAGCGAGCCTGCTCGCGAAAGGGCCGGCACAGACAACTCAACCCGGGGTCAAACACTCCGGCCCATTGAGCTTCGGATCATTCACCAGATTCGCCAGCACCCGCTCACGCAGCGCCGCCGGCTCACTGGCAAGCAATCCCTGCAAGACATGCAGCGGCGTCTCGGGATCAAGCCATGCCGCCTGCCCGGCCTCATCGAGAATCAAAGGCCGGCGCTGACTGGCCGCCGGCTGGGTGATCACCGCCGTGCTCAGCCAGACCTGTTCCTGCACCGGATACGCCTCCCAGATCGCCGCGAAAAACAGCGACGAGCCCTCCCCCGGCGTCAGCCAGTATGGCCGCTTGCGCTGGGTGCCGCGCCATTCGTAGAAACCGTTGGCCGGCAGCAGACAACGGCGCAAGCGCAGCGCCTCACGAAACATCGGCTGCTCGGCCACGGTTTCGGCCCGGGCATGGGCGGGGGTTTTCGACAGGTCGGTCAGCCACGGCGGCGTCAGACCCCAGCGCGCACGGGCCAATGTGCGCTCGCCGTTTTCAGCGGCACGCAGCATCAACACCGAATCATTGGGGGAAATGTTCCACTGCGCCTGCTGATCGGCGGGAAAACCTGGCAGGGCCGCGAAGTCGCGGTTCCAGCGAAACAGGGCATAACGTCCACACATGGGGCAACACGACTCTTGATCAAACGAACGTCAGCCTAACAGACCAGCGTCCCGGGGAAGCTCTCCGGTTCGTCGCCGGGCAGCGGCAGCGCGGCATTGTACGCGGTGATCAGCTCGCGGGCGTATTCGGCCTGATCGTTATCGACGGACAGGCCGAGCAGGCCAAAAATCGGCAGTTCGCCCGTGCCGCCTAGCAGATTCTGCCCGACCAGATGCGCCTCGATGCCTTCGCTGGCGAGCATGCCCTTGAGCATTTCGCCTTCCATCAGGCTGGCCGGTTCGTAGATTCGCTGCATACGCGACCCTCACTCGTTTTCGCTGAAGACTTCGAGAAACCAGTCCTCACCGTGTACTTGCAGGACAAAGGTGATCGGTCGGCAGCACACCTGGCAATCCTCTATATACGTCTGGTCGCCTGCGGACAGATCCACGGAGGTCTCGACCAATTCCCCACAATACGGACATTCATACTCAGCGGCTTCCAGCATCGCGGTCTCCCAGGTGACTTGTGCGTATAATCGCCGGTCTATTTGCAGGGCTATTTTTGTCTGGCTACTTTTTCAGACCGTGCCCTGCGGGTTTTCGATCAAACCCCTAACTTACCCTAGCCGTTTCCAACAAGAGAGCATGATGGGCGAATTCGATGCCATCCGACCTTACGACGACAGCGAAGTACCTGCGGTACTGGCAAGGCTGCTCGGCGACAAGGCGTTTCTAGATATCCTCACCCACTTCCGCTTCCCGCGTTTTGCCGGTGCCTTCGGCTGGATGCTCAAACCTCTTATAGCCCATCGGCTGCGTCGTGAGTTTGCCGACGTGACGTCCGTGGCTACCTTACAGGACAAAGTCGAGTTCTACGTTGACCACACCATCGAGCGCGCCACCGACGGCGTGACCTACACCGGGGTCGAGCAATTCAAGTCCGGCAGCGCTTACCTGTTCATCGCCAACCACCGCGACATCGTCATGGACCCGGCCTTCGTCAATTACGCCGTGTACCACGCGGGCCTGCCGACGCCACGCATCGCCATCGGCGACAACCTGCTGCAAAAGCCGTTTGTCAGCGACCTGATGCGTTTGAACAAGAGCTTTATCGTCCACCGTTCGATCACGGGCCGCCGCGAGAAAATGGCCGCGTATCAATTGTTGTCGGCCTACATCAACCACTCGATCCGCAACGATTGCGCCTCGATCTGGATCGCTCAGGCCGAAGGCCGGGCGAAGGATGGCGATGACCGCACCGAGTCGGCGATCCTCAAGATGTTCCACATGAGCCGCAAGGACGAGCCGTTCGGTGAAGTGATTCGTTCACTGAACCTCACGCCGGTGTCGATCAGCTATGAATACGACCCGTGCGACCAGGCCAAGGCCCGCGAGTTGTACATCCGCGCCACCACCGGCACCTACACCAAGGCGCCCGGTGAAGATGATGTGAGCATCGCCAAGGGCATCACTGGCTACAAGGGCCGGGTGCACGTGAACTTCGCTGCGCCGATCACCGAGTTGTTCGAAGACACCAAGCAATTGGCGATCGAGATGGACAAGCAGATTCTCGGCGGCTACCGGCTGTTCCCGGTGCATTACCTGGCGTATGCACAGTGGGCCGATGTCGATCCGCAATTGAATGTGCCGAAGGCGGCCGAAGTCTTCCCGGCGGACGAACTGGCCAAGGCGCAGGAAGAATGGCAGAACCGGCTGGACGCCTGCCCCGAGGAGCATCGTCCGTACCTGGTGCTGCAATACGCGACGCCGGTGCGTAATCAGTACCGGGTCAAGGCCGGGTTGCCATTGTAGGCAACAGCTGTGGCGAGGGGATTTATCCCCGCTGGACTGCGCAGCAGGCCCTGTTTTTCTCAGGTAAGAAACTGGGGAGCGCTGCGCACTCCAACGGGGATAAATCCCCTCGCCACAGGATTTGCTTTTGCTTTCAGAAGCGCGTGCTGATCCAGGAGACGATCAGGGCCAGCCCCAGACAGGCAAAACCGAAACGATAGAAAAACCGGTTCATGCGCAATGTCGCCCAATCCAGAATCGGCTCGACATTCGGCTGCGCCTGACGCTGTGCGGCAAGACTGGCCTGCGCGCGTTGCTCACGGCGACGGGTTGCGTGCAGCAGCCAACTGCCGGGGAACGCGAGCAGCAAGGCCAGCAGGTTGATCAGTTTGGCGGGATGGGCGGTAAACAGCGTCATCAAGTGCAACGACATCACAGACCTCAATCTAAATCGGTGTGGCAGGCGCCAGATCGACGACCGCGGCGCGAATTCTACCCAAACCTGGCCACCCTGCCCCGGCCTTTGCGATAAATAACCTGACAATCGACCGATGGCTGTCCTGTGTCACGGCATCGTCATGTGGATGCTTCACCCTGCGCGCCTCGAAACACACATGGAACGCGACATGCTGCACGCTGAAAACCAGGATCGCCTGTACCTCATCACCCCTTACGACGAACAGCAAAGTCTGGTCGGCAGCCTTGCCTTCAATGTGCAGGATCGCCATTGGCTGGTGTATTGCGCGCTGGGCGGGCATCAGCATGCGGACTTGCCCGAAACTGATTGGCTGACAGGGGTGAGCGTGCTCGATTTCTATTCCCAAGCCGCCTGATTCACCACCGTTCCCCTGTAGGAGTGAGCCTGCTCGCGATAGCGTATTGTCAGCCAGCATTGATGTTACTGACAGAGCGCCATCGCGAGCAGGCTCACTCCTACAAGGGGCGGTGGTGAATCAAGAATATCGGCAGGCAAAAAAAAGCCCGGAACCATCACTGGCCCCGGGCTTTTTCACAGTTGCCGATAACTTACTCGGCCAGCACCTGACCCACGGTCGGATCCTTGAACAGACGCGTCAGCGCATCGCTCAATACATCGCTGACCAGTTTGGTGTTGGTTTCCTGGTTCGGCGCCATGCCGAAGCGCTGGTCCAGCGAAGCGCCGTAACGGCCACTGTAACGACGGTTGGCGTTTTGCACGTCAGAGCGGAAGGTCGCGCCGATGGTCGCCTCGGTCACGTACATGCCTTCTTTCGGCGACTGATATTTCAGCTCGGCCAGGGTCACGGTCAACTGCGGCGCGTTCGGCGCGTTGTTGGTCGGGGTGAACCCCAGCAAACGCACAGCGGCTTCAGCCTGGGCCTGCAGCTTGGGCAGGATCTGCTCGCGCTGCACGGTGATGGCGCTGGTTTCCGGGTACAGACCGCCACGGGTGCCCAGGGTTGGCGAAGGACGGCCGTCGACGACACGCACGACCACAGGCTGGCCGCGACCGACCGGTGCCAGTTGCGTGGTCAGCTTCGGCTCCGGATTCAGTTGTTGCGGGCTGTGGGCGCAGCCGGCCAGGGTCAAACCGGCGACAGTGATCAAACCGAACAACAGGCGTTGCAACATGCTCTTCTCTCCAGAATCAGGCACAAACAGGCCGGCAGTATAGCGGTGGGCCACTGCAGCTCACCAGCGGGACGCGGTGAATACTGAAATGTCTGACACACCCCGTCGAAGGCGGTTCCTGTCATACATTCTTCACCGTCCATACACCTTGACGTCACGGCTCGCCGGCAAGCTTTGAAACAGTCCTCCTTCAAGGAACTCTGCCATGCGTTATTTGATCTCGCTGTTCGCGCCACGCCCGCTCCACCGCAGCTTTGCCCTGCTCGATCGCAACGGTCACTGCCAGGCTTTCAAACAGTGCAGCCTGCAACCGATGGGCGACGGCTGGGTGGAAATCGAAGAAATTCGCCTGACCTGGTTGAACCAGCCGCTGCCGGCCAGCGCCCGGGTGGTAGCGCGACAAATGCGCGCACGGCCCCAGGTGCAGTTGAGCATCTGACCGGATACCTAATAAAAGTCATTAAACACGAGCAACTGCGCGCATTTCTTCGCTACAATCTCCCCCCGATTATAAGGACGTCTCCTGATCGGGCCCCGCAACAGCGTCAATGCGCTTGCATCGACATCAAAATCGCCCACAGAGAGCCGCCCACACAGATCGAGTGAAGTTGGCGCGCTTGCCTGTTCTTCCGGCAAAACCCCTGCTTTTCGCGAATCTGCAGAGCTGTCATACGCTCGGCCACCGCGTTGTTTTGCCCTTGCGGGCAGGTGCCAGGCCAAGGCAGCCCTTTTTTGAGGTTCACGTCTTCAAAAGAGCGTGAAAAAAACGGGTTTTCACAACTTCACAAGAGTGTGGCGAGCAAATGAATAGTTTTGCGTCTGAACATGCACCATTAGCGTCTGAAACAGCCCAACGACACAGGACCGGGTATACCTCGAACATCGGAGCCTGAAGCCTGTCCGCTACGGATTTGGTTGCACGAAAACGGATGTCTCGACCATAAGTCGAATTGCCAGCCCTGCGCGAAAATGCGTTCATTGAACGCTTGAAACCAGGCCGCACGCATCCGTCGAAGTTGCGAAAAATTGCGAAGATTCGGACATGGCGAACCTGACCACGGATAGCCCGGGCCCACTGACCTGCCCTGGAACGCCTGGCAGCCATGCCGACAATTTGGTGCTGCAGATTTGGGAGACGCGTTAAATGGCGCATAACGAAGCAGTCGACGTAGTTCTGGTAGGGGCCGGCATCATGAGTGCCACCCTGGCCGTGCTGCTCAAAGAGCTCGACCCCGCGATCAAGCTGGAAGTCGTCGAGCTGATGGATTCCGGTGCCGCGGAGAGTTCCAACCCGTGGAACAACGCCGGTACCGGCCACGCCGGCCTGTGCGAGCTGAACTACACGCCGCAGGCGGCCGATGGCAGCGTCGACATCAAGAAAGCCGTGCACATCAACACCCAGTTCGAGGTGTCGAAGCAGTTCTGGTCGTACCTGACCAAAAAAGGCACGTTCGGCTCGTGCAAATCCTTCATCAGCCCGGTCCCGCACCTGAGTTTCGTGCAGGGTGACAGTGGTGTGTCGTTCCTCAAGCAACGCTTCAACGTGTTGAGCAAGCACCATGCATTTGCCGACATGGAATACACCGAAGACAAAGGCAAGATGGCCGAGTGGATGCCGCTGATGATGCCGGGCCGTTCGCCGGACGAAGTCCTTGCCGCCACTCGCGTGATGAACGGCACCGACGTCAACTTCGGCGCCCTCACCAATCAGTTGCTCAAGCACCTGACCAGCGCGCCGGATACCCAAGTCAAATACTGCAAGCGCGTTACCGGCCTCAAGCGCAACGGCGCCGGCTGGACCGTCAGCATCAAGGACGTCAACAACGGCAACACCCGTGAAGTCGACGCCAAATTCGTCTTCCTCGGCGCCGGTGGCGCGGCGCTGCCATTGCTGCAGGCCTCGGGCATCGAAGAAAGCAAAGGCTTCGGCGGCTTCCCGATCAGTGGCCAGTGGCTGCGCTGCGACAACCCGGAAGTGGTCAAGCAGCATCAGGCCAAGGTCTACAGCCAGGCTGCCGTAGGTTCGCCACCGATGTCGGTGCCGCACCTGGACACCCGCGTAGTCGATGGCAAGAAATCCCTGCTGTTCGGGCCATACGCCGGCTTCACCACCAAGTTCCTCAAGCACGGCTCCTTCATGGACCTGCCGCTGTCGGTTCGCGCCGGCAACATCGGGCCGATGCTGGCCGTGGCGAAAAACAACATGGACCTGACCAAGTACCTGGTCAGCGAAGTGATGCAATCGATGGAACAGCGTCTGGAATCCCTGCGCCGTTTCTACCCGCAGGCGAAAGCCGAAGACTGGCGCCTGGAAGTGGCCGGCCAGCGGGTGCAGATCATCAAGAAAGATCCGAAAAAGGGTGGCATCCTGCAGTTCGGCACCGAACTGGTTGCCGCGAAAGACGGCTCCCTCGCCGCACTGCTCGGCGCATCCCCAGGTGCCTCGGTGACGGTTTCGATCATGCTGGAACTGATCGAGAAGTGCTTCCCGGCCAAGGCGTCCGGCGAGTGGGCGGCCAAACTGGCGGAAATCTTCCCGGCCCGTGAAAAGGTGCTGGAAACCGATGCTGCGCTGTATCGCAAGATCAACACGCAGAACAACATCGCGCTGGAACTGGTTGAAGAAAGCAGCGAGACACCAAGCTTCGCTTGATCGCGCCGCATGAAAAACGCCCCGTACTCACTGAGTGCGGGGCGTTTTTTTATGCCCAGGTAACAACCAATACTGCTGGCTCACAACACAACCTTTGTGGCGAGGGGATTTATCCCCGCTCGGCTGCGCAGCAGTCGCAAATTAGTTGCGGTGTGCCTGACACACCCTGCATACAGGTTTCAGGGCCGCTTCGCCGCCCAACGGGGCGGTGCGACGTTTCGCTAAATCCCCTCGCCACAGGTATCGCGGACACCTCAAGTGCGGGCCTTGTCGATCAACTCGATGTACTCGGCCGCATTACGCTGATCGGCGATCAGCTCAACAAAAGTCTTGCCCTGCGCGTCCTTGCCATCGAGGTCGTAACCTGCCGCGACGAAGAAGCCCAGAAAACGCTCGAAATCATCGATGCGCAGCCCACGGTAGGCCTTGATCAGTTTGTGCAGCGACGGCGAAGTGGCGTCGACCGGTTCAAAATCGAGGAACAGCTTGATCTGCTCATCGCCGATCTCGTCACCAATCACTTGTTTCTTATCTTTACGCATTGCCGACTCCAGCTCGCAGACATCATACGGGGCCGGCAGTTTACCCCTGCCCGGCCGCCCGGCTCAACGCGCTCGCACCGCGCCGGTGTGCAAATCGGCCCAGATGTGGCCGTTGGCGTAACTGAGGAACTGCACATACACCGTGTCGTTGCGCAGCAGGTCCATCACCACGCGGTATTGAGCGAGCGGGTAAAACAGCGTCAGGGTTTTGCTTTTGTCGTCGTAAAGCGGCTTTTTCAGGCTTTTGCTTTCGCCATCGAAACTCACCAGCACCTGATTGATGGTCGCGCCTTTATTCAGCGACTTGCCCTTGAGGCGAATCAACAACGACGAAGTGACCGGAATCGGCTGCTGATTCGATTGACGCTGCGCGCCGACCACCACCGAATATTCGCTGACCTGCAGCAGTTGCTGCTGCTCGGGTTCGGCGTCGCGCAGGGTCAGGTCGTCCGGCGGCAGGAATTGACTGTGCATCGGCGCGGCGGCCAGCGGCAGGCTGAGGGTCAGAAACAGGGCGGCGAGAATGCGGATCAAGAGGCGCATGACAGGCTCCGGAGGGCGGGGCCAAGCACTCTAGCATGGGTATCACACAAACAAATGTAGGAGAGAGCCTGCTCGCGATAGCGGTCTGTCAGCAACGTAGATGTTGGCTGGTATGACGCTATCGCGAGCAGGCTCACTCCTACAGGGGGATGGTGCAGAGGATTACATGCCTTTAACGGCGTAGATCCCATTGGCGTTGCGCCAGTAGCCCTTATAGTCCATGCCGTAGCCGAAGATGTAGCGGTCGATGCACGGCAGGCCGACGAAATCGGCTTTCAGGTCAGGGCGCGCCTTGCGGTCGTGGTCCTTGTCGATCAGCACGGCGGTGTGCACTTTGCGCGCGCCGGCGTGTTTGCAGAAATCGATGATCGCGCCCAGGGTGTGACCTTCATCGAGGATGTCGTCGATGATCAGCACGTCGCGGTCGATGAACGAGACTTCCGGCTTGGCTTTCCAGAACAGGTCGCCGCCGCTGGTTTCGTTGCGATAACGGGTCGCGTGCAGGTAGGACGCTTCCAGCGGGAACTGCAGATGCGTCAGCAGTTTGCCGGAGAAGATCAGGCCGCCGTTCATCACGCAGAAGACCACCGGGTTGCTGTCGGCCAGTTGTTCGTTGATTTGTGCACCGACGCGGGCGATGGCCGCCTCGACTTCAGACTCGGTGTACAGGCAGTCAGCCTCTCGCATGATTTGACGGATATGCTCGAGATCAGCGGACATGGCGCTCTCCAGGGGTTGGCGGGTGGGGGGCATGGTTGCGAAAAGCGGGCAAAGGTACGCATCTCGCAGGACCGAATCAAGCTCTTATGGACTAACGTACAGAATGTCCTATAGGACATCACTGTCGGATAGATTAATCTAGGCCGGTTTTTTTGCCCGCCGCCGGAGCCTTTCCCATGCCCATCCTCGAGATCCGCCATCCGCTGATCCGTCATAAACTCGGCCTGATGCGCCGCGCTGACATCAGCACCAAGAATTTCCGCGAGCTCGCTCAGGAAGTCGGCGCCCTGTTGACCTATGAAGCCACCAAAGATTTGCCGCTCGAATCCTACGACATTGCCGGCTGGTGCGGCACCGTGTCGGTGGAGAAGATCGCCGGCAAGAAGATCACCGTCGTGCCGATCCTGCGCGCCGGTATCGGCATGCTCGAAGGCGTGCTGAGCCTGATCCCGGGTGCCAAGGTGTCCGCTGTGGGCGTTGCCCGCAACGAAGAAACCCTGCAAGCGCATACGTATCTGGAAAAACTGGTTCCGGAAATCGACGAACGCCTGGCCATGATCATCGACCCGATGCTCGCCACCGGCAGTTCCATGGTCGCGACCATCGACCTGCTGAAAAAGGCCGGTTGCCGCGACATCCGCGCCATGGTCCTGGTGGCCGCGCCGGAAGGCATTGCCGCCGTAGAAAAGGCGCACCCGGACGTGACCATCTACACCGCGTCCATCGACGAACGTCTGAACGAGCACGGTTACATCATCCCTGGGCTTGGCGACGCCGGTGACAAGATCTTCGGCACCAAGCAGAAGGACGCGTAAGCATGCAGCAAGAGTTCAACGATCCGCTCTGGCGCACGGTGCTGTCCGGCGCGCAGATGCTGTTCGTGGCGTTCGGCGCTTTGGTGCTGATGCCGCTGATCACCGGCCTTGATCCGAACGTGGCCCTGTTTACCGCAGGTCTGGGGACGATCCTGTTCCAGATCGTCACCGGGCGGCAGGTGCCGGTGTTTCTGGCGTCGAGCTTCGCTTTCATCACCCCGATCATCCTCGCCAAGGGCCAGTTCGGCCTCGCCGCGACCATGGGCGGGGTGATGGCGGCCGGTTTCGTCTACACCTTCCTCGGCCTTGCCGTGAAGATCAAAGGCACCGGTTTTATCGACCGTTTGCTGCCTCCGGTGGTGATTGGCCCGGTGATCATTTCCATCGGCCTGGCCATGGCGCCGATCGCCGCGAACATGGCGATGGGCAAGGCTGGCGACGGCACCGAGCTGATCCACTACCAGACCGCCATGTTGATCTCGATGCCGGCACTGCTGACCACGCTGATCGTGGCGGTGTTCGGCAAAGGCATCTTTCGTCTGGTGCCGATCATCTCCGGTGTGCTCGTCGGTTTCGCCATGTCGTTTTATTTCGGCGTGGTCGATACCGCGAAGATTGCCGCGGCGCCCTGGTTCGCCCTGCCGCACTTCACCGCGCCGGAGTTCAACTGGCAGGCGATTCTGTTCATCGTTCCGGTGGCGCTGGCCCCGGCGATCGAGCACATCGGCGGCGTGATTGCCGTGGGCAGTGTGACCGGTCGCGATTACCTGAAGAAGCCGGGCCTGCATCGCACCCTGCTCGGTGACGGCATCGCCACCACCGCGGCCGGGCTGTTCGGCGGCCCGCCCAACACCACCTACGCTGAAGTAACCGGCGCGGTGATGCTGACCAAAAACTACAACCCGAAAATCATGACCTGGGCGGCGATTTTCGCCATCACCCTGGCGTTCATCGGCAAGTTCGGCGCGCTGCTGCAAAGCATTCCGGTGCCGGTGATGGGCGGGATTCTGTGCCTGTTGTTCGGTTCGATCGCGGCGGTGGGCATGAATACCCTGATCCGCCACAAAATCGACCTGGGCGAAGCGCGCAATCTGGTGATCGTCTCGGTGACGCTGGTGTTCGGCATTGGTGGTGTGCTGGTCGGCACCGGCACTGGCCCGGATGACTTCGGCCTCAAAGGCATCGCACTGTGCGCAGTGGTGGCGATTGCGCTGAACCTGATCCTGCCGGGCAATGACGGCTGGAAGCAGAAGAAGGCGGATGAGCCGCTGATTTAAGTCTTTAGATCTTCATCGTCTGAGACATCGCTATCGCGAGCAGGCTCACTCCTACAGGGGTACGCATTCCAAATTGTAGGAGTGAGCCTGCTCGCGATTTGCTTTAGAGGGCCAGCGGCGCTCGTTCGCAGAGAGTCGCCAACGCCCTGGCCCATTGCGGGTCGTCGTTCAGGCAGGGCACCAGCACCAGCTCCTCGCCCCCCGCTTCGCGGAATTGTTCCTTGCCGCGATCACCAATTTCTTCCAGCGTCTCGATGCAGTCAGCGACGAACGCCGGGCACATCACCAGAATCTTTTTCACGCCACTTTTGGCCAGCTCATCCAGCCGCGCTTCGGTGTAAGGCTCGATCCACTTCGCTCGCCCCAGGCGCGACTGAAACGATACCGACCATTTTCCGTCCGGCAAGCCCACGCTCTTGGCGAAGGCGGCGGCGGTACGGAAACATTGCGCCCGATAACAGGTCGCCAACACCGCCGGCGAGGCGGTCTGACAGCAGTCGGCGCCCTTGAGGCAGTGCTTGCCGCTCGGGTCGAGTTTGGTCAGATGCCGCTCCGGCAAGCCATGAAAGCTCAGCAGCAAATGATCGTAATCCTGCTGCAGATGCGGGCGGGCGCTGGCGGCCAGTGCTTCGATGTATTCCGGCTGATCGTAGAACGGTTGCAGGATCGATAACTTCACGTCGAGCTTGTTCTCGCGCAGCACGCGTCGCGCTTCTTCGATCACGGTGGTCGTGGTGCTGTCGGCGAACTGCGGATACAGCGGCGCCAAGGTGATTTTCCTGTGCCCTGCTTTCACCAGCCGCAACAGACAGGTTTCGATCGACGGCTCGCCATAACGCATCGCCAGATCCACCGGGCCGTGTTTCCACGTCTCGGCCATTTGCGCTTGCAAGCGGCGGCTGAGCACCACCAGCGGTGAGCCCTCCTCCCACCAGATCGACGCGTAGGCATGCGCCGATTGCTCTGGGCGCTTGATCAGGATCAGCGACACCAGCAGCCGCCGCAGCGGCCATGGCAGGTCGATCACGTACGGGTCCATCAGAAATTGATTGAGGTAGCTGCGCACATCGGCCACCGAGGTGGAGGCCGGAGAGCCCAGGTTGACCAGAAGCAAAGCGTGATCGGTCATGCAACGTCCTATTTCAGAGGCGGCTGGAGAGATCATCCAGGGCCGCGCGTAAATCCGTAAAGCGGAAGGTAAAGCCCGCTTCGAGCAAACGTGCCGGCGTGGCGCGCTGGCCGCCGAGCAATAACAGTGACAGCTCGCCGAGCATGACCTTCAGCGCCAGGGTCGGCATCGGCATGAACGCCGGGCGGTGCAAGACACTGCCCAAGGTCTTGGCAAATTCGCGGTTGCGCACAGGTTTCGGCGCGCAGGCATTATAAGGACCGCTCGCCTGATGATGGTGCAGAAGAAAATCAATCAAGGCGATTTGATCTTCGATGTGAATCCACGGCATCCACTGCCGACCATTGCCCAAAGGCCCGCCAAGCGCGAGCTTGAACGGCAGCAACAGCCGCGACAAAAAGCCGCCCTCGGCCGACAGCACCAGACCGGTTCGCAGCAGCACTACGCGGATGCCGAGGTTCTCGGCGCGCAGGGCGGTCTCTTCCCAGGCGATACACAGCTGGCTGGCAAAATCGTCGATGCCGGGCGGCGATTCTTCTGTCAGCTCGCGTTCGCCACCGTCGCCGTACCAGCCGATCGCCGAGCCGGATATCAGCAACGCCGGTTTCTGTACGCGAGTTTCCAGCCACGCCAGCAAGGTCTCGGTCAGGGTGATACGGCTGCTCCACAACAACGCCTTGCGTCGATGGGTCCACGGCCGGTCGGCAATTGGCGCGCCGGCGAGATTGACGATTGCGTCCAGCGGCTCCTCGCCGAGGTCCTCCAGTCGTGCAATCGCGCGAACGCCCGGCCCACAAATCTGCGCGACCTTGTGCGCGCGTCGACTCCACACGGTCAGGCGATGCCCCTGCTCCAGCCAGTGCCGGCAGAGCTGACGTCCTATCAAACCAGTACCGCCGGTCAGCAATATGTGCATGACATCTTCCTCGCGTGGCGTTTAACCCGGATCACTAGTCTATTTTTATAGGCAGGGATCTTTTCGATCGAGCAGGCTCTATGGTTTAACAATAGGCCAAGCTGTCAGAACGAGAATGCTAGAAGTTATACCAAAAAACATAATTGTACAGGTTTCATCGACGGCGTAGTCTGTACAGAAAGGTAAACGAGGCCCCTATGACTGTACCTATCGCAATCATCGGCACCGGCATCGCCGGACTCTCCGCCGCTCAGGCTCTGACAGAGACCGGGCATACCGTTCAACTGTTCGATAAAAGCCGCGGCAGCGGCGGGCGCATGTCCAGCAAGCGCAGCGATGCAGGTTCGCTGGATCTGGGTGCGCAATATTTCACTGCGCGCGACCGGCGTTTTGTCACGGAAGTGCAACGCTGGCAAAGCAAGGGCTGGGCCGCCGAATGGGCGCCGCAGCTGTACACCTTTCAGGGCGGGCAATTGAACCTGTCCCCGGACGAGCAGACCCGTTGGGTCGGCACGCCGCGCATGAGCGCCATTACCCGTGGCCTGCTCGACGGTCTGGACGTGCAGTTTGCCTGCCGGATCACCGAGGTTTATCGCGGTGAAGAGCACTGGCACCTGCAAGACGCCGAAGGCTTCACCCACGGGCCGTTCAGCCATGTGGTCATCGCCACGCCAGCACCACAAGCGACAGCGCTGCTGGCGGCCGCACCGAAACTCGCCGGGGCCGCCGCCGGGGTAAAAATGGACCCGACCTGGGCCGTCGCCCTGGCCTTCGAGACACCGCTGGACACACCGATCGAAGGCTGCTTCGTACAGGACAGCCCCCTCGACTGGCTGGCGCGCAACCGCAGTAAACCTGGGCGCGACACCACCCTCGACACTTGGGTGCTGCACGCCACCAGCGCATGGAGCCGGCAGCATATCGACTTGCCCAAGGAAGCCGTGATCGAGCAACTGCACGGTGCGTTCGCCGAATTACTGCACAGCGCCATGCCCGCGCCAACCTTCAGCCTCGCCCATCGCTGGCTCTACGCGCGCCCCGCCACCGGCCATGAATGGACGACGCTGGCCGACGCCGATCTGGGCCTGTACGCCTGCGGCGACTGGTGCCTGTCTGGACGGGTCGAAGGGGCTTGGCTCAGCGGTCAGGAGGCTGCACGTCGCTTGCACGAACACCTGCAATGAATCGCATCAACCCGCGCAAATTGCTGCTGTCGAAATGGACAGCAGCCCACCCGCAGAATCGCGAGAAACATTTTCTGGTCACCGAACTGATCCGTGATGAAGACGGCACGGTGCTGGAGGTTGAATTGCAGGCGGTGCTGACCCAGCGCAGCGAGCGCCTGGATTGGCAGGTGCTGAAAGACAGCAAGCACTGGTTACTCGGCTGGAAATAGAATTCCCTTGTGGGAGCGAGCCTGCTCGCGAAAGCGCTGTATCAGATACGAATTCTTCTACTGACCCACCGTTTTCGCGAGCAGGCTCGCTCCCACAGATTCAGCGCTGTAGAAAAAACTTATACAAACCATTTGACTTGTACATCCACGGATCTATGCTGAGCAAAGTTGTACAGAGACAACCCTCTGTACAGGTATAGATTCGAGGTGCTCATGTCTACTGCTTCCCTGTCCAAGCCGAAGATCGCCATCAGCGCCTGCCTGTTGGGCGAAGAAGTGCGCTTCAACGGTGGGCACAAGGAATCACGGCTGTGCAGCCGAACCCTGGCGGAATACTTTGACTTCGTGCCGCTGTGCCCGGAAGTCGCCATCGGCATGGGCATTCCTCGCGAGCCGATTCGGCTGGTCGGCGACCCGCAACAGCCCGAGGCGGTCGGCACCGTAAATCCGAGCATCAACGTCACCCGGCCACTGGCCGAATACGGCGAAAAAATGGCCGGTGAGCTGCAAGATCTCTGCGGCTATATCTTCATGCAGCAATCGCCGTCCTGCGGGCTGGAGCGGGTCAAGGTCTATCACGCCAACGGCGCTCCGGTGAATGGCGGCGGCCGTGGTATCTATGCCCAGGCGTTCTGTGCACAGCATCCGGATTTGCCGGTGGAAGAAGCCGGACGCCTCAACGATCCGGTGCTGCGGGAAAATTTCATCACCCGCGTGCTTGCCTACAGCGCCTGGCAGCAAGTGCTCGCCCAGGGCCTGAGCCGCCGCGCCCTCACTGAATTCCACTCGCGCTACAAATACCTGCTGATGGCGCACAACCCGCTGCAATACAAAGCCTTGGGCAAATTGCTCGGCAACATGGCCGACAGCGACCCAGCGGAGCTCGGCCCGCGCTATTTCAGCGAACTGATGGCCGCACTGAAAAAATGCGCGACCCGCGGTACCCATTGCAACGTGCTGCTGCACATCAGCGGATATTTGAAACAATCGCTGAGCGCCGAAGACAAACAGGAAATGCAGCAGGTCATCGGCCAGTACCGTCAGGGCATCGTGCCGCTGGTGGTGCCGTTGACCCTGCTCAAGCATCATTTTCGCCTCCATCCGGATCCCTACATTGCGCAACAGGTGTACCTGCAGCCGCATCCGGAAAACCTCAGTCTGCGAAACGCTATCTAATGAACGAAAAAACCGACAGCAGCGCCCAGGAAGACCTCGGCGCCGACTTCAAGAAAGCCCTCGACGAGGGCTGGCTGCCGATCCGCGAAGTCGCGCGGCAGACCGGGGTCAACGCCATTACCTTGCGTGCGTGGGAACGCCGCTACGGGCTGGTCGTGCCACAGCGCACGCCCAAGGGCCACCGTTTGTATTCAGCCGAACATGTGCAGCGGATTCTGGCCATTCTCACCTGGCTCAACCGTGGCGTTGCCGTCAGCCAGGTCAAGCCTCTGCTCGACACGCCGCAAGCGTTCACTGAAACCGTGGAAAACGATTGGCAGCGCTTGCAGCAGACGTTGCTGGTGGCCGTTACCGCGCTCAATGAACGCGCGCTGGATGACAGCGTCAACCAGGCCATGGCGCTGTACCCACCGCGCACGCTATGCGAACAACTGCTGATGCCGTTGCTGAGCGAACTCGAACAGCGCTGGCAGGGCCAGTTCGGCGCGCAGATGGAACGGGTGTTTTTCCTGTCCTGGCTGCGCAGTAAATTCGGCGCACGCATCTACCACAACAACCGCCAACTGCATGCCGCACCGCTGCTGCTGATCAATCATTCCGACCTGCCACTGGAACCCCAACTGTGGCTGTGCGCGTGGCTGATCAGCAGCGCCGATTGCCCGGTGCAGGTGTTCGACTGGCCGCTGCCGGCCGGTGAACTTGCGTTGACCGTCGAACAGCTCCAGGCCCGTGGCGTTCTGCTGTATTCCAGCAAAGCCCTGCAACTGGCGCAGTTGCCAAAACTGTTGGCAAACGTCGGTTGCCCGACATTGATCGCCGGACCGGCGGTGCATATCCACCACGCCGAGTTGTCCGCCAGAACTGCCGAATCCGCCGATTTATTCCTGGCTGAAGATCCGCTTGCTGCGCACCAGGCGCTGCTCGAGCGCGGCCTGATTTGATGACGAGTCCAACGACATGCAACTGATCTGGCTGCGCAGCGACTTGCGCCAACACGACAACACTGCCCTGGCGGCCGCCGCAGCCCGCGGCCCGACCGTGGCCGTGTACCTGTTGAGCCCGCAGCAATGGCTGGAACATGACGATGCGCCGTGCAAGGTGGATTTCTGGCTGCGCAACCTGCGCCAGCTGAGCCACAGTCTCGGCGCGCTGAACATCCCGCTGTTGATTCGCAGCGCAGCGCACTGGGACCAGGCGCCGGCAGAACTGCTCAAGCTCTGCCGGCAATTGAAGATCGAAGCGGTTCACGTCAACGAGGAATACGGCGTTCATGAAAGCCGTCGCGATGAAGCCGTGGCCGAAACGTTGCGGGCCGAGGGCATCGAATTCCACAGTTATCTGGATCAGTTGCTGTTCAAACCCGGCACCGTGCTGACCAGAACCGGTACTTACTTTCAGGTCTTCAGCCAGTTCCGCAAAGTCTGCTACGAACGCCTGCACGGTTCGCTGCCGTCACGGCTCAAGGCACCGGGCAAACAGGCTGCGCTGAACATCGCCAGCGATGCGATTCCCGACGAGGTCAAAGGCTTCGCCACGCCGAGCGAATCGCTGCGCGCATTGTGGCCGGCCGGCGAAGAAGAAGCGCGACGCCGTCTCGATACCTTCACCGATGCGCAGATCGACTATTACCAGAGCGAACGCGACTTTCCGGCCAAGCCCGGCACCAGCCAGCTCTCGCCTTATCTGGCCGCCGGAGTGATCTCGCCACGCCAGTGCCTGCACGCCGCATTGCACAGCAATCAGGGCGAGTTCGAGAGCGGCAAGGTCGGCGCGGTCACCTGGATCAACGAACTGCTGTGGCGCGAGTTCTACAAACACATCCTGGTCGGCTATCCGCGAGTTTCGCGGCACCGCGCCTTCCGCCCGGAAACCGAAGCCCTGGCCTGGCGTAACGCGCCGGAAGATTTAAAGGCCTGGCAAGAGGCGCGCACCGGTCTGCCAATCATTGACGCAGCGATGCGCCAATTGCTCGAAACCGGCTGGATGCACAACCGCCTGCGCATGGTGGTGGCGATGTTTCTGACCAAAAACCTGCTGATCGACTGGCGCGAAGGCGAACGCTTTTTCATGCGCCACCTGATCGATGGTGATCTGGCGGCGAACAACGGTGGCTGGCAATGGAGCTCGTCGACCGGCACCGACTCAGCGCCGTACTTCCGCATTTTCAACCCGGTCAGCCAGTCGGAAAAGTTCGACGCCGAAGGCGTGTTCATCAAGCACTGGCTGCCGGAACTGGCCGGGCTCAACAAGAAGCAAGTGCACAACCCGGCCAGCGCTGGAGGGCTGTTCGGCGTGGCGGATTATCCGGCGCCGATCGTCAACCTTGGCGCTTCACGCGACCGCGCGCTGACGGCGTTCAAGAATCTGCCGTCGCGCCAGCCTGTCGGAGCCGTCGATGAGTGAATTCCTGCGCAGCTTCGCCCGGCAATTTTCCGGGTTGAACAAAGACAACCTGCATCGCCTGGGCGAGCTGTACAGCAGCGACATTCATTTCACCGATCCACTGCATGAAGTGCAGGGTCTGGCGCAACTGCAAGATTACTTCACCGAGTTGTACGCCAACGTCAGCGATCTGCGTTTCGATTTTCACGGTTTCGACCCGATCGGTGAGGGTGAGGGCTACCTGCGCTGGGTCATGAGTTACCGCCACCCGCGTCTGGCCGGCGGCCGCGAGATTCGCGTCAACGGCTGTTCGCACCTGCTCTGGCGGGACAAGGTTTATCGCCATCGGGATTATTTCGATGCCGGGGCGCTGCTGTATGAGCACTTGCCACTATTGGGCCGGGTGATTGCCTGGCTGAAAAGGAGAATGGGATGAGTCGTACACCTCCACGGCGTTATTGGCTGACAGGGGCCAGCAGTGGCATCGGCGCTGCATTGTGTGAGTACATCCTCAAAAGCGGCGCGCATCTGGCCGTCAGCTCACGCAACGTTGCGCCACTCAAAGTCCTGTCCCAACGCTATCCGGGACAGGTGCTGGTGGTGCCGGGAGACCTGACCGACAGTCAGACCGTGCGTGAAATCGGTGAGCAGATCACCGAGGCCTGGGGTTCGCTGGACAGCGTGATTCTCAACGCCGGCACCTGTGAATATGTCGACGCCCGCCAGTTCGATGCCTCGATCATCGAACACGTGGTGCGCACCAATCTGCTTGCCAGCAGTTACTGCATCGAAGCCGCCCTGCCCCTGCTGCGCAAAGGCACCGCGCCGCACCTGGTCGGCATGGCCAGCTCGGTGACTTACCTGCCCCTGCCACGGGCTGAAGCCTACGGCGCATCGAAGGCCGGGCTGCGTTATCTGTTCGAATCACTGCGTATCGATCTGGCGGATGAAGGCATTGAAGTCACGGTGATCAGTCCCGGTTTCGTCGAAACGCCGCTGACCGAGAAGAACGATTTCCCGATGCCGCTGAGCTGGCCTGTGGATAAAGCGGCTCGTCACATCTACGCCAAACTCAAGGACCGTCCGCTGGAAATTGCCTTTCCGGCGCTGTTCATGGCGGCGCTGTGGCCGCTGTCGAAACTGCCCGCCCGGGCTCAGCTCGCCATCGGCAAACGCATGGTGCGCAAAAACCCACCGCAGCGAGACCCGATATGAAAATCGCCGTGATTGGCAGCGGTATCGCCGGGCTCACCTGCGCCTACCTGCTCAAGCGCCGTCATGACATTACAGTGTTCGAAGCTGGCGACTGGGTCGGCGGTCATACGCACACCGTGCCGGTCAAGCACCAAGGCCAGGAGTTCGCCGTGGACACCGGGTTCATTGTCTTCAATGACTGGACCTATCCGAACTTCATCCGCTTGCTCAACCAGCTCGGCGTGGCTTTCAAACCGACCGAGATGAGTTTCTCGGTGACCGACCCGGACACCGGTGTGGAATACAACGGCAACAACCTCAACAGCCTGTTCGCCCAGCGCAGCAACCTTTTGTCGCCGGGTTTCTGGGGCATGCTGAAAGACATTCTGCGGTTCAACAAACAAGCCCAGCGTGATCTCGCCGAGTTGCGCATTGGCGCCGATACCACACTCGATGAATACCTGAAGGCTGGCGGTTACGGGGAGCGCTTCGTCCTGCATTACATCGTGCCGATGGGCGCGGCCATCTGGTCGATGCCCATGGCGCAGATGCTTAATTTCCCGCTGCAGTTTTTTTTGCGTTTCTTCAAGAATCACGGGCTGCTGTCCGTCAGCGATCGGCCGCAGTGGCAAGTCATTGTCGGCGGTTCGAGCGCTTACATCGCGCCGCTGACGGCGTCATTCAGGGGCAATATTCGCCTCAATTGTGCAGTGACTCGCGTCGAGCGCAACCAACACGGCGTGGTTATCCACAGCCCGGCCGGCATCGAACATTTCGATAAAGTGGTGTTCGCCTGCCACAGCGACCAGGCCCTGCAACTGCTGGCCATCCCGAGCGATGCCGAACGGGCGATCCTCGGCGCCCTGCCCTATGCCGATAACGAAGTGGTGCTGCACACCGACACCGGCCTGCTGCCGACGCGCAAACGGGCCTGGGCCAGCTGGAACTATCGCCTTGGCGGGCCCGGCCATACCCGCGCGGCGGTGACGTACAACATGAACATCCTGCAGGGCATCGAGAGCGACACGACGTTTTGCGTCAGCCTCAACCAAAGCGCGGGCATCGCCCCCGATAAGGTCCTCGCTCGCTACACCTACGCCCACCCGCAATACAGCCTCGCAGCGATGGCCGCGCAAAATCGCTGGGCTGAGCTTGATGGTGCGCAACACACGCATTACTGCGGCGCGTACTGGGCCAATGGTTTTCATGAGGATGGTGTGGTCAGCGCCTTGCGCGTGGCGGCCTCGTTCGGTGAGACCTTATGAACAGCGCCCTGTATTCGGGCTGGATCGGCCACCGACGCTTCTCGCCCCGTCGCCACGAGTTCCGTTACCGGATCGGCCTGCTCTATCTCGACCTCAGCGAGCAGGAGGCCGTGTTGGCCTTGTCGCCCCTGGCCGGTCGCAGTCGCTTTGCGCCGTTTTCGTTCCGCGAAAGCGATTATCTGAAAGCATTTACCGCTCACGGCATGCGCCTGATCGACGCCGTACGCCAGCAGGTCGGCGCGGCCATCGGTCATGAGCCGCAAGGCGCGGTGTGCCTGCTGACCCAGCCACGCAGTTGGGGGCTGGCGTTCAATCCGGTGAGTTTCTTCTACTGCCACGAAGCCGACGGGCAACTGGCGGCGATTGTCTGCGAAGTGACCAATACGCCGTGGCGCGAGCGTTATCACTACGTGCTGCCAGCGCGGACGCCGACCAGCCTGGTGGATTTTCATCAGCATTTCGCTGTGGCCAAGGCGTTTCACGTTTCACCGTTTCTGCCCCGCGACCTCGAATACCGCATGAGCTTCAGCCCGGCCGCGCAAAGCCTCGGCGTGCACATGGCTGACTGGCAGGGCAACGAGAAACTGTTCGACGCCACGCTCAATCTGCGCCGCGAACCGCTCGATCGTCGCAGCCTGCACGGCTATCTGCGGCGCTTCCCGTGGATGACCGCGAAAACCGCCCTGGCGATTTACTGGCAAGCGCTGCGACTGCTGCTCAAGCGCGCGCCGATCTTCGCTCATCAGGCTGCCGACGGCAGCTTTCAAACCGCCTCTGTGCCTCCGAAGGAGCCGCACCATGAAATCCTCTAGCCTGCCGCTCAGTCGCTTGAGCACCAACGGTCTGACCGGCTCGCTGCTGCGCCGTGGCGTGCTGCGCCAGTTGGCGCAGCTCAAACACGGGCAATTGATGGTCGTCGAGGATGGCGAGCAAATGCTCTTCGGCACCCCCGGCAGCGCTCTGCTCGGCGAAGTCCATGTGCTTGATCCGGCGCTGTGGGGCCTGATCGCCAGCAGCGGTTCCATCGGTGCCGGCGAAGCGTTCATCCACGGTTATTGGAGTTCACCGGACCTGACTGCCGTCGTCCGCGTCTTCGTCAGTAATCTCGATGTGCTCGATGCCATGGAAGGGGGGCTGGCGCGCCTTGGTCGGCCATTGGTGCAAGGCTTGCACTGGCTCAACCGCAACACGCGCAAGGGCTCGCAGAAAAACATCGCGGCGCATTACGACCTTGGCAATGAACTGTTTGAACAGTTTCTCGACCCGACCATGATGTATTCCGCCGGGCAATTCCTCACGCCCACCGACACGCTGGAACAGGCGCAGTTGAACAAACTGGAACGGATCTGCCAGAAACTCGCCCTCCAGCCCAGCGACCATCTGCTGGAAATCGGCACAGGCTGGGGCAGCATGGCGCTCTACGCGGCGCAGCATTATGGCTGCCGCGTGACCACCACCACCCTGTCGAAAGAGCAGTACGCGTTCACTGCCAAACGCATCGAACAACTGGGCTTGCAGGATCGCGTCACCCTGCTGCTAAAGGATTACCGCGACCTCAGCGGCGAGTACGACAAACTGGTCTCGATCGAGATGATCGAAGCGGTCGGCCATCGCTTCCTGCCGACCTATTTCAAGCAATGCGCGCGCCTGCTCAAGAGCAACGGCTTGATGCTGTTGCAGGCAATCACCATTCGCGAACAGCGCTATGAACAGGCCCGGCGCAGCGTCGACTTTATCCAGCGCTATATCTTCCCTGGCGGCGCCTTGCCCTCGGTGCAGAAAATGCTCGACGTGGTCAGCCGCGACACCGACATGAACCTGCTGCACATGGAAGATTTCGGCCTGCACTACGCCAGGACCTTGCGCCTGTGGCACGAGAACTTTCGCCTGGCCCACGGCCGTTTGAATGAATTGGGCTACGACGATTATTTCCTGCGGCTGTGGGAGTTTTACCTGTGCTACTGCGAGGGTGGCTTCCTCGAGCGCACCATCGGCACCGCGCAACTGTTGCTGGCCAAACCGGCGGCGATGCCGACGCCTCTGCTCGGCCGCTTCGATGCTTGAGCGTGCGGCCAATGCCGTGCTGTTTCAGCTCGGCTGGCTGGCCTGCGTGCTGGGCGGCGACAGCTTGTGGCTACTGCTGGCCCTGGCGGTGTTGGTGATCCATCTGCGCTGGATCGGCAGTTGGGCGGTGGAGGGCCGTCTGATTCTTTGCGTGGTCATTGTCGGCACGGCGGTGGACGGGGTTTTGCGTTACCTCGGGGTGTTTCGGTTCGAGGATGCTTCGCCGCTGATTCCGCTCTGGCTGATGCTGCTCTGGGCGCTGCTGGCCACGACTTTGCGTCATTGCCTTGAATGGAGCGCCCGGCCATGGTGGCTGGCCAGCGGGCTCGGTGCGGTGGGCGGGGCGCTGTCCTACTACGGCGGCGGGCGCCTGGCCGGGGTGCAATTCCCCTACGGCGAGGTCGCCACGCTGATCGTCATCGGCCTGCTCTGGGCTCTGCTGTTTCCACTGCTGCACGTAATGGCTCGACGCTTGGCGCCTTGAGCGTCCGTCTGCGCGTTCACACCCACAGCGATCACTGCCTTACACTGGCGCCATGAAAACCATTCCTCATACGCAAATCGCCGAACCGGCAGTCACCTGTTCGACCTGCGCTGCGTGCTGTTGCCAGCTCGAAGTGCTGCTGATCACCGATACTGGCGTGCCGGATCGCTTTATCGATACCGATGAGTGGGGCGGCGAAGTCATGCTGCGCCTGGACGACGGCTGGTGCGCGGCGCTGGACCGCGACAGCATGATGTGCACGATCTACGAGAAACGCCCACTGATCTGCCGCGAGTTTGAGATGGGCGCAGCCGAGTGCATCGAAGAGCGCCGGGGCATATCTACCGCCTACCGCTGATTTTCGAACACCACAGAAACAACTGTGGGAGCGGGCTTGCTCGCGAATGCGGTGGGTCAGCGCCCTATGTGCTGACTGACACACCGCATTCGCGAGCAAGCCCGCTCCCACAATGGGATTGCGCGTAGCGACTGATTACAGCGGCATCGAGTAATGCAGTGAGTAGCTTTCTACACCATCGTTGTCGCTGGACAGACCGGCGTTGGAATAGTGCGTGGCACGGATTCCGACTTCGTGGCCGCCATTGAAGCGCAGGCCGAAACCGAGACGGTCTTCGAACTGGAAGGAGCCGCCCAGTTTGTTGTCTTCGTATTCGGTGTTGGAGAACAACGCAACGCCGATACCGGCTTCAACGTAAGGTTTAACCGACTGACCGGCAAATTCGTAAACAAACACTGGCGAGAACGACAGGCTGTTGTTGCTGGAAGTCTTGTCACCTTCCCAATAGGTGTAGGCGCCACTCCAGTAGCCGGTCAGGCGGCCGACATCGCTCTGCAGCCAGCTCTTGTCCCAATCGAAATTCATCCCCAGACGATAAGTCATGGTCGAATCGCTGGTCCCGCCCACCGCAAACTCTACGTCCGCAGCCTGTGCAGAAAGACTTTGCCCCATCAGTGCGGCCGCAATCGCGGCCAAGCAGAATAGTCGCTTCACTTTGAAACTTCCTTTTCCGGAACGATCGTTTGGTTTTTAGTGCTTCTGTCGCTATAGAAATCTGCGCTTGGTCAGAAGTTCAGCGTTTTTTTTGTTATTTCACATTTTTTTTACAAGTCGAAGTTTTGCACATTCGACGCAGTTTGGCCCAGCAACGGTAGGATTTTTCTGAGGGATTGCGGATCAGCGCTGGTCCAGAACTTCACAGGCAGGCTCGGACCCTGCGCGAGCAGATCGCGCTCGGCGAGCAAACGCTGAAGCTGCCGGGCCACGGCGGCTCCGGTGTCGATCAGGCTTATATCGTTGCCGATCATCGACTTGAGCAGCGGCCTGAGGAACGGATAGTGCGTGCAGCCAAGAATGATCGTGTCGCAGCCTTGAGCCAATAATGGCGTGACATAACCTTGCAACAACGTGCGCAGGTCGGCGCTGTGCAAATCGCCGTTTTCAATCCGTTCGACCAGCCCCGGACACGGCTGGGTGATGACTCTGACATCAGCCGCAAAGCGATCAAGCAACGCGGCAAACCTGGCGCTTTGCAGAGTACCTGTCGTCGCCAGCACGCCCACTACACCACTGCGTGTGGCCGCTGCGGCGGGTTTGACCGCCGGTTCCATGCCGACAATCGGCCAGTCGGGATAGTCGCGACGAAGATCGGCGACGCCGGCCACTGTCGCGGTGTTACAGGCCAGCACCAGCGCCTTGGCGCCCTGCTCGCGGAAAAAAGCAGCCATCACGCTGCAACGCTGACGGATGAACTCCGGGGTTTTTTCACCGTAAGGAATGTGCCCGCAATCGCCGAGATAAAGCAGCGATTCTTTGGGCAGCAAACGCTGGATCTCCGCCAATACCGACAAGCCGCCGACGCCGGAGTCGAACACGCCGATCGGCGCTTCACGCATGGCGCGAACCACAGACGCTGCACCCCGGATCACGCTTGACGCGCAACTCACGGAACCGCGAACCCAACGCATCGATCAGCAGCAAGCGGCCAACCAGCGGTTCGCCGAAGCCGACCAGCACTTTCAAGGCTTCCAGCGCCTGGAGGCTGCCGACCAGACCGACCAGCGGCCCGACCACGCCGGCCTCGCTGCAGGTCAGTTCGGCCTCGCTGCCGTGACCATACAGGCAGTGATAACAAGGGCTTTCGGCACGCCGTGGGTCGAACACCGACAACTGCCCTTCCAGGCGAATCGCCGCGCCGCTGACCAAAGGTTTGCGTGCGACAACACACGCGGCGTTGACCGCTTCGCGGGTGGCAAAATTATCCGAACAGTCGAGCACCAGATCCACCGCCGCCACGGCCGCGGCCAGTGAGTCCTCGTCCAGCGCCTGACGAAGGGCGACCAGTTGAATCTCGGGATTGATCGCGCCCAGGCGTTTGAGCGCCGAGTCGACTTTGCTCAGACCGACGCTGTCGGTGTCATGAATAATCTGGCGCTGCAGGTTGGTCAGGTCGACCGTATCGAAATCCGCCAGATGCAACTCGCCCACGCCCGCCGCCGCCAGATACAGGGCCACCGGCGCGCCAAGTCCGCCGAGGCCGACAATCAACACCCGACTGGCTTTGAGCTTCAACTGGCCGTCAATGTCGATGTGTTGCAGCAGAATCTGCCGGCTGTAGCGCAGCAACTCCTGATCATTCAGCACGGCAGGCGCCCCAGACTGATGCGTTGATGGCCGCCCAGATCGGTACGGCTGTGGACCTCTTCAAAGCCACGGCTCAGCAGCAGATCACGCACAACCTCGGCCTGATCATAGCCGTGCTCGAGCATCAGCCAGCCGCCGGCCTGCAGATAATCCGGCGCCTGGGCGACGATCAGGCGCAAATCGTCGAGGCCGTCCTCCCCGGCGATCAGTGCGCTGGCCGGTTCGAAGCGCACGTCACCTTCGATCAGATGCGGATCGGCCGCGGCGATGTAGGGCGGGTTGCTGATGATCAAGCCAAAGCGTTGGCCTTCAAGTGCACTGAACCAATGGCTGCTGAGCACCGTGACGTTATTCAATTGCAGGCGCTGGCGATTGCGTTCGGCCAGGGCCACGGCTTCGAGCACACGATCCACGGCGGTGACTTTCCACGCCGGACGCTCACTGGCCAGGGCCAGAGCGATGGCGCCGCTGCCGGTGCCGAGGTCAAGCACCGTTGCCGGGGTTGCTGGCAACAGTTCCAGCGCCGCCTCCACCAGCAACTCGGTGTCCGGGCGCGGAATCAGCGTATGCGGCGCGACTTCCAGGTCGAGTTTCCAGAAACCTTGCTGGCCGAGGATATACGCCACCGGCTCACCACTGCGGCGCCGTTGCAGGTACTCGGCAAAGGTCAGCGCCGCTTCGCTCGGCACAATGCGCTCGGGCCAGGTGTGCAGAAAACTGCGCGACTTACCCAAAGCGGCGGCAAGGAGCAGTTCAGCGTCCAGGCGCGCAGTGGGCGAGTCCGGCAGCTCGGCGGCGCGCAACAGGCTGGCAATGATGGTCATTTATTCACCTATCGCGGCGAGTTGGTCAGCCTGGTATTCGGCCAGCAACGGCTCGATTACGGCCTCCACGCCGCCGGCGAGAATTTCATCAAGCGAATACAGCGTCAGGTTGACCCGATGGTCAGTGACCCGGCCCTGAGCGAAGTTGTAGGTGCGAATCCGCTCGGAGCGATCGCCGGAGCCGACCAGCAACTTGCGCTCGCTGGCGATGGCGTTGGCCGCCGCAGCAGTCTGCTGATCGTTGAGCTTGGCAGACAGCCAAGCCATCGCCCGGGCACGGTTCTTGTGCTGGGAACGTTCTTCCTGGCACTCGACGACGGTGCCGGTCGGGATGTGGGTGATGCGGATCGCCGAATCGGTCGTGTTGACGTGCTGACCACCGGCCCCGGAGGAGCGGAAAGTGTCGACACGCAAATCCGCCGGGTTGATCTCGATGGCTTCCCGTTCGTCCGGCTCGGGCAACACCGCCACGGTGCAGGCCGAGGTGTGGATACGGCCCTGGGATTCGGTGGCGGGTACACGCTGTACGCGGTGCGCGCCGGACTCGAATTTGAGCTTGCCGTAAACGTTATCGCCTTCAATGCGGGCGATGACTTCTTTATAGCCACCGTGCTCGCCTTCGTTTTCCGAGAGGATCTCCACCCGCCAGCCACGGCGCTCGGCGTAGCGTGAGTACATGCGGAACAGGTCCCCAGAAAAGATCGCCGCCTCGTCGCCACCGGTGCCGGCGCGGATCTCGAGAAACACGTTGCGGCCGTCGTTGGGATCCTTGGGCAGCAGCATGCGTTGCAGATCGGACTCCAGCGTGACCAGCAACTCCTTGGCTTCGCGGACTTCTTCCACGGCCATTTCGCGCATGTCGGGGTCGTTGTCCTTGAGCAGCGCCTGCGCGCCTTCAAGATCACTTTGTACGCCGAGCAGCTTTTTATAGCCGGCCACTACAGGCTCCAGTTCGGCATACTCCTTGGAATACGCGCGGAATCTGGCCTGATCGGAAATGACTTCGGCGTCGCCGAGCAGCGCGGTCAGTTCCTCGAAACGGTCCTGGAGAATGTCCAGCTTGTTGAGCAGTGACGCTTTCATTGCGGTTTTTTATCCGAAAAACTATCCGGTGAGCCCTCAAGGGCAAAGAGTTCCTGGGCCATGGCCAGCGCATCGAGGCGGCCTTCGGCAGACAGCTTTTTCAGTTGCACGCTGGGCGCATGCAAGAGTTTGTTGGTCAGGCCACGGGCCAATTGGCCCAGCACGTCTTCGGCGTTGCCGCCGTTGGCCAGCAGGCGCAGAGCCTTCTGCAACTCTTCGTCGCGCAGCCGTTCGCTCTGTTGACGATAGGCCTTGAGCACGTCAACCGCCGCCAGCTCGCGCAGGCGCACCATGAAATCGTCGGCGCCGACCGAGACCATCTCTTCCGCCGCCTGGGCTGCGCCCTGACGACTCTTGAGGTTCTCGGCGACCACTTCGTGCAGGTCGTCGACGCTGTAGAGGTAAACGTCGTCGAGTTCGCCGACTTCCGGCTCGATGTCCCGGGGCACGGCAATGTCGACCATGAAGATCGGCTTGTGTTTGCGCAGCTTCAACGCGCTTTCCACCGCGCCTTTGCCGAGAATCGGCAACTGACTGGCGGTCGAACTGATGACGATGTCGCTGCGCACCAGTTCCGCGGGGATGTCCGACAGCAGCACCGCGTGGGCGCCAAACTGTTCGGCCAACTGGCTGGCGCGCTCCAGCGTACGGTTGGCGACGACGATGCGCTTGACCCCCAGTTCATGCAAATGGCGGGCGACCAGCGTAATGGTCTCCCCAGCGCCGATCAGCAGCGCCTGGCTGCGCTGCAAGTCGCTGAAAATCTGTTTCGCCAGGCTGACCGCGGCGAACGCCACGGAGACCGGGTTTTCGCCGATGGCCGTGTCGGTGCGCACCTGCTTGGCTGCATTGAACGTCGCCTGAAACAGCCGTCCCAGCAGCGGGCCGATGGTGCCGGCCTCGCGGGCCACGGCGTAGGCCGACTTCATCTGGCCGAGAATCTGCGGTTCGCCCAACACCAGCGAGTCGAGTCCTGCGGCAACGCGCATCATGTGACGAACGGCCGCATCGTCTTCATGCACGTAAGCACTGGCCCGCAGCTCATCGAGGCTCAAATGGTGATAGTCGGCCAGCCAGCGCAGCACGGTATCGGCCGACAGCTGATCCTGTTCTATATAAAGCTCACTGCGATTGCAGGTGGAGAGGATCGCAGCTTCGCGGCTGTCGGTCAGTCGGCAGAGCTGTTGCAGAGCCTCCACCAGTTGCTCAGGCGTAAAGGCCACGCGCTCGCGCACGTCTACTGATGCAGTCTTGTGGTTGATACCGAGTGCAAGGAAGGCCATTCAAGGTCGCTGATGGTGACGTGAAGCCGGCAATTGTCCTACTTCGAAAGATTCAGAACAACTACCGCTGACTATTGTCCCAATCGTCAGCCCCTATAATGGCCACAATTGAGTCTCGGTTATGTTTGGCCGAAGGCTTGTGTCATGATGATCCGACCGCAGGTTAGTCGTCCTCTTCCTATATGAATAGATCTTCCGCGTTGCTCCTCGCTTTTGTCTTCCTCAGCGGCTGCCAAGCCTTGGCCCCCGTTGCGCCGGACGGTACTCCGCCGACCGAAGACACCACGCCCGCGCCTGAAAAACCCAAGGTCTACAGCTCTTTCAGCGAGGAAACCGTGTTCAGCCTGCTGAGCGCCGAACTCGCCGGTCAGCGCAATCGTTTCGACATTGCCCTGGACAACTACGTGACCCAGGCCATCAACACGCAGGACCCGGGTGTTTCCGAGCGCGCCTTTCGCATCGCCGAATACCTGGGCGCCGATCAACCGGCCCTCGACACCGCTCTGATCTGGGCGAAAAACGCTCCGGACGACCTTGAAGCGCAACGCGCCGCCGCCGTGCAACTGGCCCGCGCCGGGCGTTACGACGACTCCATGGTCTACATGGAAAAAGTCCTGCAGGGCAAGGGCGACACCCATTTCGATTTCCTCGCGCTGTCGGCCGCCGACACCGATCAGGAAACCCGCAACGGCCTGATGAAAAGCTTCGACCGTTTGCTGCAACGGCACCCGAACAACAATCAACTGATTTTTGGCAAGGCTTTGCTCTTGCAGCAGGACGGCGACAATCAAGGCGCCCTGACGCTGCTCGAAGACAACCCGCCGGAAGACGGCGAAGTTGCCCCGATTTTGCTGCGCGCGCGTCTGCTGCAAGTGTTGAACCGTGGCGACGAAGCGCTGCCGCTGTTGCAGAAAAGCATCAAAAAATACCCGGACGACAAGCGCCTGCGCCTGACCTATGCGCGCATGCTGGTCGAGCAGGACCGGATGGATGACGCCAAGACCGAGTTCTCCAGCCTGGTTCAGCAGTACCCGGAAGACGACGAATTGCGCTATTCCCTCGCGCTGGTGTGCCTGGAAGCCAAGGCCTGGGAAGAAGCCAAAGGCTATCTGGAAGACCTGATCGCGCGCGAAAGCCATGTCGATTCGGCGCACCTGAACCTGGGGCGCATTGCCGAAGAGCGTAACGACCCGCAAGGCGCGCTGATCGAATACGCGCAGGTCGGTCCGGGCAACGACTATCTGCCGGCGCAATTGCGTCAGGCCGATATCCTGATGAACAACGGCAAGACCGCTGAAGCACAAAGCAAACTGGCCGCCGAACGTGACGAGCAGCCTGATTATGCGATCCAGCTGTACCTGATCGAGGCGGAAACCCTGTCGGCCAACAAGCAAGAAGCCAAAGCCTGGCAAGTCTTGCAGCAGGCCCTGCAGAAATACCCGGACGATCTCAATCTGCTGTACACCCGGGCGATGCTCGCAGAAAAACGCAATGACCTGGCGCAGATGGAAAAAGACCTGCGCCTGATCATCAAGCGCGACCCGGACAACGCCATGGCACTCAACGCGCTGGGCTACACCCTGTCCGACCGCACCACCCGCTACGCTGAAGCGAAAACGCTGATCGAGCAGGCCCACCAGATCAACCCGGAAGACCCGGCCGTACTCGACAGCCTCGGCTGGGTGAATTACCGCTTGGGCAATCTGGACGACGCGGAGAAATATCTGCGCCAGGCGCTCGAGCGTTTTCCTGATCACGAAGTGGCCGCGCATCTGGGCGAAGTGTTGTGGGCCAAGGGCAATCAACGCGAAGCCAGACAAGTGTGGGGCAAGTTCCTCAAGGATCAGCCCGACAGCACCATCCTGCGCAGCACCATCAAGCGCCTGACCGGATCCGAGACTCTTTAACTCATGTTTTTGCGCCACGTTATTGTTTTCAGCTTTATCGCCCTGCTCGCCGGTTGCGCGGGTTTCGGCGCCCGTGAATCTGTCGAAGGCCACGGCAGCCCGGCCCAGTGGGCGGCGAACAAACAACAACTGACCGGCCTCGATGGCTGGCAGATCGACGGCAAGATCGGCATCCGCGCGCCAAAGGATTCCGGCAGCGGCACACTGTTCTGGCTGCAACGCCAGGATTACTACGACATTCGTTTGTCCGGCCCATTGGGTCGCGGCGCGGCACGCCTGACCGGGCGTCCGGGCAAGGTATCGCTGGAAGTCGCCAACCAGGGCCGCTATGAATCGCAGTCCCCGGAAGCCCTGCTGGAGGAGCAACTGGGCTGGAAACTGCCAGTGTCGAACCTGGCATGGTGGGTCCGTGGCCTGCCAGCGCCGGAAAGCAAAAGTCGCCTGAATCTGGACGCCGACAGTCGCCTGGCCAGCCTCGAACAGGATGGCTGGAAAGTCGAGTACAGCGCCTACACCCAGCAGAACGGCTACTGGTTGCCCGAGCGCATCAAGTTGCACGGCACTGATCTCGATGTCACGCTGGTGATCAAGACCTGGCAACCGCGCAAGCTGGGGCAATAACCCATGGCCGCTGCACGCTTGACCCTGCCTTCGCCGGCCAAACTCAATTTGATGCTGCACATTCTGGGTCGCCGCGAAGACGGTTATCACGAGTTGCAGACGTTGTTTCAGTTCGTCGATTACGGTGACGACATCACCTTTGCCGTGCGCGATGACGGGGTGATCCGACTGCACACCGAATTCGTCGGCGTGCCCCACGACAGCAACCTGATCGTGCGCGCAGCGAAAATGCTGCAACAACAGTCCGGCTGCGCGCTGGGCATCGATATCTGGATCGACAAAGTGCTGCCTATGGGCGGCGGCATCGGCGGCGGCAGTTCGAATGCGGCCACGACCTTGCTCGGCCTCAACCATCTCTGGCAACTGGGTTGGGATGAAGATCGCCTGGCCGCTCTGGGCTTGTCACTGGGCGCTGACGTACCGGTTTTCGTCCGTGGCCACGCGGCGTTTGCCGAGGGCGTGGGCGAGAAACTGACCCCGGTCGATCCCGAAGAACCGTGGTATCTGGTGCTCGTGCCGCAAGTCTCTGTAAGTACGGCAGAAATTTTTTCCGATCCTTTGTTGACACGTAACACGCCGCCCATTAAAGTGCGCCCCGTTCCCGAGGGAAACAGTCGAAATGACTGCTTGCCGGTGGTTGCAAGGCGTTATCCAGAAGTACGTAACGCATTGGATTTGTTAGGTAAATTTACCGAAGCAAAGCTCACCGGAACTGGAAGTTGTGTGTTTGGGGGCTTCCCAAGCAAAGCTGAAGCTGATAAAGTCTCGGCCCTTCTGACAGAGACCCTTTCAGGGTTTGTAGCAAAAGGAAGCAACGTTTCGATGTTGCATCGCAAGCTGCAAAGTCTGCTCTAAAGGAATCAAGTGCCAGGCGCTTGAAGCAACAGATACAGGGGCGTCGCCAAGCGGTAAGGCAGCAGGTTTTGATCCTGCCATGCGTTGGTTCGAATCCAGCCGCCCCTGCCATTTTCTCTACTCATCCAGGTTACCCTCAGCCTCTAGGTACTGCGCGTGTCCAAGATGATGGTCTTTACGGGGAACGCTAACCCCGATCTGGCTCGGCGTGTTGTACGTCAGCTGCATATCCCTCTCGGTGACATCTCTGTCGGTAAGTTTTCCGACGGCGAAATTACAGCCGAGATCAATGAAAACGTTCGTGGTAAAGACGTTTTCATTATTCAGCCGACCTGCGCTCCGACAAACGATAACCTGATGGAACTGGTAGTGATGGCTGACGCCTTCCGCCGCTCCTCGGCTACTCGTATCACTGCTGTTATTCCTTATTTTGGTTATGCCCGTCAGGATCGCCGTCCGCGTTCCGCACGTGTGGCCATCAGCGCGAAAGTCGTCGCTGACATGCTTACCGTAGTCGGCATCGACCGTGTTCTCACGGTTGATCTGCATGCTGACCAGATTCAGGGCTTCTTCGATATTCCGGTAGATAACATCTACGGCTCCCCGGTTCTGGTGGATGACATTGAAGATCAGCGCTTCGAAAACCTGATGATCGTATCCCCGGACATTGGTGGCGTCGTGCGTGCACGTGCCGTGGCCAAGTCGCTGGGCGTTGATCTCGGGATCATCGACAAACGCCGTGAGAAAGCCAATCACTCTGAAGTGATGCATATCATCGGTGATGTCGAAGGGCGTACCTGTATTCTCGTCGATGACATGGTCGATACCGCCGGCACTCTGTGCCACGCGGCCAAGGCCCTGAAAGAGCATGGCGCAGCCAAGGTCTTTGCCTACTGCACACACCCTGTGCTGTCGGGCCGGGCCATCGAGAATATCGAAAATTCCGTGCTGGACGAGCTGGTGGTCACTAACACCATCCCGCTGTCCGCAGCAGCACAAGCCTGTGCACGTATCCGTCAACTGGATATCGCACCGGTTGTTGCCGAAGCGGTTCGCCGCATCAGCAATGAAGAATCGATCAGCGCGATGTTCCGTTAAGGGCCCTGCCCTTCACGAAATGTCTCGTTGACGAAAAGCGCCCCGCCCCGGCATACCTGTCGGGGCGGGGCTTTTTTGCCCATACCGTGTTCGGCGCTGGTCGCAAACGCCACTCGGTCATGGCTATTTTGGAGATACACAATGAACGATTTTACTCTGAATGCTGAAGTGCGTTCCGACCTGGGGAAAGGTGCGAGCCGCCGCCTGCGTCGTCTCGCAAGCCTGGTTCCAGCTGTAGTTTACGGTGGCGAAAAAGCCCCTGAATCCATCAGCATGCTGGCCAAAGAAGTTGCCAAACTGCTCGAAAACGAAGCGGCTTACAGCCACATCATCGAGCTGAACGTTGGTGGCACCAAGCAAAACGTCATCATCAAGGCACTGCAGCGTCACCCGTCCAAGGGCCACGTGCTGCACGCTGACTTCGTACGCGTTGTTGCCGGCCAGAAACTGACCGCCATCGTTCCTGTGCACTTCATCAACGAAGCTGCTCCAGTGAAGAAAGGCGGCGAGATTTCGCACGTTATCGCTGAAATCGAAGTGTCCTGCCTGCCGAAAGATCTGCCTGAATTCATCGAAGTCGACCTGGCTGACGCTGAAATCGGCTCGATCATTCACCTGTCGGACCTCAAAGCTCCTAAAGGCGTTGAGTTCGTTGCTCTGGCACACGGCGATGACAAGGCTGTTGCCAACGTCCACGCTCCACGTGTTGCTCCAGAAGCTACTGAAGAAGGCGCAGCAGAGTAATTCACTCTGTATAGCCTGAGTGAGCAAGTAACATCGCGGACTGGAACGTAGCGAGAAAGCGGGCGAGAACGCGAAGTTTACATCCATGGTAAATGAGCATTTTTCGTCCACTTTCGCCGCTTTCCCTGATCGCGGCGATGTTATCCACCACTCCAAGGAAGGGCCCCTATCGTGACTGCCATCAAACTGATCGTTGGCCTGGGTAATCCAGGCGCTGAATACGAACAGACCCGGCATAACGCAGGGGCCCTTTTTGTTGAGCGCATCGCCCACGCACAGAATGTGAATCTGGTGGCCGATCGCAAATATTTCGGCCTGACCGGGCGCTATTCGCATCAGGGTCAGGATGTTCGTCTGCTGATTCCCACCACCTACATGAACCGCAGCGGCCAGGCCGTGGCGGCACTCGCCGGTTTCTTCCGCATCCAGCCTGAAGAAATCCTCGTGGCGCACGACGAACTCGATCTGCCTCCGGGCGTTGCCAAGCTCAAGCAGGGCGGCGGCCATGGCGGTCACAACGGGTTGCGCGACATCATTGCGCAACTGGGCAATCAGAACACGTTCTACCGCCTGCGGCTTGGCATTGGCCACCCGGGCGTTGCCAGTATGGTTTCAAATTTCGTCCTGGGTCGTGCGCCACGCGCCGAACAGGAAAAACTCGATGCCAGCATCGATTTTGCCCTCGGCGTGCTGCCGGATATCCTCGCCGGTGAATGGAACCGCGCGATGAAAAACCTGCACAGCCAGAAGGCCTGACTCTACTCCGAGGGGAAACACCATGGGATTCAATTGCGGCATCGTCGGCCTGCCTAACGTCGGCAAGTCCACCCTGTTCAACGCCCTGACCAAGTCCGGTATCGCGGCCGAGAACTTCCCCTTCTGCACCATCGAGCCGAACAGCGGCATCGTGCCGATGCCGGATCCGCGTCTGGAAGCACTGGCGGCCATCGTCAATCCGAAGCGCATCCTGCCGACCACCATGGAATTCGTCGACATCGCAGGCCTCGTCGCTGGCGCCTCGAAAGGCGAAGGCCTGGGCAACAAGTTCCTCGCCAACATCCGCGAAACCGATGCCATCGCTCACGTCGTGCGCTGCTTCGAAGACGACAACGTGATCCACGTCTCCAACAGCGTCGACCCGAAACGCGACATTGAAATCATCGATCTGGAACTGATTTTCGCCGACCTCGACAGCTGCGAAAAACAACTGCAGAAAGTCGCGCGCAACGCCAAGGGCGGTGACAAGGATGCAGTGGTTCAGAAAGCGCTGCTGGAGCAACTGATCGCGCATTTCACCGAAGCCAAACCGGCACGCAGCCTGATGAAGAACATGAGCGCGGATGAGAAAGCCGTGATCAAGGGCTTCCACCTGCTGACCACCAAACCGGTCATGTACATCGCCAACGTTGCTGAAGACGGTTTCGAGAACAACCCGCACCTGGACGTGGTTCGTGCCATCGCCGAAGAAGAAGGCGCCATGGTCGTTCCGGTCTGCAACAAGATCGAAGCGGAAATCGCCGAGCTCGATGACGGCGAAGAGAAAGACATGTTCCTCGAGGCCCTGGGCCTGGAAGAGCCTGGCCTGAATCGTGTGATCCGCGCCGGCTACGAAATGCTGCACCTGCAGACCTACTTCACCGCCGGTGTCGAAGAAGTCCGCGCCTGGACCGTCAAAGTCGGTGCCACCGCGCCACAAGCCGCTGGCGTGATCCACACCGACTTCGAAAAAGGCTTTATCCGCGCTGAAGTCATCGCCTACAACGACTTCATCCAGTACAAAGGCGAAGCCGGTGCGAAAGAGGCCGGCAAATGGCGCCTGGAAGGCAAGGATTACATCGTCAAGGACGGCGACGTGATGCACTTCCGCTTTAACGTCTAAGCGACAGCCGCCCAAGAAAAAGCCGCGTTTGATACGCGGCTTTTTTGTGCCTGAAACATTCTCCGTCACACCGCATTCCCACTGTAGGAGTGAGCCTGCTCGCGATAGCGGTGTATCAGGTACCTATTTGTTAACTGACACACCGAAATCGCGAGCAGGCTCACTCCTACAATTGGCCTGTGTGGGGTCAGGCCTTTTTGGTACGCGGCAGGAAAATCGCCAGCACACCAAACAACGGCAAAAACGAGCACAGGAAATACACATACTCGATCCCGTGCACATCCGCCAGATGTCCGAGCAGCGCCGCACCAATCCCGCCAAAACCAAACATCAGTCCGAAGAAAATCCCGGCGATCATCCCGACATTCCCCGGCACCAGTTCCTGCGCATACACCACGATGGCGGAGAACGCCGAGGCCAGGATGAAGCCGATCACCACGCTGAGAATGCTGGTCCAGAACAGATCGACGTGCGGCAGGATCAGCGTAAACGGCGCCACGCCGAGGATGGAAAACCAGATCACGGCCTTGCGCCCGATCTTGTCGCCAATCGGCCCGCCGAAAAACGTGCCCGCAGCCACCGCGCCCAGGAACAGGAACAGGTGCAGCTGCGAACTGGCCACCGACAGGTCGAACTTCTCGATCAGGTAGAAGGTGAAGTAACTGGTGAAACTGGCCATGTAGAAGTACTTGGAGAACACCAGCAAGCCCAGCACCACCAGCGCACTGGTCACCCTGCCCTTCGACAGGCCGTGCGTCGCCGCCTGCCCGGCCTTGAGCTTGAACAGGTTCAGGTGATTGGCGTACCAGCGGCTGATGCGATACAGCACGAACAGCGCAAACACCGCGAACAGGCCAAACCACGCCACGTTGCCTTGGCCGAACGGAATAATGATCGCCGCCGCCAGCAACGGGCCGAACGCGGAACCGGCATTACCGCCGACCTGAAACGTCGACTGCGCCAGGCCATAGCGCCCGCCCGATGCCAGCCGCGCGACCCGCGACGCTTCCGGGTGAAAGGTCGATGAGCCGATACCAATCAACGCCGCTGCCAGCAGAATCAACGGGAAGCTGCCAACTACCGACATCATCAGAATGCCGATCAAGGTACACACCGTACCCGCTGGCAGCAGCCAGGGTTTCGGATGCCGATCGGTGTGATAACCGACCCACGGCTGTAACAGCGACGCGGTCAGTTGGAAGGTCAAGGTGATCAGGCCGACCTGGGTGAACGTCAAGCCATAGTTAGCCTTGAGCATCGGGTAGATCGACGGCAGCACCGACTGGATCAGGTCGTTGATCAAATGCGCCAGCGCCACCGCGCCGATGATGCGCATTACCAGTGGACTGCTTTGGGGAGCAGCGGTCGCCGAGGCAGCGGCGGTCTGAACGTTGCTGATAGCCATGGAAATTTCCGGACAGCAGAGAATTGCCCGCAGGCAGGTACGTCAATGTGCCATTTTTCGGTGCGTGAGCGCCATCCCCTTAGGCAGCTAACTAACTGGCTGGCCGCCGACAAAAAATGATAGCGCAACGCCATGGTCTGAATCTTGCCTTGCTTCTGCCCTTGAACACGATCGCCTTACAAAGGCGCTCGACAATGGGAAGTTTCGCTACAGAGCCGGCCTACAGAGCGGGCACAGGTGAACTTTCGAGGCCTTTTAGAGGGCACGGTCGTGGGCGAGAAGCTCGCGATGCACGCCAATGGTGCGTGGTGTCCAGAGGAGTCATGAGGCATGCAGGCTTTCCTTTCACCGGGGATCAAATTGCTGGGGCGGTTTGGCTTCGCGCGTAAATTCCAGATGTTGTTTCTGCTGTTCATTCTGCCGTTGGCCGGCAGCCTGTTGATGATCGGCCAGGACTATAAAGAGAAGCTCAACCTGATTTCTGGCGAGCGCGCCGGGGTGCGTCAATTGCTGGCGCTGGATGCGCTGGACAACCTGCTCGCCGCTCAACGTGACCGCGCCGCCCGCTGGCGCGCCACGGAAACCAATCGCCAGCCGACACCGGCCACCCTTGCCGCCATGGCCGCGTTCGACGGCGTGCAACCGGCGGTGCTGCAAGCCACCACCGACCTGGGTAACGCGCTGAACCAGGAAGGCGCCGAGGGCGAAACCCTCGCGCGCTTTCAAGCGCTGCAATCGGCGCTCAAGAGTCTGGATTCGAAAAGCCTCAGCGGTGTTGGCTGGTGGCCGGACGGTTACGACCGTTTCACCAATGCCCTGGGCGCACTGCAAGCCTTGCGCGAGCAGATTGTCATGGACAATCGCCTGACGCTGGCGCCGTGGCTGGAAACCTACCTGCTGACGCAGATCTCCACGCAACACGCCCCGGACCTGATCGAGCGGGTCGGTCGCCTCGCGGCAGTCGGTCAGGCCTCGGTCGTCTCCGGCCAGTTCACCTTGCAGAGCCGCTTGCAACTGCGTGACCTGCGCAGCCGCATCGGCGACGCCCGCGAGCAACTGGTGAAAACGGCGGGGCTGCTGGAAGCGCGTCTGCCAGCCGATCTGCAAGCCTGGGCCAGCCAATACCACGACAGCCTCAAACACCTCGACAGCGGCCTGAAGGTACTCGACGACGGCGTGTTCGGCGGCAGCATTAACCTGAAACCGGAAGACTTCGAACGTAGCCTCGATGCGTTGCTCACTGATCTGGCATCCCTGCGCCAGCAATCGCTGGTAGCGCTGGATCAGCGGCTTGATGCCTATCACGGCACGGCGATCCGCCAGTTCATCCTTGTTGCCGTGATCTTCGGCTGTTTGCTGCTGGCCGCGCTGTACCTGTTCGTCTGCCTGCAGGCATCAATCCGCCGCAGCGCCAGCGGCATCACCCTGCTCGCCGAAGCCTTGCGCGACGGCAACCTGAGCCTGCAAGTGCCGGTGGTGGGTCGCGATGAACTGGCGGCGATCAGCACAGCACTCAACGTTGCCGTGGTGCAACTGCGCAGCAGCATGCTTGGCGTCGATCACGAAACTTCGCAATTGAGCAACGCGGTGCGCAGCCTCAACCAACACTCCAGCGGCGCCCTCGGCGAAGTCGAGGCGCAGCAGTTGCAGATCAGCCAGATCGCCGCAGCGGCGACGCAACTGGCCGCCACCTCGCAAGGCGTGGCGCAGAGTTGCGAACAAGCCTCCGGCAGCGCCCAGCACACCCGCCGCATCGCCGCCGACAGCAGCCGCGACAGCCAACGCACAACGGCGAGCATTCAGCAGCTCAATCAACGCCTGAACGACACTGCCGCAGCGCTCGGCCGGGTCAGCGAGCAAGGCCAGCAGATTCAACTGGTCGTGGACACCATTCGCGGCGTCGCCGAGCAGACCAACCTGCTCGCACTCAACGCCGCCATCGAAGCGGCGCGCGCCGGCGAACAGGGACGCGGGTTTGCGGTGGTCGCCGACGAGGTGCGCAGCCTTTCACAACGCACGCAATCGTCTACCGCTCAGATTGCCGGCACCGTCGACAGCCTGCGCGCCACGGTCAATGAAGCGGTGAGTCTGATGGAAGCCGCCTGCGGCCAGGCGCAATCCGATGCCGAAGCGGTCACCGGTCTCGGCGAACGCCTGGGGGAAATCGCCAGCGCGGTACAGAGCGTCACCGACACCCTGGCGCAGATCGCCACGGCCGTTGAAGAGCAGGCGAGCACGGCTGATGAGGTCAGCGGTAATATCCAGCAGGTCGATCAAGCGGCGGTGCGTTTGCTCGAAGGCGCGCGCGCCGTGAACCTCGCGGCGGACACCTTGAGCCAGGGCAGCCAGGCCCTGAGCGCCAATACCGCCAGATTCCAGCTGCGCTGACGCCCTCCCCGGCCCCGATTTTCGGGGCTTGAGGATAAGCGGTTGAAAACAGGAAGAAATATTTTTGATTTACGCTTGACGCTTTATCATTTCAGGGGAATAATGCGCGCCACTTGGCTACATAGCTCAGTTGGTTAGAGCATAGCATTCATAATGCTGGGGTCCGGGGTTCAAGTCCCTGTGTAGCCACCAAGTACTAAAAACGGCTTACCGAAAGGTAGGCCGTTTTTTTATGCCTCGAGAAAAACTCCTCTCTCGTTACTTCGTGTCTACCGCTCAACGCCAGCAGATCAATGTGACGCATCTCCAGAAAGCGCCGCAGGAAAAACAAAAAGCCAGGCGCCGAGCCGGGCTTCTGATTTCAACTGCTGATCAAGCAGCAGTATGTTCTTGCTCATCCTGACTGTGAGTGACCACTTTCGACAGACCGAGCCCTACAGCGGACAGAACCTTCAATAGCGTAGACAGTCCTGGGTTTCCGTCTGCTGAAAACTGTCTATAAAGATTCCCTCTATTCAGACCGGTTGCGTTGGAAACAGCGGCAAACCCGCCTCTCGCCTCTACCACACGTCGTACCGCGGTAAGAAAAACAGACTCACCGCCCTCCTCGTCAATTTCTTCTAATGCTGCAACGAGATACTCAAGAGCGAATTTCTCGTCCGTGCGCAGCATTTCGAGAACACTGCCCTCGTGATTGCTTACGCTTTTCATGTGCTACCTCTTCAGCGCCTTCCAGATGTCTATCGATTGATCGATGTCATGCTGCTGCCTTTGCTTCGTTCCGCCACCCAGTCATCGCGCGAATTAGGTCGGCGGGTGCTGATCGGCGCGAGAGCCAAGTCTGGGTGATGCCGCGTGCGACTGAAAACAGAAGTGACTAACAACGGACCCACCCTTTTTTAAAGCCCCATCCTGGGGACCGTACAGAAACCATCCTCAACCAGCACCCCGTAGGCTGTCGACCTGAATAACCTGTAAGAGAAATCCAGCCTGACCAGCAATTCAAACCCAAAGACTACGTGCAAGGAATATCGCAACCCCCTCCCGATTTGCACCCCGCCCGCCCGCTCGATAAAGTCCCCCAAGACTTCTACCCCACGGACGGAGAGCCCGCGTGTTTCCAGCCCAGCCCTTGAAGCGCTTTCGCCTGCCAGCCCTGACACTGCTTGTCAGCGCTCTGACCCTCACCGCATGCAACGCCCCGCCCTCTTCTTCCTTGCCGCTGGCACCGGAAGCCGCTTCCGGTTACCGCGCTGATCTGCACACCCGCCACGCCAGCAAACACATGGCTGCCGCTGCCAATCCGCTGGCGGCCGAAGCCGGGCGGGAGATTTTGCGTCAGGGCGGTTCGGCGATTGATGCGGCGATTGCGATGCAGGCGGTGTTGACGCTGGTTGAGCCGCAGTCCTCCGGGATCGGTGGCGGGGCGATGATTGTGTTGTGGGACGGCAAGCAGGTGCGCAGCTATGACGGCCGTGAAACGGCGCCGGCCGGGGCCACCGAGAAGCTGTTCCTGAATGCTGACGGAAAACCGATGGCTTTTACGCAAGCGCAGATCGGCGGGCGCTCGGTGGGTACGCCCGGGGTGTTGCGCGCGCTGGAGCTGGCGCATCGGCAACACGGTCGCTTGCCGTGGGCGAAGCTGTTTGAGCCGGCGATCAAACTGGCCGAGCAAGGCTTCGCGATTTCCCCGCGCCTGCATTCGCTGTTGACTGCTGATCCACTGATTCGCCAGTCGCCAGACATGGCCGCTTACTTCCTTAATGACGATGGCAGCGTCAAAGCTGTTGGCACGCGCCTGCAAAACCCGAAACTGGCCGCCGTGTTTAAGCGCATCGCCAGCGAAGGTGCCGATGCGCTGTACAAAGGTCCGATCGCCGAAGAGATCGTCGCCAAGGTTCAACAGCACGCCAACCCCGGCAGCCTGTCGCTGAACGATTTGCAGCGTTATCAGGCCAAGGAGCGAGCGCCGCTGTGCACCGATTACAAGCGCTGGCAGATCTGCGGCATGCCGCCACCATCGTCGGGCGGGATCGCCGTAGCGCAAATTCTCGGCACGTTGCAGGCGCTGGCCCGCGACCCGCGTTTGTCCCTGACCCCGCTCAAACCAGTCAAAACCAATAAGCCGGCCGGCATCGAACCGGATCCGCAAGCCGTGCATCTGATCGCCGAGGCCGAACGCCTGGCCTACGCCGACCGCGCGCAATACGTGGCCGACACCGACTTCGTCCCGGTGCCGGTCAAAGGTCTGCTTGATCCGGCCTATCTGGCCAGCCGCGCCAGCCTGATCGGCGAGCGCAGCATGGGCAGCGCCAAACCGGGCACACCGCCAGGCGTGCAAGTGGCCTACGCGCCGGACCGCTCGCCGTTGCGCATCTCAACCTCCCAAGTGGTGGCGGTCGATGACCTCGGCGGCGCCGTGTCGATGACCACCACCATCGAAGCCGCGTTCGGCTCGCACCTGATGGTTCAGGGTTTCCTGCTGAACAACCAGATGACCGACTTCTCTTTCATTCCCGAAGAGAACGGCCGGAAAGTCGCCAACCGCGTCGAGCCGGGCAAACGCCCACGCTCGTCCATGGCGCCAACATTGATCTTCGATCGCAACACTGGTGACTTCCTCGCCACGGTCGGCTCACCGGGCGGCTCGCAAATCATCGAATACGTGGCGAAAACCACCATCGGTCTGCTCGATTGGAACCTCGACGCGCAAAGCGCAATCAGCCTGCCCAACTTCGGCAGCCGCAACGGCCCGACCGAACTGGAACAAGGCCAGTTCAGCCCGGCGCTGATTCAGGCATTGAAGGACAAGGGCCACACAATCAGCGAAATCGACATGACCAGCGGCACGCAGGCAATCGTACGGGTCAAGGATACGCAGGGAAAAGCGACGTTGACGGGGGGTGCCGACCCCCGGCGTGAGGGAGAAGCGCTGGGGGATTAGTATTACGAAGTGGACAGAAAAGGCTTACCGGGAGGTAGGCTTTTTTTGTGGGCGATAGGCTCTGTTCATATGCACCTCGTCGCCTTTTCCTACCCCGAAAATTAGCTGGGGCAGATAGAGTAAGGAACCTTTCAGGAAATAAAGCCGGAGAGTTGTGTTCAACATCAAGGGCAACGACTTTCGCCTGATCGTAGCTGTGGCCTATCGCTACGGCGCGATTTATATAAAATTCGTCGGTACTCACAAGCAGTACGATGCGATCGACGCTGATACCGTCGAAATGGAGTAACCCATGAACATACGTCCAATCCATAACGAAGAAGACTACCGAGCCGCGCTCAAAAATATATCTGCGTTCTTCGATAACGAGCCAGAACCGGGCCCCCCTGAAGGTGACTACTTCGAAATCATGATCACCCTCATCGAGGCCTACGAATCCAAAAACTTTCCGCTGGATTTGCCGAATCCGATCGATGCCATCAAATTCCGGATGGAACAATCAGGCCTGTCGGCTGCTGATCTGGCTCCGGCTATCGGTCGAACGAACCGGGTCTATGAGGTATTGAACGGCAAGCGAGCACTGATCTTGCCAATGATCTGGAAGCTTCATGAGTTATTTGGGATTCCTGCGGAAAGCCTGATCAAACCTATGAAACACTGTTGAGGCTGGAGACTCAGCGATTCGCCACCAAATGCACCCCAAACAACAGATAGCACCCACCCGCCAGCCGATCCAGCCACTGGCGTGACCGCTCGTAAACACCAGCAACCCGGCGGCTGGCGAAGAACAGCGCGACGCTGCAATACCAACTGAACGACAGCGTCGCCATGGTCAGCACGGCCAGCGCCAGCAGGAGTGGCGGTACGTAAGCCGGCATGGCCGTAGCGAAGATGGTGGCGACGAACAACGCCGATTTCGGGTTGGTCATGTTACCGAGGAAACCGCGAGCGTAGACGCCCAGATAGGTCTGGCGGGCGGCAGCCAGCGCACCGGGGACAATCGGGGGCTTGCGCTTGAATTGTTTCAGGCCCAGGTAAATCAGATAGCAGCCACCGGCAATCTTGAAGCCCAGATAAAGGGCCGGCGCGGCGCTGAACAAAGTCTTGATCCCAAGGCCGCCGGCCAGCCCCCACAGCACTGTGCCGGTGGCCACGCCCAGCGCAGCCACCACGCCATGCCGACGGGATTGACTGGCCGCCAGTTGCGCGATGTTGAAGAAATTCGGCCCGGGCGTGACTACGGCCAGCGTCCACAACAGCGCCAGCGACAGCAACGGGGCGAGATAACCGGCAACAGATAAGTCCATGTGCGTTGCGCCTGATAGATGGAATTTGGCCTCTACCTTGCTACATCCGCTGAAGGTTTTCCATCAACGCCATTTAAATCGTCAACGTCTTGCCGTCCACCCCATCGCCAATCGTCAGGAAATGCCCGCCCGCAACATGGTGCAGTGTGCGCAAGCCATCATGCCCTTCGAAATGCCAGCGGCCGTCGCTGAACACACGCTCGTCGGCCTGGGCGGCGATGACTTCGGCAAGGAACAGGTCGTACTGCTCATGATTGCGCGGCTCCGGCAGCAGGCGACATTCGAGCCAGGCGACGCAGCCCTCCAGCAGCGGCGCTTCAACCTGTTCGCCAGCGAAGGTCTGCAGGCCGTACGCCTGAAATTTGTCCTGCCCCTGGGTCCGGGTGATGTCCAGGCCGGAGGTGTTGCCCACGGTTTGCACGATATCGGCCTGATTGACGCACGGCACGTTCAGCACGAAGGTGCCCGAGGCTTCGAGCAACTGGCGGGTCCAGGTGGATTTATCGAGGACGACGGCGACCTTCGGCGGTTCGAAATCCAGCGGCATCGCCCAGGCGGCGGCCATGATGTTGCGCTGGCCGTCATGGGCGGCGCTGACCAGTACGGTCGGTCCGTGGTTGAGCAGGCGATAGGCTTTGTTCAGGGGCACCGGACGGCGGTGGGAGTCGCTCATGGGATCTGCTCCGGGAGAAAAGGAGCCGATTGTAGCGCTGCCACTGAAGAAACACCGAACCTGTAGGAGTGAGCCTGCTCGCGATTGCGGTATGTCAGTCGACGTTAATATTGAATGTCATACCGCAATCGCGAGCAGGCTCACTCCTACAAGGGAACGATCAGTGCGGTGTCAGTGGGAGAGCTGATTGGCAAACTGCCCCACCGCATCCACGACTTTCTGCGCACCGTCCTGAATTTCGACAATCACCGTCCCCGCTTCTGCCGCCAACGCCAGCCCTTGCTCAGCCTGAAGCTTGCCGTCGGTCATCAGCGCCACGGCGTTACGCGCCATTTCCTGGTTCTGTCGCACCACGCCGATGATTTCATCGGTCGCCTGGCTGGTGCGCGAGGCCAGTTGCCGCACCTCGTCCGCGACCACGGCAAAACCACGGCCCTGTTCGCCGGCACGGGCGGCTTCGATCGCGGCGTTGAGCGCCAGCAGGTTGGTCTGTTCGGCAATGCCGCTGATGGTTTTGACGATCGTGCCGATCACCAGCGATTGTTCGTTCAGTGCTTCGATGCCCTCACCGGCGGCTTGCATGTGGCGTGACAAATCACGCATCACGTTCACCGCTTCGGTGACTACCGTGGTGCCGCGCTGCGCGGTACTGTCAGTTTGTTGCGAGGTGCTGTAAGCAATGCTGGCCGCGTCGGCAACCGCCTGCTCGCGGTTGACCTGATCGGTGATCACCGTGGCGAACTTCACCACTTTGTACAGTTTGTCGTTGGCATCGACCACCGGGTTGTAAGACGCCTCCAGCCACACCGTACGACCATGGCTGTCGATACGCTTGAAGCGGCCTGCGACGAACTCACCGCTGTTCAAGCGCCGCCAGAAATTCTGGTACTCGGCGCTGGTGTATTCTTCCGGAGCGCAGAACGTGCGGTGATGTTTGCCCTTGATCTGCGCCAGGCTGTAACCCATGCCGTTGAGGAAGCGGTCATTGGCGCTGAGCACATTACCGTTGAGGTCGAACTCGATCACGGCGGTAGAACGTACCAGTGCACCGATCAGGTTTTCATGCTCGCGGGAGGCCTCGATGGTGCGGGTCAGGTCACTGGCGTAGAACGATATGTGTCTGATCCGCCCATCAGAGGCGCGCACCGGTTGCACGATCGAGCGCAGCCACGCTTCGGCGCCGTTGCCGCGCAACAGGCGCACGGCGCCGGCGAAATGCTCGCCGCGGGTCATGGCGTTCCTGAAGCGCTGATGGAATTCGTCGGTTTTGACGTGGGCCGGCACGATGTCTTCAATCGCCCGGCCGATCAGGTCCTGGCTTTTGTAGAACATCTCGCTGAGGAAGTTCTGATTGACCGAGCGAATCCGCCCGTCGGGTTCGAGGGTCAGCGCGAGCATTTCGCTTTCCAGGCTTTCCTTCACTTGTACAAGGCTGGAGAGTTCTTCACGGAGAGCGGCCAGCTCTTGCTTCAAGCGTTTATTGAACATAGGGAAAGCACCGATGGCAGGTTTGGAAGCGGCGTACTACCTAGCCATCGGCCTTGGAAGGCTTTTCTGAAGCGACTTTGCGACCCGTCAGTCGAAAATAGTTCGGCGCTTTCGGCTCAGACGGCGCCGGCAGCCTGACACGGTCCCGTGCGCGGCATGCGCGCACCGAAATACGCCGCCGTCAGCATCCCCACCGCGCCCATCACCGCACAGAACATTACGCATATCCATGGGCTCCACGGCATCAGACCAATCAGCATTAGCGGTGTGATACTTGCCCACGCGGCGTAGGCAATGTTGTAGGTGAAGGAAATGCCCGACACGCGAATACGCGCTGGGAACAATCCCACCATCACCGACGGGACCGCGCCGACGACGCCGCAGGCGAGACCCGCCACCGCGTAAGCAATGCCGACCCAGTGGCCACCCGTGATCAGGCAGCCATACAACACGCCAATGCCCAGCGGCAGCAACAGGCTGTACAGCATGACCGTGCGCCACGCGCCAATGCGATCGACCAACAGCCCGGCGATCACGCAGCCGATATTGAGGAAGACGATGCCCAAGGCACTGAGACCAAAGGTATGGCTGGCGGTCATGCCGAAAGTTTTCTGCATCATCGTCGGCGTGACGACGACGAACACCACCACCGCGGAAGTCAGCACACAGGTCAGCAGCATCGCCGGCAGCATGGCCAGACGGTGTTCACGCAGCACCGTGCGCAGCGGCAGCTCGATCCGCGCCTCACGCTGCGCCTCCATGGCCATGAACACCGGGGTTTCGCTGAGCCAGCGACGCAGATAAACGCCGATCACACCGAACACGCCGCCGAGCAGAAAGGGGTAACGCCACGCGTAGTCGAGGATTTCTGCGGGCGTGAAAACTTGCGCGAGAAAGGTCGCGGTCAGTGCGCCGATCAAGTAACCGAAGGTCAGGCCGGCCTGAAGAAATCCCAGCGCGTAGCCGCGATGGCCGGTCGGCGCATGCTCGGCAACGAACACCCAGGCGCTCGGCACTTCGCCGCCCACCGCCGCGCCCTGGAGGATGCGCAGCGCCAGCAACAGCAGAGGTGCGAAATAGCCGATCTGGGCGTAGGTCGGCATGATGCCGATCAGCAGGCACGGCAGCGCCATCATCAGGATGCTCAGGCTGAAAACCTTTTTGCGGCCCAGGCGATCGGCGAAATGCGCCATCAGTATCCCGCCCAATGGCCGCGCCAGGTAACCGGTGACGAAGATGCCGAAGCTTTGCAGCAGACGCAGCCACTCGGGCATTTCCGGCGGGAAGAACAGTTGACTCAGGGTCAGCGCGAAGAATACGAAAATGATGAAATCGTAGATTTCCAGAGCGCCGCCGAGCGCCGCAAGGCCGAGGGTCTTGTAGTCGGAACGGCTGAATGGCGCCGGTCGGGCTGGGGAATTGGCAGTCATGACAAAAAACTCAGGCATCGGCAAAAACCAAGGCGCCCATGGTCTACGCAAAAGCACTGATCGACAACCCGTCAGACCATAGTCTCGGTTTGCGAAAAACCTGCTCAACAAATGGGCAGCGCTTGATTTACTGTTAGTGCCTGTCCAAGGGACCACGCCAACACCGACCAGCCGCCCATGTGGGAGCGAGCCTGCTCGCGAAAGCGTCAGTTCAGACAACCTGATGCTGAATGTGCCGACGTCTTCGCGAGCAGGCTCGCTCCCACAGGGGATCTCTGTGACTGTCGAGCCGGGCGACTGCTCCCACGGATCAAAATAACCATAAAAATCCGAGGTACATCCCGTGGCCGTTGATATCGAAGATAGCCGCTCCGCGCGCTTTGCCCTGCGCTGTTCAAGTTTTGCCGAACGCTGGTTTCCCGACTCCTGGGTGTTCGCCGCGTTGGCCGTGATCATCGTTGCCCTGGCCACGCTGGCCATGGGCGCTAAACCCACCGCTGCAGCCATGGCCTTCGGTGACGGCTTCTGGAGCTTGATCCCCTTCACCATGCAGATGGCTTTCGTGGTGATCGGCGGCTACGTTGTCGCCAGCTCACCGCCCGCGGTCAAACTGATCGACAAGCTGGCGCGCATCCCAAAGAACGGTCGCTCCGCCGTAGCCTGGGTAGCGCTGATCTCGATGGTCGCGTCTCTGCTCAACTGGGGCCTGTCGCTGGTGTTCGGCGGGCTGCTGGTGCGCGCCCTTGCCCGCCGCACCGATCTGAAAATGGATTATCGCGCCGCCGGTGCCGCCGCCTATCTAGGCCTCGGCGCGGTGTGGGCGCTGGGCTTGTCGTCATCGGCCGCGCAGTTGCAGGCCAACCCTGGCAGCCTGCCGCCGTCGATTCTATCGATCACCGGGGTGATTCCGTTCACCGAAACCATTTTCCTCTGGCAGTCCGGCGTCATGCTGCTGGCGCTGATCGTTATCTCGATCATCATCGCCTACGCCACCGCCCCCGGACCGAACTCGGCACGCGACGCCGAGGCCTGCGGCATCGACCCGGCCTTCAATCTGCCGCCGCTGCAACCGCGCACTCGCCCCGGCGAATGGCTGGAACACAGCCCGTTGTTGATCATTGTGCTGGTGCTGCTGGCGGCCGGATGGCTGTTTCATGAGTTCTCGACGAAACCGGCGATTACGGCGATTTCCGGCCTGAATACCTACAACTTCCTGTTCATCATGCTTGGCGCACTGCTGCACTGGCGCCCGCGCAGCTTTCTCGATGCCGTGGCCCGCGCGGTACCGACCACCACCGGCGTGCTGATCCAGTTTCCGCTGTATGGCTCGATCGCCGCGCTGATGACCACGGTCAAAGGCGCAGACGCACAGACCCTGGCCCATCACATTTCAACGTTTTTCGTCAGCATCGCCTCCCACGACACCTACGCGTTGCTGATGGGCGTGTACTCGGCGATTCTCGGCTTTTTCATTCCGTCGGGCGGCGGCAAGTGGATCATCGAAGCGCCGTATGTGATGCAAGTCGCCAACGACCTGCAATACCACCTCGGCTGGGCGGTGCAGATCTACAACGCAGCAGAAGCATTGCCCAACCTGATCAACCCGTTCTACATGCTGCCGCTGCTCGGCGTGCTCGGTTTGAAAGCGCGGGACCTGATCGGCTTCTCGTTCGTGCAACTGCTGGTGCACACGCCGCTGGTGCTGCTGTTGCTGTGGGCGCTGGGGACGACATTGGCGTATACGCCGCCGGTGATGCCGTAGGTTGATGTAAATGCACTTGCTCAAGGGCAGGTGCATTCAAATACTTCGCAAGGACTTGCTCGCTGTTTTAGACGGGGCGCGCCTGATCAAGCACCTGCTGACGAAATTTCACTGGCAGGTCTCCCGGCGTCAATACTTCGACCGCAACGCCTAGCAGGTCTTCAAGTTCAACCTGAAGTCCGCCCAGATCAAAAAGCGTGGTGCCGGGCAGCGGATCCACCAGCAGATCCAGATCGCTACCGTCCAGATCCGTTCCCGACAATGCCGAACCAAATACACGCGGGTTGGCCACGCGAAAGCGCCCGATCACTTCGCGGACGGCGGACCTTTGCATATCAAGAGCAGTAGAAGGTTTCATGACTCACCCGTGAAAAATTCAATGTCGCTGCAGTCTAGCAGTGCGCACGCGTGCCAGGCAGCGCGCTTGCTGGCCCAGCCGTAACATTGCATGTGCACTGCCTGAGCAAACAGCATTCCGGCAAGAATCCACAACCAACCGCTTTCCTGTCAAACACAGCTGATCCACTATGAAGCGCCCCCACGTTCGCGGGGAACCCACGCTGAAAAGGATCTGAGCATGTTCAAATTCGCAGGACTTACCCCCGCCGCACTGGCCCTCGCCGCGCTCACGTTGAGCGCCGCCGCCCACGCCGATGTCGACCTGAAGCTGGGCAGTACCGAGCGCGTCACCCGCCTCTTCGCCTACCCCAACAACTGCAGCGTGATCTGCTTCCGCAACTGGACGCTGGAGCAGACCGTCGCCCATTATCTGAGCCAGAGCGTACAGCGCGACGGTTATCCCGATGCAAAAGTGCGGGTGAAAACCGATAACGATCAGCTCTACGCCGAAATCACCGGCGTACCTGTGGGCTACGACAAGCCGCTGTCCGCGCTGCTCGATGCCGGCGACCTGGCCTATAGCGGTGCAAGCAGACTCAACGCCGATGGCAAGTGGGCTTACAGCTGGTACCTGTTCCTGCCGCTGGGCATGGCCCTGGAAAACCGCAAAAGCGTCGAGTTGCTGCACTTCCCGCCGGATTACTCGCTGACCCAGGCGCAGGACTACCTGCGCTCCAACACCACCGATCGCTGGGCAACGCTGCTCACCGACAACGGCATCCCGGCGGAGCAGACGCCGGCGTTCCAGACCATCATCGACATCGCCCCGATTGCCGCGCCGTCCAACGCCGGCAGTGATCTGGAAGGCGTTTATGCTTACTTCAAGGATTACCAGACCACGCTGGTCAAACAGTTCAGCCAGACCGCCAGCGGCACAACGCTGCCGATGGTTGCGTTCGGCGCACCGGTGCGTAACTGGATCAAGCAGCAATACGGGCCGACGGTGGCTGTACTGGGGCTGGCGACCATCAGCCCGAGCGAAGGGGTGAACGTGCCGGTGCTGGGTTCCAACCATCCGAGCTATATCTGGTACGCCGCCGACCCGAAGAGCTACACCGGCGAAGATGCACAGGCCAAGGCTGACGCGGCGGGCCTGCGCGTCATGGGACAGGATTTGAGTGCGGCTTGCTGGCAGGCGGGGATGGGCAGCAAACCGGGCAGCAACCCTTCCGCTCTGCTCAATAGCTGCACGCAGACCTGGCAAGTCACTCAGAAGGTCAAAACCTGCGAATTGTTCTACACCTCGATCCGCAACCTGACCCCGGAGCAGGCCGCCACCCAGTGCGCGAGCACGCCGGTCAAAGCGCAACTCCAGCAACTCAGAGCGCCTCTGCCAACACCGGCCGTTGCAGCGCCGCACCTGTAACCGCTTCGGTGCGGTTCCCGTGTCGGCAAAGGCTGACGCGGGAATACGCCTAAATCGCCTGTCAGATCTGACAGTAGACCGGCTATACCTAATGCGACAAGATTGGATCCAAGTGATACGCAAGTTGACAGGACGTCAACCGAGGAAGTCGCAATGGCATTGCGACAAGGATCGTGATGAATACCCACGCCATGGCTTCAACCGCACCACCGGATACCAAAGGTATCTACCCGTTCGCCGGCCTGCCCGTGCGTCTCGGTTTTCCTTCCAGCAGCGATTTTGAGATCGTCCACGACGACGGCGGTCACGGGGTAGCGGTGGCAACGCGCCGCGAATTCCTGCAAGCGCGGCGAATGTGCAGGGTTTCCGGTCAATTATTGCCCTACCGCTGCCGACACACGCGGCAATTGCTGACCGGCATTCATGTCTACGATCCGCGCTTCTGCGGATTGCTCCAGCATGCCTGCGACCCCAACGTCTTTCTCGACGTGAGCGAGTTATGGCTATGGGCGTTGAAAGATATCCACAGCGGCGAACGCTTGACCATGGATTACGCCACCACCGAAGACAGACTGCTGCGCCAGTTCGCTTGCCAGTGCGGTTCGCCACGTTGCCGCGGGTGGATCACCGGTTACGACGAACCACCCACGATCGAGGGCCTGCATTTTCTGCAACGCTGGCGCTGCCGATGATCACACTGAACGGTGCGATCAAGGCGCGCCGACCGGACGCAGGCGATACTGCGGCGGCAACTGCTCGAAACCGCTGATGGTCGTATTCAGGCTTTTCCAGCGGCCGTCCTTGATGCCATAGATGCAGCCGTGGATCGACAGGCTCTGCCCGCGATGCCAGGCGTTCTGGATGATGCTGGTGTGCGCGACATTCGCCACTTGCTGGATCACGTTGAGTTCGCACATCCGGTCGACTTGCTCTTCTTCGGTCGGCAACTTGGCCAGCTCTTCGCGTTTTTCGTAATACAAGTCGCGGATCGAACGTAGCCAGCCGTCGATCAGGCCGAACTGGCGATCCTGCATCGATGCGCGCACGCCGCCGCAGCCGTAGTGACCGGTGACGAGGATGTGTTTGACCTTGAGCACATCGACCGCGTACTGGATCACCGACAGGCAGTTGAGGTCGGTGTGCAGCACCACATTGGCAACGTTCCGGTGAACAAACAGATCCCCCGGCAGCATGCCGACGATTTCGTTGGCTGGCACGCGTGCGTCGGAGCAACCGATCCACAGGTATTCCGGGGTCTGCTGGCGCGCCAGTTTGGCGAAGAAATCCGGGTCTTCCTTGGTGATCGCGTCAGCCCAACGCTCGTTGTTATCAATCAGGTCTTGTAGATCGTGCATGTGTAAGGCCTCAAGAAAGATGCGCTGGTATGACAGACAACCGCCCGTCGGGGTCACGCCATCATCGCAAAGTGTTTCCGTTGGAATTCTTGCGCGCCCGGTGAGTCCACCTCAGTAAGGCCCACAGTACGAGGAATTGCCATGACTGATTCACGACGCCCTTATGATGCGGTGCAACCGGAGCCCATCGATGATAACGAAGACCGCATGGGTTCGGTGCGTGAGCTGGATTTTGACGACGAGGAGACCGCGAAGATTGGTGATGAGCTGCCCGAGCGTGAACGCGACCAACTGATGCCCCGTGAGCGCGTGCGTGAGGCGGGCATGACGGGCGCGTCGATGGATGATCGTCAGCCCACCGACGATGATATGAGCCCGGAAACCCTGATTCGCGACGATGGCGCCCGGGATGCCGAGGAAATCGGCGAGGGTGAGCAGGCGGATTGGGATTTGAGTGTGGTCGATGAGAATGACATCGGCGGGGGTGACGGGCTGGATGAGGCTGAGATGGCGGATCTGGATCCGCTGGATGGCAAGCGGTGATCAGCGGCGCTTGATAAATCGCTATCGCGAGCAGGCTCACTCCTACAGGGGAACACATTCCAAATTGTAGGAGTGAGCCTGCTCGCGATGCTTTTAAGGCCTAATCCACCAAGGTGCAGGCCATGACCACCGCATCCTCGCGCCCACCCACCGCCGGATAATAATCCCGACGCCGGCCTATCTCGTTGAAGCCATACCGTTCATACAACTTGAATGCCGCGGTATTGCTGTCCCGTACTTCGAGGAAACACTCCCGGGCCTCGGCCGCATACGCACGCGACATCAAATGCTCGAGCAACGCCAGCCCCAGGCCGCGCCCCTGATTTTCCGGCTTCACGGTGATATTGAGCAGGTGTGCCTCATCGAGAATGATCTGCACCACACCGTGTCCAACCTGCTGCTGCCCTTCGAACATCAGCCAGATCTGGTATTTGCCCAGTCCATCAAGAAAAATCCCCCGAGTCCACGGATGACTGTACGCGGCATATTCGATTTTCAGCACTGCCTCGAGATCCGCCTCGGTCATCGGACGGAAGGTTACCGCGTCACTCATTCGATTCTTTCCAGCGCGCCATCAGCCGACGCATGGCTTGCCACACAGCGGCCTTGCGCTGGGGCTCTTCCATTAACAATTCCAGACCGGGAATGGCCCAGGCCGAACCGAGACCTTCGATCTGCAATTCACGATTGAATGCTTCCGCGTCCGCTTCACCGGCAAACCGCACCGCCGGCAGACCGATCAGCCAGAGGCAGGCGCATGGCGCCGTTTCCATTTGCACGGACAGGAAGCCCTGAACGAAGTCACGCGCCGCTTCCGGGCCTTGATCCAGCGTGCCGCGGTTAAGCCATGGCCAGCGCACCGGCTCGCCGACAATCTGCGGCGCATCCGGCAGACCGGCGGCGCGCAACATGTCCTTGAGCAGCAGATACGCCGGATCGCGGCTCTGGAACGCTTCGCCTGTGGGTAACTCGACCAGCAGCAGACAGCGTCCGGCGCGCAGCAGTTGCAGGGCAAAACGCGGCGGCGGCACTGGCGCAGGCTTGACGACCACAGGCGTGTCGTCGACCACCTCCACCGGTTTGGCGCCGTTTCGGGTACTGGCCAACGACGGACGCGGAACTTCGATTTTCGGTCGCTCGGGCGCACGCGCGGCAGGGGCTACCGGCGCTTCGGCCTGAGGCGCCGGCACAACCGCAACCTCGACCTCAGGCTCGGGCATCTGCAGCAGCTCGGGCCGCGACGGTGCGGCGAAAGGCAGTTCGGTGCGCGGCAGCCAGTTGACCACCTGCATGGCGTTCAAATAGGCGCGGCGGCGGGACTCGATAAGCAAGGGTCGGCCACTTGTGGATAACGGAAAGTGTGCTGATTCTACCGCCCTTCGTTCAAGATCGCCCGTTGTTGATCGACACTCTTTGTCGACGCGCTTTAAGCAAAGAATGCGACAGCCCGTCCCGAGAGTGAATCGACACGCCTGCGATGCAGTACAATCGCCGCTTTTAATCGCCAACCAGCCGGCCATTCCGATGATCGAACCCAAGCGCGTCTTGCGCGCCCTCGCTGAACACTGGGCACTTCTGGAGCCACTGTGCGAGCACTTCGACCAAGGCACCCTGAGCCTCAACGAACTGCGCACGCAACTGGCCGCCCAACAACTCGACAGCACGCCGCAGGACATCACCAGCCTGCTCGACGTGTGGATCCGCCTCGATATTCTGGTTCCGGTGGCGAAAAGCCCGAACCGCTTCGAGCTGAACGCGCAAATTCATGACTTCCTTGCCTATCTGCGCCGCGAACACCGTCTGGGGCTGTGCCTGGAGATCGAAGCCTACCTGCGCCACCTCGAACGTCTGGCCGGTTATATCCAGGACGCGTTCGACGTTCGCGACGGCAACGACCTGGCCCGCCAATTGCGTCTGCTCGACATGCGCGTGCGCGACGTACTGAAGAAACTCGACAACGACGAACAGGCGCTGGTGGCGGTCGCCGAACGGGCCAAGACCAGCGACCGGCAGATTCCGCTGCGTCAGCGTTATGCCGAAGTGTTGGCGACGTGGGACGAATACGTCGAACCGATGATCGATCTGGTCAACGCCGACGGCGCCTTCGAACAAGGCGTGCGCAAGGTCGAAACGGTATTGCTGAAGATGCTCAGCGAACAGCAGCGCCTCGGCCATCTGGTCGATGACGACATGCTCCTGCGCACCCACGCGCGCATCCTCGAAATGCAGACCAGCGCGCAACTGACCCTACGCCATGCCCGCGAACTGCTACTGCCGTTGCGTGAAGAAGCGCGCCGGCACAACGCCGTGACCCGTGGCGCCGCACTGGCGCTGGCGGCGATTCGCCGTAAAGGCATCGACGCCGTACCGCAGGCGGCAATGCCGCTGTTCACCCGCCCGCAAAGCACTTTCCTCGGCAGCGCCAGTCAGGTCGAAGCTTACGTTTACGCCTTGGCGCGTTTCGAGCCGAAACCGGCGCGCTTCCCCAAGGCGCACAAGACACAAAAGACTGGCGATGCTCCACGTGCGCCACGTACCGTGCGCGAGATGGTCGACCGTTGTGAAGAGTCCCTGCCGATGCCGGATCTGATGACCTGGCTGCTGGAGCAGGAACCGGACGGCGCCACCGACGAATTGCTTTACTGGTTCTCGCGCCTGTCGCGGGAAAAACGCTTCAAGCGCGAGCGTCTCGAACGCCGCGAATACCACACTCACGAGCACCAGGTCAGCCTGCGCTCCTTCGCCCTGCTCTCGGCCAGCGACACTGCCGCCGAGGATTCTGCGAGCATCCCCCATGCATCTTGATCTATCCGAACTGTCGCAACTGGCGCCGATCTTCCGCGAGTTGTTCAAGGGTTACCACGTCAGCCGCCGTGATCCTGAGCTGTACGCACAACTGTCGAATTTCCAGGACCAGTACCGCATGCTGTTCAAGGCGTTGGGCTTTGAACTGGTCTGCGATACCCGTGGTTTTTATTACTTCGTGCCAGACATGGCCGCCGCCGCGGTGAACAAGACCGCCCAACGTCTGGCGCTGTTCACCTTCATCCTCGTCGAGCATCTGGCCGACCAGGGCCGCGACCCGATCGCCGTGCTTGATGGCGGCAGCCTCGGCCGCGAAGAACTCCCGTCGCTGCTGGACAAGTACCGCGACCTGTTCATTCAGGCCGAAGTGCAGACCGTCGAAGAACTCGAAGAAAAGATCATGCGCCGCATGACCCAGCTCGGTTTCGCCGGCGAAGAGAACGGCGTGTACCGCTTCCTGCCGCCGATGCACCGCTTCCTCGACGTGTGCCTGTCAGTCCAGCAGGACCGCGATCTGGCCGCCAGCGTACACAGCGTCCTGCCGCTGCCGGCGCCGGTGCTGATCGACGAAGAAGCCGAAGCGAAATTCCTCGAAACCGACGATCCGCTCGACCTGAGCGAATTTGAAGAAGAAAGCGAAGAAGACGCACTGGCCCGCGCCATTGCCGAAGAACAGGAGTCCGACGCATGAGCCAGGAACGCTACGGCATCCGCCGCTTTGCCCTTTTGAACACCGCCGGTTACAGCCTCGGCCTGTTCCCGCTGGAAGAACCGCTGTCGGTCTACGGCGCGAACAACCTCGGTAAATCGGCGTCGATCAACGCTTTGCAGTTTCCGATTCTGGCGCGCATGTCAGACATGAGTTTCGGCAAGTACAGCCTCGAACAATCGCGGCGTTTCTACTTTGCTTCCGACACCAGTTACATCCTCGTCGAAGTCAATCTGCCCCACGGCCCGCACGTGATCGGTGTGGTCGGCCGCGGCCCGGGCGGTGGTTTCGGTCACCAGTTCTTCGCCTACGCCGGCAAGCTCGATCTGGCCCATTACCAGAAAAACGACACCTGCCTGCGCCAGAAAGAACTGTTCAGCAATCTCGAGAAAGAAGGCCTCAAAGCCTACGAACTCAAGCCGGACGAACTGCGCCGTTTGCTGGTCGGCGGTCACACGTCGATCCCGCTCGACCTGACGCTGATCCCGCTGCGTTCGACCAGCGAGCAGAGCCTGAAGACTTTCCGTGCGCTGTTCATCAACTTGCTGCACATGCGCGAAATCACCGCGGCCAAGCTCAAGCAACTGTTCCTCGATGCTTTCGAGCACAGCTTGCGTTCCGGCAGCGTCGATTACATCGCCGCGTGCGAAGAAGCCTTCCGCGATGTGCGGCGCATGGAGCAGGATTACAACTCGCTGGTGGCTGCCGGCCCGTTGGTTGAAGCGTTGGCCAACGGCGTGAAGCAGCGCGACGTGCTGCGCGGCAAATTGCATCGCTTGTCGCCGCTGCTCGATTCCTTGCTCGGCACCTGGTCAGACTACGCGACTGCGCGTAAGGAAGAGCTGACCATTCAGGCCGAACACTACCGCCGCGAGCAAGACGATCTGCAAAACGATCAGCGCGGCGGCACACAGGAACTGATGCGCCTGGAGCGGGAGATCTCCGGTATTCAGCGCTGGCTCGGCGAGCTGTCGGTGTTGAAGAACCGCTTCGCCCTGGTCGATGACGTCAAAGTGCTCGAGCAGCAATTACTCGCCGCCAAGGATGCTCACGACGAACTGGCCGGTGCCTTGGCGCAGTCGCGTCAGTTCAGCGCCGAAGATCTCGAAGAGCGCCTGCGCGATCTGGAAAAACGCCTGAAGTCGGTGAAGCAGCAACTCGATCACGCCGACAACAACAGCTACGCGCGCCTGCGCGAAGAGTTTTCGCAACAGGACGTCGAGCGTCTGATGCGCCTGTTCAACAGCGCACTGTTCAGCCTGCCGCTGGGCGAACACGGCATTACCCTCGATGAGAACGGCGAGTGGGTCAAATCGGTCGAGCTGATTCTTGATGGCTTCAAAGGCGAGCGTTTCGAAGTGCCGGGTCTGTCCATCGACATCTCGCACATCGAGCCGCCAGCTCTGCAAGCGCTGGCCGACCGCGCCGCGTTGCGTGATCAGAAAGAGCGTTTGGAAAAAGAGCTCAAGCAGCTGAAGACCCAGCAAGCCGTGGCCGCCGACCGCGCCGCGAGCAAGACCCAGACCGAAGCGCTGTACCAGCAGGTGCTGGATGCGCAGAAGGCGCTGGAAGATTTCCGTCGCACCCAGACCCTGAGCGCCGAAGAAGGCGACAAGCTCGAACAACTGGCGCAGATGGAAGCCGCGCAGGACGAACTCAAGCGCTCCAGCGACGCCTTCACCGAGCGCGTCCAGCAACTGTCGGCCAAGCTGCAACTGGTCGGCCGGCAGATCGCTGACATGGAAGCCAAGCAACGCACTCTCGACGATGCATTGCGCCGTCGTCAGCTGCTGCCGGCGGATCTGCCGTTCGGCACGCCGTTCATGGATCCGGTCGATGATTCGATGGACAACCTGCTGCCGCTGCTCAACGACTATCAAGACAGCTGGCAGGGCCTGCTGCGTGCCGATGGCCAGATCGAAGCGCTGTACGCGCAAGTGCGTCTGAAAGGTGTGGCGAAGTTCGACAGCGAAGACGATATGGAGCGGCGTCTGTCGTTGCTGATCAACGCTTACGCGCATCGCACCGATGAAGCGCTGACGCTGGGCAAAGCGCGGCGCGCGGCAGTCACCGACATCGCCCGCACTCTGCGCAACATCCGCAGCGACTACGACAGCCTCGAGCATCAATTGGCGCTGTTCAACCGTGAGATCAACAAGCGTCAGGTTTCGAACCTGCAGAGCTTCCGCATCGTCCTCGCACCGAACAAGGAAGCGCTCAAGCACATCGACCAGATCATCCACAGTGCCGGCCAGTACGAGGAAGGCGAAACCCTGTCGGTATTCGACCTGAGCCAGAGCGCCGAGCAGGACAACAAGAACGAAGAGGCCAAGGAATACCTGGCGCGGCTGGTGGCGGCAAACCACAACCAGCTCGGCCTCAAGGACTTGTTCGAACTGGCCTTCGAGATCACCAAGGTCAATGGTCAGCCAGTGATCCACACCGACATCGACGGCGCGGCGTCCAACGGTACGACCATGACCATCAAGGCGCTGACCAACATGTACTTGTTGCTGCACTTGATGGACCGCGATCTGGCCGGCCGCGTGCGTCTGCCGTACTACCTCGACGAGGCGGCGGACATCGACGAGAAAAACCAGGCGGCCTTGCTGGAAACCAGTCTGCAACTGGGCTTCGTGCCGATTCTGGCGAGCGTGAAGCCGCAGGTCTGCGCCAGTGTCGCGATTGACCTAGAAGGTGGCAGCGGCCCGGCGGGGATCTACATCGATGAAGCGGACTGGAAGTACATCCGCCGGCATGATGCGGTCAAGGCCACGTTGAATGTTCAAGCGGATGAGCCGGAGCTGGATGCGGTTTGATCGGCGTTAACTGAAAACATAAAAGGGCCGCGATCTGATGGGATCGCGGCCCTTTTTTATTGTCTGGGATATGTGTTGATTAGCAGGGCCCTATCGCGAGCAGGCTCACTCCTACAGTTGGAATGCGTTCCCCTGTGGGAGCGGGCTTGCTCGCGAAGGCGTCTTGATAGACGCCACATAAACTTCAGATTACTTACCGAGCTGAATCTTCGGCGCCCACGTCAGCCACTCATCCTCAAACTTGTCGAACAACGGGAATGTCTGCTCGGCCCGCGCCGGATTGCCCATGCGCTCGCCGTCCGGGGTGGCGAAAGCGATACCGCCCTGAATCAGCGTCTCCAGCGACTCGGTTCGCACCGTCACACCTTTGAACAAACCGTAATCGAAACCTACGCCACTGGTGTTCCAGAACCGACTGCCGCTGCGCACCAGCGGCGCGTACTTCGGCTCGATCAGAATGTGCACCAGCACGCGATCCGCGGTCTGCCCCAGTTCATATCCGGTCACCTTGCCGACCGTGATTTCACGGTAAGTCACCGGCACGCCAGGCTTCAGCGAGCCACGACGGGCAGCGCTCAATACCAGGCTCAGGCCGGCTTCCTGTCGAGTGACTTCCGGTGCTTGCGCCAAGGCGACAAAGTTTTTCTGCGGCCCCAGATTTTTCGGCGCGGGCTGTACCTCGATGTATTTACCGGTGACGAGGGTTTCCAGATTTTCAGTCTTGATCAGCCCCAATTCCGGCTTGACCACCCAGAACTGACTGCCCACTCGCGCGATCTTGTCCGGCACCTCGGTGATCCGCGCAGTGAGGATCACCGACTGCAGATCGTCGGTCAGATCGACGCTTTCGATCTTGCCGACATCCAGCCCCTTGAAGCGGACCGGCGTGCCGCTGCGCAGGCCATCAGCGCGGTCGACCTTGATGGTGACCACCGCACCCTTCTGATTGGCATCGTCATGGCTGGCGAACAGACGGAAGCGCGGGATACGTTTTTGCAGCGGCGCCTTGGCCTGCGGTGTTTCAAAAGCGATGCCGCCGGCCATCAGGGTTTGCAGTGATTCACTTTTCACCTGGATGCCACCGGTCAGGCCGCCTGTCAGCGTAATGCCGCTGACGTTCCAGAAGCGCGTCGACGCGTTGACCAGATTCTCGTATTCCTTCTCGATATGCACACCGATGATCACTTGCTGACGGGTCCTGGAGAACTGATAGCTCTGCACCGAACCGACTTTGACCTGCTTGTACAGAATCGGGCTGCCGACTTCGATCGAGCCGAGGGCATCGGTAAACAGCACCAGATGCAGGCCCGGCGAACGTAGATCCAGCGGCGGCGCCTTGGGTCGTGCCTCAAACTCGCGTTTCGGTGCCGCGCCTTTATCACCGGGGCGCACAGCGATGTAGTTGCCCTTCACCAACGCTTCCAGGCCGGTGATGCCGGCCAGGGAAATCGACGGTTTGACCACCCAGAACTGCGTGCCGTCGACCAGATAATCTTCAGCCAGCGGGTCGAGGGTCAGCTCGGCGGTGGCGCTGTTCAGGTCCGGATCGACCTTGAGCGCCTTCAGATTGCCGACCTGAATGCCTTTGTACATCACCGGCGTGCGGCCGGCTTGCAGGCCTTCGAAGTCACTGAGTTTGACCTTGACGCGAATGCCGGCAGCGGCGGCGTCAAAGTCCTCATACAGGCGGAACGGCAGGCTTGGATCAGTCGGTGGACTGTCCTTGCGATTCTCCGGGGTCGCGAACGCGATACCGCCAGCGACGATGCTCGCCAGCGATTCGCTGCGCACTTTCACCCCGGACAGGTTGGCGTCGATACTGATGCCGCTGGCGTTCCAGAAGCGCGTGTGTTTGCGCACCAGTTTGGCGTAAGTCGGCTCGATGAAGACTTTGAGTTCTACCGTGCTCTGGTCTTCCGAGAGCAGGTAACTTTTGATCTGACCCACTTTGATCTGCTTGTAGAACACCGGACTTCCACGGCTCAGCGAACCGAGCCGATCTGCCTTGATGGTCAGGTGCAAGCCTGGCTGGGCGTCAGACAGCGGCGGCTCTTCGGCGAGCGCCTTGAACTTGCGCACGGGTTCGCCTTCCCCGGGGCTGATCGCCACGTAGTTACCGGACACCAGCGTTTCAAGCCCGGTGATACCGGCCAGGGTCACGCTCGGTTTGACCAGCCAGAAACGCGTGCTGGTCTTGAGGTATTGCCCGACATCCTTGTTCATCTCGATAGTGGCGATCACCCCTTTGGAGTTGCCTTCATCGTCGAGTTTGAGGGTCTTGACCTTACCGACCGACATGCCTTTGTACATGACCTCGGTCTTGTTGGCCTGGATGCCTTCACCGCTTTCGAAACGCACCTGGATCTCGATACCGGTCTCGGACCAGGCACGCCAGCCAAGCCAGCCGCCGATGATCAGCGCAATCAGAGGCAGTACCCAAATGGCAGACCAGTTGGAAGCCGGTCGGGTTTTCGCTACAGGCAAATCAGTCATGGTCGTCGTCCGACTCCGTGTTATCCCAAATCAGTCGGGGATCGAAAGTTACTGCGGCGAGCATCGTCAGGATCACCACACTGGCGAAGGCGATGGCGCCAAGGTTGGCTTCGACACTGGCTAGCCGGCCGAAGTTGACGACCGCCACGAGAATGGCGATCACAAAAATATCGAGCATCGACCAGCGGCCAATGAACTCAATGAAGCGGTACATCCAGATGCGCTGACGGGCCGACAACGGCTGACGTCGCTGCACCGAAAACAACAACAGCGCGATACCGACCAGTTTGAAAGTCGGCACGAGAATACTGGCGATGAACACCACGGCGGCGATCGGAATCATGCCGTGCTGCACCAGTTGAATCACCCCGGACATGATCGTGCTCGGATCCCCCTGGCCCAGCGAACTGACCGTCATGATCGGCAGCACATTGGCGGGGATGTAGATAATCGCTGCGGTGATCAGCAAGGCCCAGGTTCGCGCCAGGCTGTTCGGCCGGCGCGCGTGGACCAATGCACCGCAGCGGGTGCAGGTTTGCTCATCGGTGTCCGCGGCCTGCCTGTTCAATTCGTGACATTCGATGCAAATCAGAATGCCCGCATCAATCGCCCGCATGAGCATCTTCTCCTGATAACGCCTGCCAGATCTGATGCGGTGACATCACCACTTCCAGCCAGACCTGGACCAACAACAAACCAATGAAACACACCAGGCCCAGGCCAACAGTGATCGCTGCCATGTCCGCCAACTTGACGATCGCCACCAGCACACCCATGAGGTATACCTCGAGCATCCCCCAATCTTTGAGGTGGTGATAAATGCGATACAGCAGCAAGCCGTAGCTGCGGCCGACGTTAAAACGAATGGTCAGCAAAACGAACAACTGACACAACAACTTCACCAGCGGTATGGCCATGCTGCACAGAAAGACAACAATCGACACACCCTTCATGTCCGTGTTGAACAGGCCGAGTACGCCACTCCAGACCGTGTCCTGGGAAGATTGTCCGAGGATGTTGAGCTGCATGATGGGTAAAAAATTTGCCGGGATGTACAACAGCAATGCTGCGATCACCAAGGCAAGGCTGCGCTGCACCACGTTATGGCGGTGGGCATATAATTCATAACCGCAGCGTGGGCAGAGTGCTTTTTCGCCGTGGGCAAGTTGTGGCTTGCGCATCAGCAGGTCGCACTCATGACAGGCCACCAAGTCTTCCAGCGGTAAATCTGACAGCCCGGGGGCGTCAACCGACTCTGACATACAGGCTCTGGCTCCGAATAAGGTGGGGCTATTCTAGTGTTCTGCTTCGAAAATAACTGTGCAATTTTGTTCGTCATTACGAGCAAAACTTTTCCACAGGCAAAACAAAACCCCAACTGCTTTCGCAATTGGGGTTTCGGAATTTAATCTTGACGATGACCTACTCTCACATG